>CAMDPX010000011.1 GCA_945905295.1 Planctomyces sp. SH-PL62 | reverse complement strand
GGCTTCGCGGTCGGTGACGCCGATCACGACGACCTGATAATCGGTCAGCAACGGCTCCGGTTTCGCGCTGATCGCTTCGTGGAACGTGAGGACGTGGAACTCGGGGCCGAAGACGTGCGCGTCGTCCATCGAGACGAGTTCAAATTCCAATTCCGCCGCGCGCCGCTTGACGTGCTCCTTGAAGTAGCGCGGCGTGGCGGTCATGAACAGCCGCTTGGACGCCTTGATCTTCTTGCCATCCAGCACGGTCGCGAACAAACCCTCGGCGTGTCCGGCCAGACGGTGCGCTTCGTCGCAGATCGCCAGATCGAACGGTTTCGGTTGTCGGGAGGGCGAGGCTCCCGCCGAGCCGGTTGTGTTGGTGATGTGACCACCGCGCGGCTCGGCGGGAGCCTCGCCCTCCCGGTATGCGGCGGCGATGCGGTCAGACGACTGATACGTGGCGAACACAACGGCCGGTCGCTTCCGACGCTGGCCGAGGAAGTACCGAATCTTCTCTGGATCAGTCGTGACTTTCACTCCGAGGTCGGCCGTCGATTGAAGCGCCGTGTCTTCGTTGCGTTGCACGACCGACTCGTCCGAACAGACAACGAGCGTGTCGAAGTCCTGCGTTGAATGTCGGCCCCACTCGGCAAGGTTCTGCTGCACCAGCGAGAGCGACGGGACGAGCACCAGTGTGAGAGAACTCTGCAACCGCTCAGCGATCCACAGTGCGGTGAGCGTCTTGCCCGTGCCGCAGGCCATGATGAGTCGGCCTCGGTCATGGTCTCGATACCCATTGACCACAGCCTCTATCGCAGTGGCTTGATGAGGTCGTGCCGTCCACCGAGGCAGCCGCGCGGCTGTTCCTCCAATCTGAACCGGCCACTGAACTTCTTCCGTCAGAAAATGACCACGCAGGACCAGGCCCACCGGCTTCTCTTGTCCGTGAAGCGTCCGGCGAGCCGTGGCCCCGATGTCGTCCGTCGTCGCCATGAGCAGTCGATAGGCAAACTGTGGACGGTTCGATTCCGACAGGAACGAGTCGATTTCTCGTTTGGGGATCGCGCGGTCGGGATGATCCGCTTTGGCCTGAATCGCCCACAATTCGCCCGTCTGCGTGCGAGCGACAATGTCGATTCCCGCATCCGTTCCCCACCGCTCCGGCCAATCCTTCCACAGCCAAACCTTGTCGAACTGACCTCGGTATCGCGGAGCGTTTTCCAAGAACCACTGGCACAGCCACTCGAAGTGGCCACCGAATGTCGTCCCCTCGGCATCACGGCGAATCTTCGCTTCGATGTACTCGAAGGTGCCTGCGGCCGATGCTGGATGGGGAGCCGTCATTTGTGAACTCGTGGATCGTCGCTGAGCCGCCCATCAAGAATCGCCCATCGTCACGGTCCCGTGCTCGCGATCACGTCCAACCCAATCAACCCGAAATGCGGGGCCGCGGTCAGGAGGTGGCGATCGTTCGTGTGGATTTCGGTGAAGCCATTCTCGCGGGCGCAAATCAGGTGCAAGGCATCGGCGGAACGCAGAAAGACCGTCGCGGGAAGCAACCGGTAGACGCTGGCGACTTGTTCGAGCAAGTCCGAGGTGAGCGGGAGCAACTTCCAGTGGCCTTGCTGCACGTCGCGGTCAAACTCCGTGTAGAAAATGGCCACCTCATCGGGAGTGAGGAAACCTTCTCGTAGCTTGCGGTGGAAAACGGCATTCACCTCGGCCAGCGCCAAGGCACAGGTGGCAACCTCTCCCGCGTTGATCGCGCAGGACCGAACCGCAGCTTGGCCCGGTTCGTTGAGATAGAACTTCGCGACATAAGCGGAATCGAAGTAGATCATGTCCGGTCGCGATCCTCAGAGATGATCTGTGTGCTATCCGTTCCGCCCACGGGCCGGTGCATGATGGCGGCGTATTCCGCACTCGGTTGCCAGTCCTTGAACGATGACCTCTGAGGTGACTCGTCCATCGGCAGGAGTTTCGCCACGGTCTTGCCGCTGTCGGTCACGAGAATTGCCCCGTACTGAGCGGCCTGACGAACCCACTGATCCGTCTCTTCGTGCAATTCGTGAATGGAGATTGTTTTCATGGCCGCATTGTGTCACCGCCGCGAAAGCACAGCAACAGAAATGTGTTTCGTCCTCGCGGTTCAGAAACTGCACGAGATCAGCGAACCGTTTCGCTTCGTCGTCAGGGTCTTGTCCGGATATGCAAAAGATCGACGGATATTCGGGATGCTCGGCTTTAGAGTCCGGCTTGATCGTCTTGTTGAATCGGAACCGACGTCCATTGGCCGTCCATGTCGCCGATGCCATCCAACGGTCGTATGCCGCGACGATCTGCCGGTGAGAACGGTAGTTCGTGATCAACTTGATGGTCTGGCATCCCGGAACGCGATCCGGGAAGTCCAGAATGTTTCGGACGGTCGCGCCCCGAAAGCGATACAGGCTTTGGTCCTCGTCGCCGACGACGCAGATGTTTTTCGATTGCGCCGCGAGCCGCAGAAGAAGCTGCTCCTGGATGTAGTTCGTGTCCTGGTACTCATCGACCATCAGATATTTCACGCCGCTTGAGACGGAGTCACCGATGGCCGGATCGGACAGCAACTCGAAGACGAGCTTTTGCTGATGCGCGAAGTCGAGCCGGTTGTTACCGAGCAAGGTCGCGGCATACCGCTTGTAGGCACCTCCAATCGCGGAGACGAACGGGCTGCCCGACGACACCAGCTTGTCGGGGTTGATCAGCTCTTCCGTGATTTTGTCAAAGTAGCTTTGAGCTCCCTTGATGGCGGTCCACTTCGTGGCCCACTGAGTCAAGTATTTGCCGCCACTGTCTGGCCCGATGATCTCATCGAAGTTGTCGAAGATGAAAAGCAGTTGAGTCAGTTCGTCCAGCGTCTCGAAATTGTTCCCCAAGACGGTGCGGTGGCGATGAATCGCAAGCAGACCGTGACACAGCGAGTGAATCGTCGAGACTCGAAGTTCGGTCAGATCTCCCGAATATCCAACCTTGCGTGCGGCTGCCGAGATGCGATCTCGCAACTCGAATGCCGCTTTCTCGGTGAACGTGCAAATCACGAGGTCTCGCGGTTCGGCCTTCTTGAGCAACAGAAGATTCAGAGTCCGCAGAACCAAGCTGAAGGTCTTGCCCGATCCTGGACCAGCAATGACCAGCAGCGGACCATCGGTATTCGCGACGATGGCTCGCTGCGACTTATTCATTGCCCCGAACTTGCTGAGGATTGGCGCGGCAATGGTCACAGAAGCTCCACTTTCCGAAAGCTGAATTCGCTGTCTTGGGAGACAATCAGAATCGTTTCCAACGCAACAACCAAGGCTCGCGTGAGAACCTTGTCATGCTCGCTCTGTTACGAGTCACCTTGACGACACTGCCGTACCTGGAAAACATCGTGACGCGGGCGTTGAACTCAAGGCCGTTCGCCGTCATCATCCGCGGCCCGCCTTTTGCCGGACTTTGGCTGAAACTCGTCATCGGCGATGAGGTTGTTGTTTTTGGAGAGGTCGAAAGTTCATGCGACAAATCCTGGTCGCCGGCAATTGGAAGATGAATTTGTTGCAGAGCCAAGGGGTGGCGCTGAGCCAAGCTTTGGCGGCGAAGTATCCTTCGTCTGCGGCCGTCGAAATCCTGATCTGCCCGGCGTTTCCGTATTTGAGCCCGATCGGTACAGCGGTTCGGGGATCGGCGGTTCAATTAGGAGCGCAGAACCTTTATTTCGCTCCGCAGGGCGCGTTCACGGGCGAGGTCAGCGGTGACATGCTGAAGGACGTCGGGTGCGGTTGGGTGCTGGTTGGTCACAGCGAGCGGCGTCAATTTTTCGGCGAGCAAGACGAACTGCTCGCCAAGAAAGTCTCGGCCGGATTGGCTCACGGTTTGAAAGTGATCTATTGCGTCGGTGAGCAGTTGGCGGATCGAAAAGCCGGTCAGACGGAAGCGGTGCTCGCGAAGCAATTGGCCGGACTCGATCAAGTCTCGGCCGAGCAGATGGCCAACGTCGTTGTCGCTTATGAGCCGATGTGGGCGATTGGCACCGGAGTCACGGCGACGACAGAACAGGCGCAGCAAGCTCACGTTTTTTTGCGTGGTCAGTTGAAGTCACGATATGGCGAAGCGGTCGCGGCTGCGACGCGAATTTTGTACGGTGGCAGTGTGAAACCAGACAACGCACTCGAACTGTTGTCGCAGTCCGACGTGGATGGCGCGTTGGTCGGCGGCGCGGCGCTGAAGGCGGATTCGTTCACGGCGATCATTGAGGCCGGTATTCAGGCTCAGACTTTGAAAGGTTAAGTCCGTTCGTCATTTGGCGACGGCTTGCGGGAGTTTTCATGGCGACGTTATTGGCTTTGGTGGGCATGTTCATCAGCGTTGTGCTGATCGGGATCATTCTGCTGCAACGCGGCCGAGGCGGCGGCTTAGTCGGAGCGTTGAGCGGCCTGGGCGGGCAAAGCGCCTTCGGCACGAAAGCGGGTGACACGTTCACACGCATCACGATTGGCATCGCCGCCGCTTGGGTCATCCTGGCCGGCGTCCACGGACATGTGCTGCGTTCCAACATCGATGAAAAAACGAGCGGCTTGCCCGACCGAATTGAAACCCCGAAGGACAAAGAGCCGAGCACTTCCTCAACCAAGCCGAGTGGTTCGAAGACCGGCTCCGGTCTTGGCGCACTTATTGGCGATGAGGCGGATGATGTCGGCAAGGATGAGGATCCGAAGAAGAAGCCCAAGTCCGTTAAGCCGGCGGCTGAAGACACGTCTGATGATTCGAAGAAGCCTGAGGCCGACACTAAGCCAGCCGACCCGAAGACCGAATCGAAGGAAGAGGACAAGCCAAAGGAAGAGGCGAAGCCGAAGGACGACACCAAGAAGGACGACGAGTCGAAGTAGCGGTGCTGGCTAAGCCTTGAGTTCGTATTTCATCATCGCCTGACTCTTTGAGTCGGCGATGAGTTTTTTGCAAAGGGTGCCGCGTGTTGCTGAGCATGACTGGTTTCGGAGCCTCGAAGGGGCAGAACGAGCGACTGAGCGTCGCCGTGGAAATCCGCGCCGTCAATAACCGGTATCTGAAGGTGACCTCGCGATTTCCCGATGCCTACGCGGCGTTGGAAGGGGAGATCGAGCGGGTCGTGCGCGAGCACGTTTCGCGTGGCACCGTGACGGTCGCATTCGATGTCCGGCCTGCCTCCGGAGCGTCTGCGGCGCGGCTCAATGCGGAGGTGCTCACGGCGTATTGGAATCAACTGAAAGAATTGTCGCGTCAGCTTGCGGTGGCTGCTCCGGCGGACTTGGCGAATTTCCTGACGCTGCCCGGAGTCGTGACGGATAGCGTCCGAGGGGAACTCGACGCGGAGCGAGATTGGCCGATCCTCAAGGCGCAATTGGAAGAGGCGATCGGCAAGTTCAAAGAGTTTCGGCAGCGTGAAGGGCGTTCGATGGGGGACGACTTGCGGCTCAACGGGAAGGTCATCTCCGGCAGCCTCGACGAGATCGCGAAGACCGCGTCGGAAGTTGTCAAGCAGTACCGCGACAAATTGCTGGATCGCATTCACGAGTTGCTCAAAGGAACAAACGTCGTGGTCAGCGAGCCGGACTTGATCCGCGAAGTGAGCATGTACGCGGACCGCTGCGACATTAACGAAGAGATCACTCGGCTGCGTTGTCACCTCGAACAGTTTGAAGCGTTTCTGTCCGACAAGGTGTCGCAGGGACGCAAGCTGGATTTCCTGACTCAAGAGATGTTCCGCGAGGTCAACACGATCGGCTCGAAGGCCAACAACGTGTCGCTCGCACGGTGCGTCGTCGAGATGAAATCGGCCGTGGAACGAATTCGGGAAGTGTTGCAAAACGTGGAGTAGTTGCTGTGTCTGATTCGATCCCATCATCGTCCGTCGGTCCGTCGCACTCCGGTGTGGACGAACGGCGGATCGTCGTGCTTTCCGGGCCGAGCGGTTCGGGGAAGTCTACGATCGTCAACCGGTTGGCGGCCCAGATGGAAGTCCGGCTGATCAAGGCGATTTCTGCAACCACGCGAGCGGCTCGCAACCAGGAGCAGCACGGCAAGGACTATTACTTTCTGAGCAAAGACGAATTTCAACGACGCCGCGATGCGGGCGAGTTTGTGGAGTGTTTTGAGGTCCACGGCTCTGGCAACTGGTACGGCACTTTGAAGTCGGAAGTTCAGCGAGCACACGACTCCGGCGGCTGGTCCATGTTGGAAATTGATGTGCAAGGGGCGATGCACGTCGTGGCTCAATATCCGCAGGCCGTGACGATTTTCATTCGCACTGCCTCCGAAGCGGATTTTGAGAAACGGCTGCGGGCACGCGGCACCGAATCGGAAGAAGCGATACAACGCCGGTTGCAGACCGCTCGGCGAGAACTGGAAATGGCGGACCGCTACCGTTTTCAGGTCATCAATGATGACTTGGATCGGGTGACGGCCGAGATCGTACAAATCCTGAAAGGCTTGGAGGAGAGCTCGAATGCTTGACGTATTCAAAGACGAAGCGATCGTGAACAAGGTCGGTGGCCGTTTCAAATTGTCGTCGCTGATCCAAAAGCGGTTGGTCGCGTTGAACCGCGGCGCTCGGCCGTTGATCGAACTGACGAGCAAGAATCCGATGGAGATCGTGGTTGCCGAAATCCTGGGGGACAAGATCTTCCTCGACCATTCCGGCCGCGTGGCCGTTGCCGGCGACGGCAGCCCCACCGAAGGGAAGAAACGCCGAGACGCGGGCATTGATTTGGACAGCTTGTCTTAACCGATCTGCGGCGTCGTCATTTCATCGAGTGCGTTTGGATTTTGCCCACCGGTCCGAGGGGCTGTCATGCACAAGCGTGTTGCCGTTTTCGCGGCTGTTGTCGGCGTGGCTTTGCTGGCGGGGGTCTTTGCCCGCCGGCCACCGCGCGATGCCAGTTCCGCCGCCGCTCGAAAGGTTCCCGTCATGAACGACACCACGGACGCCGATCCTGGTCTGTTGCCTCTGGCCAAAGACGATGCCGAGTGGCAGAAGCGGTTGACGCCGGAGCAATTCAAAGTCGCACGCCTCAAAGGGACTGAGCGTGCCTTTACGGGCGCGTACTGGGACAACCACGAACCGGGTGTGTATCGCTGCGTCTGTTGTGGCCAGAAGCTGTTCGATGCCGACACGAAGTTCGAGTCCGGCACCGGCTGGCCGAGTTTCTTTCAGCCGCTCTCAGCCGAAAGTGTCGGCGAAGTGAGTGACCGCAGTTGGTTCGTGACTCGAACCGAAGTCGTCTGCAGCCGCTGCGACGCGCACCTCGGCCACGTCTTTGAAGACGGCCCGAAGCCCACGGGGCTGCGGTATTGCATGAATTCCGCAGCGCTGAAATTCGAGAAGCGGGCGGACGACGCGAAGTGACTCGCCACATTCCTCTGAAGGAGATTGTCGTGAAGCGTTCCGTGGCAGTGTCGATGTTGATTGCGATTGTGAGTGCTTCATTCGTGTCCGCCTCCGAATGGCCGCAGTGGCGCGGTCCGGCTGGGCAAGGGCATTCGACCGCGAAGGACTTGCCGCTCACTTGGAGCGAGAAAGAAAACATCGTCTGGCGGACGGAGATTCCGGGACGCGCTTGGTCGTCTCCGGTCATCGACGGACAGCACATCTGGATGACCACAGCGGTGGAATCGGAAGCGCCAATCGTCGAAAAGGCGAAAAAGTTGGCGGACAACTTTGCGGGGCAGCCGCTGAATATCGTGGGCAAGCTGAGTCTGCGCGCCGTCTGCGTGGATCGTGTGTCGGGCAAGTTGATCCACGACATCGAATTGTTGACGGCCGAGTCTCCCGATCCGGTGCATCAATTGAATTCGTTCGCGTCGCCGTCGCCGACTTTGGAAGACGGACGGCTGTATGCTCATTTCGGAACCAACGGAACCGCGTGTCTCGACACCAAGACGCAGAAGATTTTGTGGACGAATCGCGAGCTGAAACTCAAGCACGAGAACGGCCCCGGCAGCACGCCGGTGTTGTGGGGAAACTTGCTGATCGTGCATTGTGACGGCAGCGATACTCAATCCATCGCGGCGTTAAACAAGCTCGACGGAAAGATTGCCTGGCGCACGAACCGCAGCGGTGAGATGAATCCGGAACCGCAACTCAAGAAGTCCTACGGGACGCCGTTGATTACGAACGTCGGTGGACGCGAAGTGGTCATTTCGCCGGCGGCCGATTGGTTGTACGCCTACGAACCGGAAACGGGTCGCGAGTTGTGGAAGCTCAGCTACGGCGCGCAGGGCTTTTCGATTGTGCCGCGGCCGGTGGTCGGTCATGGGATGGTTTTCATCGGCACCAGTTTCATGAAGCCGGAGATTCTGGCGGTCACGTTGGACGACAAGCCGAAGATCGCCTGGCGATTCAACAAGCAAGCGCCGACCATGCCGTCGCCGCTGCTGATCGGAGACGAGCTTTACGTCGTCGCCGAAAAAGGAGTCGCGACGTGTCTCGACGCGAAGACCGGGCAAACGAATTGGACCGAGCGATTGGGTGGCAATTTCTGTTCGTCGCCGTTGTTTGCGGACGGTCGAATCCTCATCGGCAACCGTGAAGGCCAAACCTATGTGATCGCGCCCGGCAAGACGTACAAACTGCTCGCCACGAATCAGTTGGACGGCCAAATCATGGCGACGCCGGCCGCCGTTGATTCCGATTTGTTCGTGCGGACGGAGAAAGCGCTGTATCGCATCGCCGCGAAGAAATGACGGGCGACAGTCGGCGAAGCGAGGCGTTATTATCCGCCTCGCACATCGCAGCAGTCTCGATTCACTTCTCATTGCAGAGATCGAAACATGGACGACTTATTTGCCACGTTGGAAATTGTTCGAAACGGGGAGATGACGGTCGTCGGCTTTGGCGGCCGTGAACTCTTGGATCAAATCAACCTCGCCGCGTGTCGCGACCAGATCACGGAATTGGTCAAACGGAATCAGTCGAAGACGCTCGCGTTTGATATGACCGGCGTGCGATTGATTCCCAGTGGGTTGTTGGGACTGCTCGCGTCGCTGAGGGAGACAGTCGGCACAATTCAGATTCTCAATCCGTGTGAAGACGTGCGAGAAGCACTGGAAGTCACAAAGCTCAACCAAATTTTTGAGGTCTCGCCGTAACCTGACTCTGCGAGGCTGTGAATAAATGACGTGGGGCACGTTTTCAACGTGCCCAATCGGCCTATATTCGAGCACGTTGGAAACGTGCTCCACGAAAACTTCACAGCCTCTCCGAGTCGGGCGTTTCGTGCGGTCAGTCCCGACTCAGAGAGTCAGGCTACTTCGCCAATGAGGTCACACGATGTTGCTGACGAAAGCTCCTGCGGAACAGTGTGGATTGGACCCGGTTCGCTGGAACGCCGCGCTGGCGATGGTGCGCGATTGGGCCGAACGCGATGTCGTGCCGGCGGTGGGATTGCTGGTCGCTCGGAACGGACACACTCCGGGGCCGCAGTTGTTTGGGCGTCAGCGTGTGGCCGCGAACTCGGTGAAGGTGCGACAGGATGCGATGTTCTTGATCGCTTCCATCACCAAGCCGATCGTCGCGATGGGAGTGATGCTGCTGATCGAACGGGGACAACTGACGCTCAACGATCGCGTGACCGAGTTCCTGCCGGAGTTCGGCAAAGGAGGCAAGCACGGCACGACGATCCGGCATCTGCTGACACACACGTCCGGTCTGCCCGACATGCTCCCGAACAACTCCGAACTGCGCAAGCAGCACTCGCCACGTTCGGCGTTCGTGAGCGGCACGTGTGAGCTGACACCTGATTTTCCAGCCGGCCGCTCGGTGCAGTATCAAAGCATGGGGATCGCGCTGCTCGGCGCGATCATCGAAAAGCTCAGCGGCCTGAGTTGCGGACAATTCCTGCGGCGTGAATTCTTCGATCCTCTGGAGATGCGCGACACGGAACTCGGTGCGCCGGATAGCTGGTTTAACGGCTCATCGCCGACGGTTGATCGCATCGCGGAGATTCGCGTCGCGGACGATCAAGCCGACGTGACCGATTGGAATTGGAACAGTCGCTACTGGCGGCAATTCGGAGCACCCTGGGGCGGGCTGCTGACAACTCCGTGGGACTTGGGTCTGTTTGCGCAATTGATGCTGACCGGAGGCCGAATCGGCGAGAAGCAACTCCTTGCGCCGGCCACGGTGATTGAAGCGACTCGGAATCAACTCGCGCCGATGAAGGACGTCCCGGACGAGGAGCGGCGTTTCCGACCGTGGGGGCTCGGCTGGCGATTGCAGTGGGCGAATCATTCGAACTCGTTCGGCGATCTCCTCAGCCCGGCGACGTTCGGCCATTGGGGCTCGACCGGCACGTTGCTGTGGATCGACCCGGAGAGCAACTCGTTTGCTCTGATGTTGACGACGCAGCCGCTCGGCGAAAGCCAGGCGTCGTTTCAACGACTCTCGAACGCGATTGCCGCGTCATTCGTGTGAGCCAGCGTCTTCTCGAGGGTCTGTGACCGCCAATAGTCCGCTTCGGGATTGACCGTTTTTTGAGCGCGGCATATACGACCGCGCCCTTGAGCTGGCTGGAAGCCCGCCTTGGCGACAGGGATGTCATGAAGCTGGCCACAACTGCGACTGTTGGCTCAAACGATCTTGCGCCCACGTTGCGCGCTCGCGAGAGAACACCCGACGTCAAGCGCTGGGTCGCCATGCTCGATGCAGAACTGCGGGCCGAAGACACGTCCGCGGTCGAAGTCACGTTTGAGTTTGGACGCACCGCGCTCGACTCTGCCACGACCCCCTTGAAAATCGGTGATTCGTTGCAGCTCGATCAACTGGCCGATGAACCGCTCGAAGTGCTGGCCGCCGGTCGTCCCATCGCACGCGGCGAGCTAGTCGTCGCCGATGGCCAACTGGGAGTGCGGATCGTTGAGTTGCTGATGGTGATGGTCGCCTGGTTCGCGATCGGACTTCCCACGACCTTCGCTGACGAACGCACGCCATCGACCTTGTTCGGCAACGATCCGCCGGAACTTTTAGAAACACCGTTTCGCCTCGCAGGCAATAACCGCTCCAACAGCACTGAGCCTGCTTGGTCAAACGAAGTTCGACCGAGCACTGCACGACGACCGGACTCGCAAGTCGCCACCTCGATCCCGTTGACGCCACGTTCCGCCAAGCCAGATAACGGTGACGCCGCGGCAAATCGGCCCGGCTGGTCGGCGACCCTTTGGCCGTTGTTATTCGTTGTCGGGTTGATCGTCTTCGGCGCGAGATGGTTGAAATCACGCTCGCCGAATACCGCGCGAGGCTTGCCCAACGAAGCCTTCGAGATCCTCGGCCGCAAAGCGATCGACACTCGCACGTCGGTTGTGCTGGCGCGAAGTGGAGCACGAGTGCTGCTGCTCAGCCTCTCGCCATACGGTCTCCAAACACTTGCCGAAATCACTGACCCGGTCGAAGTCGATTGCCTCGCCGGATTGTGTCATGCGACTCATCGCGATCAATCACTCGTCGAAACATTCCGCTCGCTGCTGCGCAAGCCGACGGGAACAAAGCCCTCGATCCGCCCACCCAGCACCGCCTCGTCACTCGAAGAACGTCTGGCCGCACGACAAACGATCGGAACCCATCCCTCCTTCTCGCCGGAGGTGCGACCATGAACCTTGATCGTCCGGCTGATCGCCGATGGCCGATGGCTGATGGCCGTAATCCCAAGTCAAAACGATCTTATTCCACGCTGCGCCAAATGATTCGCAGCGTTGTCTGTCTCGCTGCACTCACCCTCGCGGGATCAGCCACGCTCGCCGCAGAAGGCGCATCTCTGGAGCCAAGCCAACTGGTATCACCGCAATCTATCTCAGCCTCACTGCCGTGGCTCATCGGAGCAACGGTCCTGAGCCTCGTCCCCGCCGTTCTGCTGATGAGCACCTGCTTCGTCCGCTTCTCGGTCGTGCTGGGTCTGCTGCGACAAGCGCTCGGCACGCCGCAGGTATTGCCCAATCAGGTCTTGATGGCCTTGAGCATGTTCCTGACCTTCACCGTCATGGCTCCCGTATGGCAGGAGTCCTACGAGACCGGTTGGAAACCCTACGCTCAATCGGCCAATGGTCCGACAGCGGCAACCTTCGAAGAAGCCTTGCCGAAACTGCTCGCTCCAATTCGCCGCTTCATGAGCGGCCAAATTGAAACGGCCGGCAACACCGACGGCGTCTGGATGCTGCTCGATCTGCAACGCCAACGTGCGGGCGAAACCGACACCCCTGAACCTCAAGGCTACGAAGACGTCCCGACCACCGTCCTGCTCCCCGCGTTCTTGCTGAGCGAATTGAAGACCGGCTTCCTGATCGGCTTTCAATTGTTCCTACCGTTCCTCGTCATCGACTTCGTGATCGCGTCTGTGCTGACCGCACTCGGCCTGACCACACTGACGCCCTCGACCGTTGCGTTGCCCTTCAAACTTCTGCTGTTCGTGCTCATCGACGGCTGGTTCCTCACCGTCGGCATGTTGCTCGCCAGCGTGCATTGAAAAAAATGAGCGGCAAGGCGCTAGCCGCCGGTCGTTCAAAAAAACCGGCGGCTAGCGTCTGACCGCTCAACACCTCAGACCTCTGATATGACACCCGATCAAGCAACCGAACTCACCCGCTCATCGCTCTGGCTGGCGCTGCAACTCGCCGGTCCATTGCTGGCGGTGTGCCTGTTGGTCGGCTTGGTCGTCAGCGTGTTTCAAGCGGCGACGCAACTGACCGATCAAACGCTGAGCTTCGTTCCCAAACTCTTCGCGGCGGTCTTCGCCGGAGCAGCGCTGCTCCCCTGGATGGCGTCACGACTGACGGAATTCTCGCGGCTACTAATCGAAAACATTCCGCACGGTGGGTGATGTCATGCCGCAATTCACTGTTGCTGACATCACCGTGCTGGTCTCGCCATGGACGGGGCAACTCGTCACGTTCGCGCTGGTGTTATCGCGAATTGGCGGCTTGTTGTCGGTCGGCCCGCTGCTCGGCCGAGCCATCCTGCCGTGGACCATCCGCATCGGTTTGGCAATCGTGCTGTCGCTGTTGCTCGCGCCGTTGGTCGGTTCGCCGAAGTTCACGACCTTCGAGGCGACAACGTTCGTCCCCGCTGTGGCGACCGAGTTCAGTGTGGGATTCCTGCTGGGCTGCGGATCGCTGTTGATTCTTTGGGTGCTGCCACTGGCTGGAAGATTGCTCGACCAACAACACGCGCTGCCCTCTGAGGACGATGACGATCCGTTGGCCGGCTCACCCATCACGCGCTGGCTCACTCTGTGGGGAACGGCAGCCTTCCTGCTGTGCTCGCCCGTGAATGGACACCTCCAGGTTGTGCGAGTCTTAGCGGACAGCTTTCGCAGCCATCCGATCGGTTCGACGACCGGACTGCTCGACGCCAACGTCGCCGCACAGTTTCTACAACAGTCCAGCCAACTCGCCCTGCTGTTGATCGCGCCGGCCCTGGCGACGATGGCGTTGCTCAATCTCGCGCTCGGTTTGCTCAGCGCAGCCGGACTGACGGGAGTTTCCACCGTACTCGGAAATACGGCCCGCTCCGTCGCGGCCGTGATCGTGCTGACTCTGAACTTATCCGGTATTCAGCAAACGGTCGCCGATTACGTCCGCGACGGAATCGCGGCCACGACCAATGTCTCCCCGTCCCGCTGATTCCCAGAGTCTTTCGCATGGCCTTGTTCGACGACACCAACGATTCCCGCACCGAACGTCCCACCGAGCGTCGTCGCCGAAAAGCTCGCGAGGACGGCATGGTCGCGCGCAGTACCGAACTGCTCGTCGCTGCACGCGCCCTGTCGATTTGGATCGTCCTGGGCTGGTGGTTCGCCAGCTTTGCCGACCGCGCCAGTTCGTGGTTGCGTGCCACATTCCAAGACGCTGGCGAGACGCCACACTCAACCGCTGTGCTCAGCCAACTCCGTGAACAGTCCTGGCGATTCGTCGCGACGGCCAGTTGGCCGTTGCTGATCGCCACCTCCGCGATCCTGCTGGCCCACTTCGGACAGGTCGGCTGGCACTGGCGCTGGAACAACCTGGCTCCACAAGCCACCCGCATATCGCCGTTGTCAGGACTTCAACGCTTGTTCTCTTCAGCGACCTTCGGCCGCGCTCTGGGAATGTTGCTGAAGCTGACCGTCGTTGCCGGCGTGAGCGCGATGACCCTCGCACAGTTCTTGCCAAACGCAACTTCGAGTTCCACCACAGACTTCCCCGGCCAGTTCGCGGGCTTAGCCTCCAGCGCGTTGCAACTCGTCTCGCAAGTCGCGTTCGCACTCCTGGCCTTCGGCCTCTTGGACTACGGCTGGCAGCGCTGGCGATTCGAACGATCGTTGCTGATGACTCGCGAAGAGGTCCGTGAAGAACTCAAAGAAGTCGAAGGCGACTCGCGTCTAAAGAACCAACGCCAGGCTCGTGCCCATCAACTTCCGTATTCACGCTCCGCCAGCTCGGCCCACGAAACCAACACGAGCCACTCGTCGTAACCGTTTCGCACAAGCCGCGCGTCGCGCTTGTAATTCAAGACATGCGGAGCGATAACTCCGCCCGCTATCAGCAAGGCCTCAAGACGACGATTCACAGTTTAGGCCCCAACTGAATCTTTCACGGGCTGTAGCGCAGTCTGGCTAGCGCGCTTGCTTGGGGTGCAAGAGGTCGTGGGTTCAAATCCCGCCAGCCCGAAATCGGACGCCCGTTGTCAGTCAGTGACAACGGGCGTTTTTCATTGTCAGCAACAGCAGTTGCGGCGAGCGTGTCGGCGAAGTCGGCTTTGTCTCTGAATGCGTCCAGAGTGACAGCCGTTGACTGTGAAACACTCGGAATGATGCTGGTTATTGCAACCGGCATAGCAACCAAACTTTCGGCACCAGCGGCCATGCGTTGCCGGTTCTGTGCGGGATCGGACGTGTCGGACATCGACGGCAGCGATTCAACCGCGCCTTGCACGTCCAGCAAGCGCGGGTCCGTGTAGACGTTCATCGTCAGGTCGATGCTCGAATGCCGCATCGCGGCTTGAGCGACTCTTGGCGAGACACCGGCCTTGCTCAACATCGTGCCGAACGTGTGCCGCAATGCGTGAACGTCGATCGTGCGGCCTCGGTCGTCACGCTTGGGGATGCCGGCCGCCTTCAAGTCGCGGTTGAGAATCTTGCAGAACGCTTTCGGGATTTTGAGCAGTCGCGTTGAAGCGGGCAGTTCCACCGGGACAGCATCACGACGAAAGGCGAGCACGTCCGCCGAGCCGGCCCCACAACCGGACAGGCTCGCCACCCATTCCCGCAGTTCGTCGGCCACGTCGCGGCGAAGCGGGATCGAATTCCCTTGCCGGTTCTTTTCGTCGGCCGCTTTCAACGTGACGTGCGGAAAGTCGCCGTCGATGTCGAGTTGTCCGATCGTCAACGATGCGAGTTCTCCGCGCCGTAGCCCGGTCGTGACTGCCACCTTGTAGGCCAACGCTCGTTCGATGCCGAGCCGCTCTTGCCGAGCCAGAAACGTCGGATTGTCTTTCAGCCGTTCCCGTGCGCGTTCCACAGCGGCGGGGAGTTCATCGAACTTCAACGGCTTGAGCGTCCAGGACGCTCTACGTTTGCGTTTGCCGGGTCCGGCTTCACTGTTGGGAGTCTGTGTCACCGTTTCGCGTCCGAACTCCGCCAGCGGTCGTAGGCGAGCCACGATCAGCAGCTTGGACAACTCCACTCCGGTCAGTGCTCGGCGTTGCCGGCGCGGGTCGAGCTTCTCATTCGCTTTCGGGACACGTTGAACCGGGTTCACGATCAGCCGTCGATTCTCAACACACCAGTTGCAGAACGTGACCAGCGCGTCGCGGTGCGCGTTGCGACTCCGTGCCGACATGCTGCGTTTGTTCGGCAGTGCCGTGGCTTGCCGAGTCAACCAGCCTTCCAACGCCTCACGCTGCAAGTCCGCCAGCTTCGTGAAGCCACATTCGTCAGCCAGCCGGCGCAGATACCGCATCGCGTTGGCTCGATAGGTGTCCCCAACTTCGTTCGCCCGCAGTGAGTTTTCATAGGCGTCCAAGTGATGAGCCAACGGCACCGCCTGATTGTCGGCGATGACATCATCGGCCGAGGTCATCACGCCTGACTTGACCAACTCCGCCCGTCGCTCCAATTCGCCGAGAACGCTCCGCGCCGCGTCTTCATGACGGCAACCGGTAGCCACATCGCAAACAAACCCGTTCCCGTCTCGATAGTTCGCGAAGTAGGTGGCCGATTCGGTGACGATCCGTTCCGAACCATCTCTCCCGGTCGTCACCTTGGCCGTGCGCGTCTTGCCCTTCGCTGGCTTCCAGCGTGCAAACTGTTGCCCGGCCCGCGTGAAGACTTCCGCGCCAACCGGCAGCGCTCGCGTTGTTAGTTTCTTGAAGACGCTTCCCATCACTTCACCCCTTTACGCTTCGGCTTGGATGCCGGCCCAAGTTCCAGCCCGAAATAGCTGGCCAGTTTGTCGGCGGCGTCCAGGTGGATCGTCGATTCGCCACGGACGAACTTCATCAGGCTTTGACGCAAGACGCCCGTTTGCCGCTCCAGTTCGATGAACGGCAAACCAGAGTCTTGAATCGACTGTTTCAACAGGTCAGTGATCGGCAGTTGTTTGGGCATGATTGTAACCAAAGCTACAAGCAAGGCGAGAGAAAAGCAATCGGGCAATCGAGGTCGAGTGGTAGCGGTTCGACTTCTTTCTTCAACGGCCCTAGAGAAGGGGGGACAGAACAGAAACAAGAGGAAGGATAGAGAGATAGTAGTAAGAAGTTGTTTGTCTTAAATCCTTCGGCTTTTTCAGGGTTCTCGTTCCAAACTTCTTTCAAATCGGCCCCCTGCGAAAAGGTTGAGAGAACTGCACAAAGCAGGGAGAGCGTTAGTTCTTTCTACATGACTCCCCCTTTCGCATGAGGGACAAATTTGAAAGAAGTTCAGACCGCCAACGCTGTCGGGCGGCGCGTCGTGTAGGTCATCTTCGTGCGTCCGCCTGTCTTCTTTGGCAACTCGAAAACCTGAAACGTATTGAGCAAATGCTTGATGATGGCATCCCGCTCACGCTCTGGCAGCCCTTGAGTTTTCCGGGACAGTGCCGATTTAGAGATTCCGTCATTGTCCGCGATGATGCGGAGCACACGCTTAACCTTGCCGTCCCATTCGTTCTCGGCGACGAACCTGTTTCCTTGGTTGAGCAGCCGTTTCGTCATGTAGTTGCTCAGCCCGATGGCGGCATCAACGTCGCCTAGTTCGATATCGGGCATCGGTCCCGCACCGTCCCAGCGTGAGGCAGCAAACGCCAACGCCAACTTGGCGGCCCGTTCTCCAGAACGCGACCAGATTGCAGCGCGAAACGGCGACTCCGTCATTCGTCGTGTGGCGATACTCTGAAGGTGGCCAGCGTGTCTTGCCCGCGCTTGGTCCGTGTGCTGAAGGACAATCGCGGTCGGATTGATCCCACTCAGGTTTCCACTTCCGGCCGTCAGGTCGATCCACGCTTTGACACGATCAACGATCGTCGCCGGAATCTCTGTCGCAGTGTGTGTGTTTGGCGTGTCGATGTAGCTGCCTTCAAAGAGCGTGAATCGACCGACAAGGCCATCGGTGAGGTTGTTGGCCGTTAGGGATTCCCAGAATCCAACAGGCGTTCCAGTTCCGTAGACAACGCAATTCGGACAGTAGATTTCGTAATTCGATCGAACGTCCTTCACCCCGTCAGACACCCAAAGTTCATCGCTTGCAGAGTACAGAGTCAGCAGAACGGTTCCGATGCCGTAGAGATGCGGAGACTTACTTGGGTTCGACATCGTCTCTAGCAGACGATGAATCTCGTCGATCTGAAACAACTTGCTTGACGTCAACGCCAAGTGAGAAATCAAACCTTGATGGCTTCCGATCCGCTCCGGCCCAAGCAACGCCTTGCCGCCAGCCGCTTGCAGCAATCGCTTATTCATCTTGCGGGAATGTTCTTTGCCGCAGCCACTTGGACCGAGTGCGAGGATGTAGCAATTCGGTTGCGTTCCAAAAATATCCGTGATCTTGCGACCAGAAATCACCGCCAGCAGCGCCAGCGCTCCACCGAGTGCCAGTTGTGGTTGTGGGTAGAGTGCCGTCTCCAGATTGTGGCGGACGATGTCGCCCAGCAAGCCGGATGGCATGAGGCAGTCGGTCGGAAACACCAGCGGCCCGTCAGTCGAATCGTCGAGGTCATCGGCATCGAATTCGTCGGCATCGGGCGCAGTCACGTTAGCCGCTAAACCCGAAACATCGACGTTGTAGACCGAGTCACCGTAGCCAGCCGCCCGCAACGCCACGGTCGCGGCAGAGAAGTCTCCGCCATGCTCCAGGATCGTGAACACGCCGAACGGGCTGTAACACTGGCTTGGCTCGAATGGCGCAGCGGCAGACGAGAACACATAGAAGAGCTTGCCATCCTTCAACGTCGCGGAAGTGCCAACGTCTTTTCCCGGCCGTCGCCAATGCTCGTTCTCTCCGCCGTGAACGAACTGCCAACCGTGTTGGCGCAGGAGTTCGCGAACGTCGCCGCGTTCGTTGAAGTCGTCACCCGGCCGCAGGTTTGTTGGAGTGCCGCTCGGCTGACGATCCGCTTGCTGTTCTGTTGGCTGCGACTCTTGCAGGCCCAGCCGGTCGAGCACAGCAGCGTGAAGCATCGCGACCGCGACAAACAAATCTTCCGCGTCTACGGTCGCGGCTTCACCATCGCCGAGCACGTCGTAAACGTCGCCGGTCGGATGCACGGACGGACCAACCACAACTTGGCGGCCATCGCTCAGAATCTCAACGGTCGGTTTCCCGCCAGTGCCCGGCAACTTGTGAGACTTGGACTTCAACTCGCCGGTGACGATGTAGAAACGATGCGTTCCCGGTCGCTGTGTTCGACCAGCAACTAAACCAGTGGGCGGCAAGTAACGCTCGGCGAGTTCAACGGCAACGTCGTGGTCGAGGTCGATGCAAACCATTCCACCACTCGCCGCGCCCAACAGCAAACCGACGTTCGATTCCGTTCCGAAGTAGTATTCGGCAGCGTCCCCGGCGGTGATGCGGAGCTTTGGCCAATCCTTCAAGTTCGGCCCCTTCGCGCCGAGTGGGATCGGAACAACCGACCAACCTTGTTCGATGTACTGCAACGCGGCTTTGAAAGTAGAATTCATTCGGCTTCCTTCCTTGGAAGACAAGGCTAGGCGAACGGTGGAACGTTCGCCCGGCGAGTTGTGAGATTGAAAAGAGAAAACAGGGATCAGCCCATTGGCTAATCAAACAGCCGGTGGGCTGATTTCGTTTGCTGGGTCATCCGGTCGATTCGGATTCGAGCGGAAGTATTCGCGCAGGTCATCGCAGCGGCGTTCGGCACCAGACGTGTCGGTGAGCTTCCATCGCGTCGTGTAGCCACCATGCCGGGACGGTCGCGCTGACTTCGTAACGCCATCGGTGGCGATAATGCCGGCCGCTTGGGGACGCTTCACAACACTGGCTCGCCAATTGCCACCGTCTGCAAACTTCTTTGCGAGGTTGTCCACGATGTCGTCTGTCGTGACGCTCACATCGGGATTCCGCAGCATCGTTTCGAGCAACCGCAGTTCATCGCGGGCGACGTCCCAAGCGCGACCATAAGCCGCCGCTTTGATTCCGCGTGCGGCTCGCTTCTCACCGCGTTCACGTCCTTCGGTCGGGGTCATGTTCGCACCGCCTTCCCGGTCATCGTGCGGATCGGCTTCACCCCGTTGGCAATATGGGCGTCGATTTCCGACAACTCCCAGCGGCGGAGCGAACCGAGCTTCACCCCGAACGGAATCCGGCCAGCGTCGGCCCAGCGAAAGATCGACCGTTTGTCGGCGGCGTACTTCGCCGCCACAACATCAACGTCGATCAGCATTCGGCCCGGCGGCATCGGGCGAGAGTTTGGCGAACTTGTTGGCTCGCCAGTCGTAGCGTTCGTCTCAAGCATGTTTAGGACTTTCTGAAATGAGTCATTCGCCGACATACACAACGCATGTCTGACTCAGGCAGTCTTTCAGAAAAGTCGTTTTGAGTTTTGCTGCTGTGTCCAAACTGTGTCCAAAGCGTGTCCACTTCGGAGCGTCACGGCTTCCACTGGTCGCTGTTGTCGGTCAGCATTTTGTAGAGCGACGATTCAGAAAGTTCTTTGTGCTCGGCAACGTATTCCCGCACGACGTACAGCATGGATTGAAGGTCGCCGCGCCGCTTGTATGCCTTGAACTCTTGGACGCACGCCGTCCCGTGGGCATTCAACTGTCGTCGCTTGAATTTTTTCTGTGATTTTTTGGGCGTGTCCGATTGTCCGTCGCGTTTGTCCGTCGATCGGAACTCGGCCAGCGATTCAACCAGGCATTCCTTTCGCCACAAGTCCAGCAAGTTTGGCGTCGTCACGCACCACGACTCGCCATCAGCGACGGTTTCGCCCGTTTCAACGATCAAGCCGTGTTTGGCCAACCAATAGACCGCCCACGCCGCTGCGGTCGGTAAGTGGCCTTCCGTGCAAAGATAATCCGCCATAATGCAAAGCGTGCCGTATCGCCCCTTCTCGTATGTCGGCAGCGCGTAGCTCCACGGCCCAATTCCTCCACCGGCATACGATCCGTTCGCGACAATCTCAGGGAACGCAACCATTGCCGCAAAGACGCTTGTTTGTGGCGGCTCTGCCAGCGTAGGCAGTTGCGGCCAAACGCGCCCTTTCTTTTCGGGTTCCTTGGAATGAAATGTGGATGCCGTTCTGTCCGCCATGTCCGCACCTACCGTTCGTTGAACGGGCCGAGCCGGCGAGTCCGTGGCGGTAGGTCCACGAACTCAAGCCGGCGTCGCAAAGCCGTACCGTTGCAACAGCGCGGCCACCCGATGCGCACACTTTATCGGAAATCGCGCCGAGCGTGTCAGTCTGTCGGGCAACGTGTAATCTGCGTTACACTGCCGAGAACGGAGATCATCAAAAACCCCGCAAGCCCCTGCGACTTCGCGGGGTAAGGGGCTTTCCACGCCCTGGGTTATGCAGTCGCGCAATGACCCCGCCCCTTTGAGCGAAGGGGCTGGGGTCAGGATGCGCGAATATGCGCATCGTTCCCATCACGCCGATTTGCGAATCCGCTTTGGCTTTTGCTTCATTAGCCGCTTGGTCGTTTTCGGGAGCAGCGTCTCGACTCGCTCGGCGGCGTACAGTTCGACTCCCAATTTGCTGGCGGTCATTAGGCATGTCACAAAGTCGTTTCCGTTCGCCACGATCCGCGAACCATCGACCACGAGCCAGACACTGCGCTTAGTGATTTTCATTACCGATATCCCCTTGGCCCGCAGATATGAAAACCGCGACTGACGGCGGGCGAGACGTCAGCCACGGCATTGACGTCACTTGGCCGCTTGCTCCGCCATCAGCCGCCGTACCGCGTCCGCCTTCTCGGCATCCGACAACGGCAGTGAAGCAATCATCGCCAGCCCGGCAGAGAACGAATCCGCCTTGATCGTCGGCGAGTCTCCGACCGCGTCCCCGTGATCGTTTTCCGGTGAGCTATCGCAACCGGTATAGCAACGGCGCGAACGACGATTCGTAACTCGCTTGCGTGAACCGCTTTCTAACCCATCGCCATCCGCTTGGGGTGCAAGAGGTCGTGGGTTCAAATCCCGCCAGTCCGAAATCGGACGCCCGTTGTCAGTCAGTGACAACGGGCGTTTTTCATTGTCAGCAACAGCAGTTGCGGCGAGCGTGTCGGCGAAGTCGGTTTCTTGTCCAAATGCGCTCAGAATGACAGCCGTTGACTGCGAAACACCCGAAAAGTCACGAGTTGGTGCAACCAGTGGTGCAACCAAATTCTCGGCACCAGCGGCCATGCGTTCTCGCCCACTTCATAGGTGCCGACAATGTGCCGATGCTTGAGTTGCGCGGCCGATCGCGCTTCACGAGCAAACCGTTCGGCCAACTCCGGCGGCAACCGCCGCTGATGCGGACGCTTGATCGCCACGTCTCGGTCCAATTGCGGATCGTAGGCCCAAAAGACTTCGCCATAGGCTCCGCCCCCCAGCCGCTTGAGCAGTTGGAATCGCCCGAAGGCTTCGATCATCGGCGGTCGCTGAGGCGCAGTGGGGGACGTGACTGCTGACGCGGAGTCTGATTGCGATGCGGGAGGCGGCGAGAATGGCAGCCCACTCGGTGAGGCGGGAAGCAATGTCGTTTCTCGGCCATCGCTCGCAGGCGGTGTGATTGGCGGCGTGCTCTTGTTCCGCTCGGCGCTGCTGACCCGGCTGCCGCACGACGGGCAGAGGGTCTCTTCCGCAAGCGTCTCGTCAAGAACCTGAATGGCAACTTGGCAATGAGGGCATTGAATCTGCATGGGACGGACTCGCGCGGAGGTTCACGTCGGCCAATCGGCAGCGACGTTGTATCAGTGTCTGCGACAATGCCAACCGAGACGTGGTGCGGTTACTGAGATTGTGATGCACGAAGCGTTTGCGGCTGATCCGTGTCACGATTACTGTTCCGCCTGCGTTGCTGATTCGAGTTTTGGATTTCGGGTTTCGGACTTCGCCCCTCATGCCTTCTTGGCTGCTGCAACATTTTCTGAATCCTGGCTTTGTCATGGCCGGCACGGCGCTGATTTCCGCGCCGATCATCATTCATTTGATCAATCGGCTGCGGTTCCGACGGGTCCGATTCGCAGCGATGGAATTCCTGCTGGCCAGCCAGCAACGCAATCGTCGCCGAGTGCTGATCGAGCAGTTGATTCTGCTGCTGCTGCGAATCTTGTTGGTGTTGGGGTTGATGCTGCTGATTGCTCGGCTGATTCTGGATCCAAGCCAGTTGTCGGTGTTTCGCGGGGCACGCACGCATCACATGGTTTTGCTGGACGACAGCGGCTCGATGCGCGATCGGATTGGGGACACAACGGCGTTTGGTGAAGGGGTGTCGGTCATCAAGAAGTTGGTGGCGGAAGGCTCACGGCGGCCGGGGACGCAGATTTTTAGTCTCGTGCTGCTGTCGAATCCGGAGCAGCCGGTGTTTTCGCAGCGGGATGTCAGCGAATCGTTCGTCGCGGAACTCGATACGAAGTTGGAGAACCTCAAGCCGTCGCATCGAGCGTTGTCTCTGGTCGATGGGCTGACGGCGGCGCGGACGCTCTTCGGAGATAAGGAAGATGTCGGAGCGATCAAGCATCTGCATGTGCTGTCTGATTTCCGGCAGCGCGATTGGCAGGATCAGAAGGCGATGTCATCTGCCGCTGAGGTGCTCGATGCGGCCGGGGTGACGTTGAACTTCGTGAAGACGGTCGAGCAGCGGCACGCGAATCTCGCGGTGACCGATTTGTCCGGCGACCTGCAAGTCGCGGCGGCCGGTGTGCCCGTGCGACTGCGAGTCACCGTCAAGAATTTTTCCGAGCAAGCCGCGACCGAGGTCCGATTGAGCGTGCATCAAGACGGTCAGAAGCTGCCGATGACTTTGACGTTCGACAAGATCGAAGCGGGCGAGTCGGTCGAGCGGGAATTCGATCTCGTGTTCGAGACGCCGAAGAAGCACGACGTGCGTGTCAGTCTCGAAGGGGATCCGCTGTCGGAGGACAACTCGCGGCTGTTGGCACTTGAAACATCGGCGGTTCACAAGGTCTTGATCGTGGACGGCGATCCCAGCGGCGATGAAGGCTCGTATGTCGTCGATGCTTTGGCGGCCGATCCGCGGATCACCGGGTTCGCTCCGCAGATCGAGACGGTCGATTATTTGCGTCGGCGTCCGATCGACGAGTTTCAAGCGATCTATTTGCTGAATGTCGCCGACTTCCCAGCCGATGCGCTCGATCCGCTGGAGAAGTACGTCACGGCAGGTGGCGGCCTCGCGTGGTTCGTCGGGCCGTCAGTCAAGACAGCGTTCTACAACGAGTCGTTGTTCAAAGAGGGCAAAGGCCTGTTCCCCGTGCCGCTCGACACGGCTCCGCGCGACTTGCCGATCGTCGAGGACTCCGGCCCGGACCTCGTGCTGGTATCGCATCCGATCTTCCGAGTGTTTGAAGGGCAAGAGAACCCCTATCTCGATGTGACTCGCGTGGCGAAATTCTTTCCGGCCGCCGCGAGTTGGCCACGCGACGATCAAGCTCGTGGTGACGGAGTGCAGACGATCGCAACGCTCCGCAATCGGCAGCCGCTGATGTTTCATCATCGTTTCGGCAAGGGGAACGTTATCACCTGCCTGACGACTTGCGGCCCGGCCTGGAACAACTGGGCCAAGTACGCCAGCTATGTCGTGCTGCAACTGGAACTGCAAAAACACATCGCTCGCAGTGATCGCCAACTCGAACGTCGCCTTGCGGGCGAGCCGATTGAACTGTCGCTGAATCCCAGTGAGTTCACCGACATGATCGACATCGTCGTCCCCGATCCGGCGGGCGAACGGACGATCCGTCTGCAAGCCGCGCCCGATGCGGGAAATCCGAAATCCGAAACCCGAAATCCGAACGAGACGGAGAAGACGACGCCCGCTGCTCAACTTCGACTCACGGCTACATTCCGCGACACCGACTTGCCCGGCCTTTACCGAGTCCGCTTGCTCGACCTGAATCAAGTCCCGTTCGAGCGGTGGATCACCTACAACTTCCCGGCCGACGAGAGCGACTTGTCGCTGGCGACGACCGAACTGATTCGCAAACAGATTGGCGAGAAAATTCGAGTCAGCATTCAAGAGCCGGGTGAGTTCTCTTGGATCGCGGGCCGAGACATTGGCAGCGAAGTCCGCGATGCATTGCTCATGCTGCTGGCCGTGCTGCTGCTCGCCGAACAATTCATGGCGTACCGATTGAGCTATCACCACAGACCCATTCCCTCGGCAAGATGAAGAGGGAAACGAACCAATGCTGACGACCGAACTCAATCTGGCGACTCTGGCGGCTGACACGCGCATGGCGTGGGAAGTCGATTTGCCGAGCAGTCCCTTGGTGTGGTTGGGCTGGTTGGCGTTGGCGGTGATTGGTGTCGTTTGGATTGTCTCGTTGTATTTGCGAGACACTCAGGAACTGCATCCGGCTTGGAAGGTGTGGCTGCTCGTCCTACGGTTGGGGGCGTGGGGCGGGTTGATTGCGATTGCGGTCAATCCGCAAGAGCGAACTCAAACGACTTCGTTTCGGCCTTCGCGAGTTGCGATCGCGGTGGATACATCGCTGTCGATGCAGTTGCCGGAGACCTCGCCTGATGAGGCTGACTCGGCGAAGTCAGGCGGTGCTGAGGCCAAGCCGGCTCGACCACGGGCGGACGCGGTGCGCGAGTTGTTGGAACGCTCGCCGATGATCGCGGAGTTGCAGCGCAACCACGACGTCAGTGTGTTTACGTTTGATTCGACTCAGGCCGGGCCGCATTGGTTGTTTCGCTCGAAGGATCCCCGCGTCGTGGGACAGGTTTCCAGCCTGCCCGGCCAGGAGAACGCTGACGGCAAGGGACAGGCAGGTAACAAACCTGCCCCACAAGCGAGCGGCCCCAATTGGGACGAGATCTTGAAACCGCGCGGGGTTGAGACTCGGCTCGGTGAGTCGGTGCTCGAACTCGTGCGACAGGTCACTGGCAAATCGTTGTCCGGTGTGATCGTGATCTCGGACGGTGCGGCGAACGCCGGCATTGATCCGTCGGCGGCGAGTCACTTCGCGGCGCAGTCGAAGACGCGGTTGGTCACGGTCGGAGTCGGCGGGACTCAGCCGCCCGTCAACTTGTCGATCGCCAGCGTGCAGGCTCCGACCGATGCGCATCTCGGCGATCCGTTTGAGATCACTGCATTCGTCCAGGCCGAGGGGCTTGCCGGGAAGAGTGCGGTTGTCGAACTGCTGTCGCGACCAGAAGGGGAAACGTCCGAGCCGAGTTTAGTGGAATCGAAAGAACTCGCGCTGGCGGACAACGGTGTGCCGATCGAAGTGAAGTTTCAACAGAACCCGGCGACGACTGGTTCGGTCGAGTACCTGCTGCGAGCGAAGCCGGCCGTGAAGACCAATGAACTAAGCGAGACCGACAACGAACGTCGTAAGACAATTCGCGTCACTGATCGTAAGACGAAAGTGCTGCTGTTCGCGGGCGGGCCGATGCGCGATTACGTCTTCTTGAAGAACATGCTCTTCCGGCACAAAGCCATTGAAGTCGATGTGCTGCTGCAAACGGCCGATGTCGGAACGGCGGTCAGCCAAGAATCGAACAAGCTGCTATTTGAGTTTCCGAAGACTCGCGAAGAGTTGTTTCTGTATGACGTGATCGTGGCCTTCGATCCCGACTGGCGCAAGGTCACTCCGGAGCAACAGTCGATCCTGCGTGAATGGGTCTTCGCGCAATCGGGCGGGTTGATCCTCGTCGCGGGGGACGTCAACACGTCGTCGCTGGCCAGCGGCGGCGAGGAAGTGAAGCCGATTCAAGAGCTGTGTCCGGTGACGCTCAGTTCGCTGGCGTCCGACTTGCTCGCCGATGCGAGTGGCCCCGCCGCGTGGCCGATTGGCTTCTCGCGAGCTGGTCTCGAAGCGGGGTTCTTGTTGCTGACCGAAGATCCGATCAGCAGCGGACTCCTGTGGAAAGAGTTCCCCGGCATTTATCGGTGTTATCCGACCGCCGGCTCAAAAGCAGGAGCGACCGTTTACGCCAACTTCACCGACCCGCGTGCCGAGACCAGTTACGGAGCTCCGATTTGGTTGGCGTCACAGTTCTACGGATCGGGCCGCACGCTATATCTCGGAGCGGGTGAGCTCTGGCGGCTGCGAGCGATCGACGAAGACTACTTCGATCGCTTCTGGACCAAGGCGATTCGAGAACTCAGCACGACGCGGCTCAAACGCGGCACGCTGCGCGGCATGTTGTTGCTCGAACGGAATCAGTACTTGCTCGGCCAGACGGCGCATGTGCGAGCGTTGCTCAGCGATGCTCAGTTCCAACCGCTGACCGCCGAGTCAGTCAACTGTGACATCTACGATCCTTCCGGCCGCCCGCTGCTGCCACCGATGAAGCTGCTGCCCGATCGACAACGGCCGGGTCAATTCGTTGGCGATTTTCGGCTCAGCTTGCCGGGGACATACCGCCTGGAACTGACGATCCCCGACTCGACCGACAAGCTCTCTGAGAAATTGGATGTTTCTCTGCCGAACTTGGAAACCGCGAACGCTCGGCAAAACGTCCAACTGCTCCGCGCCCTGGCCGACGAAACCGGCGGGGCGTACTTGCAACTGGATGAAAACACTGCCGCCGCGTTACCAAAACTGCTGCCCAATCACGGCGAAGAATTCTTGGTCGATGAGCGGCTGCGAACGCTTTGGGATCGTGACTGGGTGATGTACGCGTTAGTTGGCCTGTTGTCGGCGGAGTGGTTGACTCGGAAACTCTTGAAGCTCGCGTAGGATGCCATCATGTTCGAGCACATCCAACTTCCTCCCGAAGTCGAAGCGATCCTCGCGGAGTTGAGGTCGCGCATTCGGCGATACGTGTTGTGGGAAGGGATCGCGCTGGCGATCGTAGCCGTCGGGTTGTTCTTCTGGTTCAGCCTTGGCTTTGACGCAGCGGTATTTTCAGTGCGGCGGTTGGAGCCGGCGCGGTGGTTGCGAGTTGCGTTGGACGTTGCGGTGATCGGAACGATGACGGCGGTTGTGCTGGTGCTGATCGTGTTCCGAGTGTTTCGCAGCTTTCGGACGAAGTCGCTGGCTCTCGTCTTGGAGAAGCGTTTCCCGGAGTTGAATGACCGGCTAGTGACGGCGGTTGAATCGGCGGGGCAGACGGAATCGCATACAGCTCTGACCTCGGCCATGCTCGAGCGGACGATGCTCGAAGCGGTATCTGCGTTGAAGTCGGTTGATGTGGGGGAAGTGTTTGATCGTCGCCCGCTGCGGCGAGTGACCACGATGGCCGGCGTGTTGATTGTGTCGTTGATCTCGTTCGCGGTGATGTGTCCGCAAGCGTTTGCTCGGTGGCGAGCGGGGTACGTTGGGCTCGAAGACACGTATTGGCCGCGTGAAGTGGAGCTCATCGCGACCGTGTTGGCTCAACCGGGCGATCGCGTGAAGACTTTCGTCGGAGGGGAATACAAGCATCCGCGCGGCAGCGATCTCGTGCTGCTGTTCGATGTGCCGGCCGGTAAGAAAGTCCCCGAACGAGTTGATCTTCAATATCGGCTCGGAGGCGGTCGCGGTTACGGCCGAGCGACCTGCTTTGCGGCTGGCGAGCGGCGATTCAAGCACGCGATTGATGACCTCTTGGACGATGCCGACTTTTGGGTGACGGCCGGTGATTTCACGAATCGCGAGGCGTATCGCGTGCGTGTCGTTGATCCGCCGCGCGTCGATGTGCTCACGGCCGAGTGCTTGTTCCCGGAACACACGAAGCGAGTGACGCTCGATGAGGCAACGAAACAGCCGGTGCGCGAAACGGTCTCGGTTCAAGGGACTCAGATGTCGCTGCCGGTCGAGACCGATTTTCTGCTGCGAGCGAAAGCCAACAAGCCGCTCGTGCGTGCTCGGCTGCAATACGGGCCGCATGAATTGACGCTCTCTCCGACCGAGGCGTCGCTGACAACTCGATCCGCTGACGGACAAACTCTGCAAGTCGAGCCGATTTCCGGCGACCGCGCTGCGAGATTCTTCAATGTGGATCGTCGCGAGATCGTGCTGCCGTTTGTGCTCACGGAGTTAGTGACCGAACCAGCGAAAGATCGATTCGCAAAACTCGATACGCCGCTCGGCAAACCGTTCGCGATGCCGCCGGATGTAGCGCTGAAGATTTTTCTCGAAGACACCGACGACATCGTCGGGGCCGATCCGGCTCGGATCACGATTCATGGCATCGCCGACAGCGCGCCAAGCATCGCGGCGGAACTTCAAGGGATCGGCACATCGGTCACTCGCAAGGCGGAGATCCCGGTCGCCGCGCTCATCGCCGATGACCACGGCATCAAGGACGCACGTTTTGAATTTCAGATCGATGACAAAGAACCGTGGGAGACACGCTCGCTGACGAAAACTCCGAACGGAGAGCCGCGCGAGTTCAAGCTGCAATCCGATGACGACGATCCGACCGAGCGGTTTGAAATCCTGAAGATGGATCTCACGGTTGGGCAGAAGCTCACGCTGACCGTCGTGGCCGAGGATGCCGACAACTTGAACGGCCCGCACGTCTCTCGCAGCCAGAAGTTCACGTTCAAGATCGTCAGCAACGAAGAACTGCTGTCGCTGCTCTATCAGCGCGAACTCAACTTGCGGAAACGCTTTGAGCAGATCATCTCCGAAGTCAAACAAACGCGATCGGACTTGATCCTGCATCGCTCGAAAGCGGACGACGCGGCAAAGCTCCCCGCCGAGCAAAAGGCTAAGGCGGCCGAGGCGATGACCGGCGTGATCGCCAGCGTGATTCGGTCGCTGCACGCGATTCGCAAAAACTCGACCGAGACAATTTCCGTCGAGGAATCGTTCCGGGACATCCGCGAAGAGCTCATCAACAACGCGGTTCACACGCCTCAAATGTTGGAGCGAATCGACGAGAAAATCGTAAAACCTCTCCACGGGCTGAACGCCGACGATTATCCTGCGGTCGACGAATCGCTGGGGGCGCTCAAGCTGCTGCTCGACGATGGCCGTGATCCGCTGCCGGGATTGGACGAATCCATCGCCCAGATCGGCACGATGCTCGACCAGATGGACACGATTCTCAAGGAAATGCAGAGGCTGGAGACATTCCAGGAAGCGATCGAACTCCTCAAGTCGATCATTGACCAACAGCAGCAACTCGAAGACCGCACCAAGTCCGAACGGAAGAAACGCCGCATTCAAGAACTGAAAGGGCTTTCCGATGACGAAGGGAAATGAAAATTGGAAATTGGAAATTGAAAATTGCAAAATGGCGAAAAGGCCACGTTTGAAACGGCCCAATTTCCAATTTCCAATTTTCATTTTTCAATTTTCAATGCTGCTTCTGTTGGCCGCGCTGTTCATCCCAGCAATCGTCTCCGCGCAAGAGACTCCCCTGCCGCCAAAGCCCAACCTCGCCAACGATCAGGACGCAATCAAGGCACGCTACAAACGCTTCAATCTCACGCTGCAACAGATGGCGGAGATCCTCCGCAAGCAAGATCCCGAACGGGCCGACTTGCTGTTCCGAGCGCTCGGTAAGTCCCAGGAGACCCGCGTCGAAGATCAGATGCAATTGATCTACGCGCTGCTCAACAAAGAACAGCCGCAGCTCGGCGAAGCGATTGAACGGCAAGAGGAATTGGTCTCGCAGCTCAAGAACCTGCTCGACCTGTTGCAGTCCGAGGATCGCCGCTCGGAGATCGAAAAAGAAAAGTTGCGGCTGCAAGAGCTGCTCAAGGACATCAACAAGCTGATCGGTAAAGAGAAAGACGCGCGCGCCGGCACCGAACGGGGCGACGATGCCAAGAGGCTCGCCGAGAAGCAGAACGACATCGCTAAGGAAGCGGACAAGCTCGGCAAAAAGATCGACAAGCAAGACGCCGAAAAGAACGGCGAAGCTCCCCCGAATTCGAAAACTCAAAAGCCTGGCTCGGAATCGAAAGACCCCAAGAACGGCGATCAGAAGCCGGTCGACAAAGACGGCAAACCGGGTGACGACAAGAAACCGGGTGACGACAAGAAGCCAGGCGACGACAAGAAGCCGGGCGATGACAAGGATAAGAAACCGGCTGACGACAAGAAGCCCGAGGACAAAGACGGAAAGCCCTCCGATATGGGCAAGGACGACAAGCCCAAGGATGGAGCAAAGCCGTCAGACAAAGATGGCAAACCATCGGAGCAGAAGCCCGACAAGAGCCAGCAAGGCAAGCCGCAAGATGATCAGCCTCAAGACGGCAAACCAATGCCAAAGCCGGAGGGTGAACAGAAGCAGGATGGTCAACAAGACGGCCAACAGCAGGACGACCCGAAGAAGCAAAAGACTCCCGGCCGCAAGCAACTCGAAGAGTCGCGCGACGCGATGCAGCGGGCGATCGAGGAACTCAAGAAGCAGAAGCGGGACGACGCCTCGAAGGAACAAGACGACGCGATCAAGAAGTTGATGGAAGCCAAAGAAAAGATTGAAGAGATCCTGCGGCAGCTTCGCGAAGAAGAACAAAAACTGATGCTGGCCGCGCTGGAAGCTCGTTTCAAAAAGATGTTGGCCGCGCAGCTCATCATCTATCACGACACCGTGCGACTCTCGAAGGGGGGCGAATCGGAGAAGGCTTCCGTTCAAGCTCGCGCGGTGAAGCTGGCTCAGGGGGAGCAGGAAATCCTGATCGATGCGGACAAGGCGTTGATCTTGCTCAAAGAAGAAGGCTCGTCGATCGCGTTCCCGGAATCGGTCGCCGGCATCCGGCAGGACGTGCAATCGCTCGTCGGCTGGCTGCGCGACGCGAAGGTTGGCGAACTAACGCAGGCAGTCGAGAAGGATGTGATCGAAGCCCTCGAAGAGTTGATCGAAGCCCTGCAAAAAGAGATGGAGAAATCGGACGAAGAGAAAAAGAAGCAACAACAGCAGCAGCAACAACAGCAAGAACAATCGCAACCGCTGGTCGATCAGCTTGCCGAGCTGAAAATGCTCCGCTCGCTGCAACTGCGAGTAAACCGCCGCACGAAGCAGCTCAGCCGTACCTTTGAAGGCGAACAAGCCACGCAAGACGAATCGGTGCAACAACTCCAGCAGCTTTCTGGACGCCAGTCGCGCATTCAGCAGGCGACGTCCGATTTGGTGAAGGGGAAAAACAAATGAATCACCCAGCATCCAATTCGGTTCGCCAGTGGGCCGCGGTCCACCGGCTCAAAGTCTCGCCCCCCATCTCCGCGTCCGCTCACTCAGGAACTGGCTCCCACTTTCGAGCTGGCGGTCAGGTCGCTTCCAGGCCGCAGGTCGTGCCTCCGGAAAGCGCTGTTGTCCGGGTGATGATGAACGTGTCGCTGTTCTTCAATCGAGCGACATGGTTTTCGTTGTGGCTCGTGTTGCCGTTGATGGCTGCCAACGTCTCGGCGGCCGACGCGGTATTTGCTCCGCCAGCCGCTGCGGATGCGCGGACGCAAGCTTTACAGTGGGTCGCCGAACGGGGCGTCACCGATAAAGCCGTGCTCGAACGAGTTGCCCAAGAGTGGACGCTCGGCGAAACGCCGCTGACCACCGAAGACATTTTCCAACGAGTCATCCGCACGTTGACGTCGGCGGATGCCGATGCCAAGAAGATCGTGGACGCCTGCCAGGAAGCGACTCCGATCGCCACTTGGCCGCGCGAGATCATTCCGCAAACCGATGCGATGACCAACTTCGCTCGGCAGCATCTGCGGCTGTCTGTCGGACGTTTTTTGGCTCAGCGGCAGTTGTACGAGGAAGCCTTGGAAGTGCTCGTCGCCGTCGATCCGAAGCAAGTCGTCGATCCCGCCAGTTACTTCTTTCAACGAGCGATCTGCGAGCATCAACTCTTAAAGAAGGGTGACGCAATGCGGTCGCTGGGCAATCTGCTCGACAACACGCAGAACGTCCCCGAGCGGTACAAGGCCGTCGCGCTGCTGATGCGGCATGACCTTGAGCAACTCAAAGAGGCGTCGCTCGGCGAGGTCTCCAAGAAGATGCTCGATGTCGAACGAAGACTGACGCTCGGCCGAGGCGGCGAGAAGACGCAGAAGGTCGAGGAAGAAATCGTCGAAGCTCTCGACGAGATCATCAAGAAAGTCGAACAGCAGCAACAGGACGCCGGCGGTGGCGGCGGGCAAGGTGGCAACCAGAATCAATCAGGCGGCGCGGCAAATGACAGCAGCGTGAAAGGAGCCACCGCTCCGGGCGAAGTCGATAAGAAAGACATCGGCAACAAAGCCGGCTGGGGCACGCTGCCACCGAAGAAGGCGACCGAGGCCAAAAACGTCATCAACCGCAACTTTCCTTCGCACTACCGCGAAGCGATCGAGCAATACTTCAAGAAGCTGGCCAACCGCCCGGCCGGGAAAGAGTGACGTAGCCTGACTCTCCGAGTCGGGTGCCTTGCCCGCCGCAGTCTCGACTCGGAGAGTCAGGCTACGGGAAACTGAAACCTCCGCGAGAGACGACCGATGAATTTGTTGTCCGCTGTTTTGCTCGCCGTCCTTGCGGCTCCTCAAGTCGAAGTGGTTTCGTTCCAGGGTGAGCCTCGCGTCGGCGAGTGGCGCGGATTGGCGGACGGCCGAGTGAACTTGGCGATTGCCGGCAAAGAGGAATCGGTGGCGCTCAGCGAGGTGCTTGAAGTCCGGTTTCGTGGCGAGCCGGGGAAGCTCGATAAGCCGGTGGCGGTCGTAACGCTGTGGGATGGCTCGAAGCTCGGCGCGGCGCAGACGCGGATCATCGACAAGCAGTTGAAACTGACCTCGGTGACGCTGGGCGAGCTGTCGCTGCCGCAAGGCGAGGTCGCCAGCGTGCGGTTCTCGGATCGCTTCGATGAAGACGAGCAGTGGGTGAAGTTGGTCGAGAAGTCCAGCAAGTCGGACTTGCTGGTGATTCGGAAAGAACAGACGTTGGACTTTCTCGATGGCGTCGTGGTTGAAGTCACGGACAAGTCGGTGAAGTTTCTGCTCGACGGCGAAGAAGTCTCGACGAAGCGTGAGAAGGTCTTCGGACTAATCTTCGCTCGGCGATCGAGCAATCCGAAGCTGCCTGCCGTGCGATTGGAATTGAGCAACGGCGACGTGCTGATGGCGGCGACGGTCTCAGGCACGGACAAAGGAATCTCGGCGACGACCGCGTCAAAAACGGAAATCGGTTTGCCGCTAGAGCAACTCAAGCGGATCGACTTCAGCCAAGGGAAGCTGCGGTATCTGTCGCAAGACCCGCCGCGCGACGTGAAGTACACGCGCGGCATTCAGGATGGCCCGGCGTTCGTTCCAGACCGAGCGTTCTACGCTCCCGAATTGAAGCCGATCGGTTTGCGAGCGTACTCACGCGGGCTGTGCATTCGGCCGCAGACTTCGCTGCGCTATCGGCTGGGGGGCGAGTACCGTCGGTTCCAAGCGATTGTCGGCATCGACGAGAGCGTGAAAGACGGCGGTGGCGATTGCGATCTGACGATCTCTGGTGACGGCAAACAGCTTTTGAAACTGCGGATGACTTCGCGCGATGCGGCTCGGCCGATTGATTTAGACGTGACGGACGTTGTGGTGCTGGAAATCGTCGTCGGCTTCGGCGGAGATGCGGCGACGAACGTGGACCTCGGCGATAACCTCGATCTGGCGGATGCGAAGCTCATCAAATGAGAGTGCGTTTCGCTGACGAAGGCTAATTCGCGTCACAGAAATTCGCCGCGATGGCGTCGAGCCATTCGCTCGGGGATTGGCCTTGGGCTCGCAGACTGTGGATCAGACTCAGAGCCTCCAACCTTCGCGATCCGCTGGAGTGGAGTTATCGGCGGCGACGAGGATCTTTGCTCGGCGGCTTCATCCGCTTGATGAGGATTGGCCCCTCTTGCCGAACCTGCATCGTCAGCTCAAATCCTTCAAGCAGCCGCATTCCAACGAGCGGCGTTGCATCGCTCGCGTCGATTCGAATCAACATGCGCCGGCGGTCCCAAAGCACTTCGCCCTCATAGAGGTCGAAGAGACATTCGCTTCCGTCGGCCAGGATCGCATGGCCGTCGCTCAGCCATTCCAGTTCGAGTTCTCGAATCATGGTAGGAGGCAAGGTCAAAAAACCGTCGTAGCCGGTATCCACAACGGCTTCGACAACTTCTCGTTGGCCTCGCCTTCCAAAGACAGGCAGCCGCACGATCCCTTCATACCTCGTCACGACGCCGCGAATCATGCGCGAGCCTTTCGCGGCATGAACCCGAATCGGCAGACATACCGTGACCCAATGCGGACCAGCCACGGCTGAGCCTTTGGGAACCGCGCACGCAAACGGTGGCAGGCGTCCAACTCGTTGGCATCGACTTCAAATTCACCGGTCTCGATGTCGATCACCGCAAACTGATCGTTGTGGCTCGGCTCGAACAGTGGCCGGACTTTTTCGTCATACAAAGCGCGTCCACGGCGAGCGATTTCTTCTTTGCTGTAGCGACGTTTGACGGCTGGCATCGCGGCTCTCCGAGGGAATGGTTTCAGCTTGGCAGGGATTGTCACAGAAACTCGCGTTGGACGGCAACGGCTACTTCCATTCGCGGGCGAATTGGAGGGCGCGTTGGCGGACTGGCTCGGTGAGGGTCTGGTCCGCCGCGATGGCGGCGAGCCATTCGCTCGGGGATTGGCCTTGGGCTCGCAGACTGTGGATCAGACTCAGGGCCTCACGCTCCGCTCGCAGTTCTGGAGTCCACGGACTGACGTCCCACCGATTGAACCTGCTGGCGATCAGCCGAACGCGATTGATGCGCTCGTCCGCAGCATTGGGAGTCAGTAAGATCGTTGTCGGCTTTTGATCGCCGAAGGGTGGCAACTCAAGAGATGCGGAGGTTCGATCATGGAAACTGTTCTCGGCACTTTTCGTGATGGCCAAGTCGTCTTGGAGCACAAGGTCGATTGGCCCAACGGAGCTTCACTGGAGGTCCGACTCGGGACGCCGGCCCATTCTGCTTCGCCACAAGACGGAGAAGAGCGCTGCTTCGATGGTTCATGCCCGCCAAGCACACTCGCAGAAATTGAAGAATGGCTGAAATGGTTCGACACGATTGAACCGTTTGATTGGAGCGACGCAGAGCGAAGCCGATTTGAGCAGGCATTGCACGAGTCTGATGAAATCTCGAAAGCGGACATGCTGAAACAGTGGTCTGCCGATGGAGCTTCGGCGTGAGACGTTACCTTCTGGATTCAGGAATCGTTTCGGACTGGATCGACCGTCGGCACTCCGTGGATCAGCGAGTTGCCGAGGCACTGTGGCGCGGCGATCGTATCGGCATCGGGACTCCCGTGATTGGCGAGTTGTGGGGCGGTGTCGAATTCAGCAGCACTTCCGAACGCAATCGAGCCAGCCTCGCGCGTGCCGTGTCGCGAGTCACCCGTTGGGTCTTCGGCGAACAAGCGGCTCGCGAATACGGGCGGCTGTACGCGGACCTTCGTCGGCGTGGCAGAATCATTCCATAGATCGATCTCCAGATCGCCGCCATCGCCTTGTCGCTCGGCAATTGCACGGTGGTCACGAAAGACTCCGACTTTCAAGCGATCCCCGGTTTGGATGTCGAGGACTGGTCGAAGCCGTGACCGCCATACTTGCCCCGGAGGCGTCGAGCCATTCGGTCAGTAGATTGGAACTCCGTCCCGACCCGCTTGTGAAGCTCGAACGCACGAGTCTTTGTGGCATCGGTCATGTGGTCCGACCATGCAATGCGGTCGGGACGGAGTCCCAACCTACGGCTGCCATTCGCGGGCGAATTGGAGGGCGCGTTGGCGGACTGGCTCGGTGAGGGGCTGGTCCGCCGCGATGGCGTCGAGCCATTCGGTCGGGGATTGGCCTTGGGCGAGCAGACTGTGGATCAGACTCAGGGCCTCACGCTCCGCTTGCAGTTCCGTAGACTCGACGCGTGACGAAGTTTTTGACTCGCCTCACAAATCGTCGGACGTCAGCGGTTGCTGAGCCAGGTGCCGAATGCAATGGACGATCACTTCATCGCCTCGAATCTCGAAGATGGCGCGATGGGTTTTGCGACGAGCCAAGCCGTAGATCAGCTCGCGTGCTTCAAACGAAAAGACGTCGTGCTCGGCTGGTGGAGTCCATCGTTCTGGGTTGTGAGCCAGCAGCGTAGTGCCGCTTGGAACCCTTCCAGCCACTCGGCAGCCTGTTGTCGCGACCGACTCTCGGACCACCACAAGGCGGCGCTGGCTAACTGCCACTCGGCCCGGGAGGTCATCGACACTCGATACTTCATGTCGGCAGCCCCAACTGCCGTCGCACATCGTCAAACGCTTGATCCAGCGGTTTCACTCGGCCGGCGGCATAGTCATCAAGGCTGGCATGCACATCCTCGTGCAATTCCCGTCGTTCGCAGTCAGCCCGCCATTGCTGAAGGCATTCCTCCAACGAGGGAACCGTGTCACCGTTGCTCAGTCGGTGTGCCGCGAATTGCGTGAAGCTCTCAAGCTCTTGTGGAGTAATTGGCATCTTGTGTCTCCTCGAATGTTGACTGGCAAAGTCTATTGTCTGTCGGTTGCCGATGTCACGATCACGAAGATCGCGCACTCGGCGCATGTTGTGGCCGGTCTCCGGACCGAGCCACGGCTCGTTGACCGTCAGGTCTCCTCGGTCGAGCGGCAAGACATTCCGGCTTCCACGCTGCTTGGCCGTTCCGGGAGACCTTCGGTCGGGCCGGGTGGCTCGGTCAGGAGACCGGCCACAACAGAGTTATTTCCATTCGCGGGCGAATTGGAGGGCGCGTTGGCGGACTGGCTCGGTGACGGTCTGGTCCGCTGCGATGGCGGCGAGACATTCGATCGGGGATTGGCCTTGGGCTCGCAGACTGTGGATCAGACTCAGTAGGTAGGGATTCTGAATTCTGAAATGCTAGAACACGGACTACCATGTGCTTCGACGATTCGTTGTGGTGGAGAGTTGGTTGATGATTCCAGATTTCACCGAAGATGGCTTTCTGCCCGCAGGCATTCATCCGGCCACGGTTGAAGAACTTGCCGAGCGGTTTGCTTTCTTCGACCGATCCGACCAACGGTTTCGTGTCTTTGAGAAGCTCAAGGCATTGATCGGCGAGGCTCGGACGGCGGGCATCGTTCGTCGCATCTATGTGGCTGGCAGCTTCGTCACGGACAAGCCGGAGCCGAACGATTTCGACTGCATTCTGGTTCTTGATCCGACAATCGTTGGCCAAAAGCTGCGGCCGTTTCAGTACAATCTTGTCTCACGTCGGATGGCACGGCGGCTGTTCGGCGGCGATGTGGTTCCTGTTCTGGAAGGCTCGAAACCGCTGCTCGAATACCTGGATTTCTTCCAAACGACTCGCGACGGCGAGCGAATGGGAATCGTGGAGATCGCACTATGCTGACCAACGTGAATCAACTCCGCACAACGCTGGAACAAATGGAGCGACTCCTACGAGCACTGGACGACCTGAAAGAAAGCGTCTTGCCGAAAGACCCCGCTCTATTTGCTGTAATGGCCGAGGCTCCCTTAGACGATCTCTCGCGTCTGCGAAGCGAAATCCACGGATACGCTCATGAGTTGCAGGCGACCGCTTGAGACGGAGGCTGGAGTCAGTAGGTTGGGACTCCGTCCCGACCCGCTTGTGAAGCTCGAACGCACGAGCCTTTATGGCATCGGTCATGTGTTCCGACCATGCAATACGGTCGGGACGGAGTCCCAACCTACGGCTTCCATTCGCGGGCGAATTGGAGGGCGCATTGGCGGACTGGCTCGGTGAGGGTCTGCTCCGCCGCAATGGCGGCGAGCCATTCGCTCTGCGGTTTGGCTTGGTCTCGCAGCCGGCCAAAACGCCTCCGGGCTTGTCCCGGTGGTTCCCGCGCTCTGAAGCTACGGCGCGGAATGGCAGAAAGACGCCACGACCGAAGCGTTGCTGAGCGTTCGTGGCCCGTAGCTACAGAGCGCGGGAATCACCTTCACAAGGAGGGTGGCGTTATTTCCAATCGCGGGCGAATTGGAGGGCGCGTTGGCGGACTGGCTCGGTGAGGGTCTGGTCCGCTGCGATGGCGGCGAGCCATTCGATCGGGGATTGGCCTTGGGCTCGCAGACTGTGGATCAGACTCAGGGCCTCACACTCCTTGTTGTGGCCGGTCTCCTGACCGAGCCACGGTTCGTTGACCGTCAGGTCTCCTCGGTCGAGAGGCAAGACATTCCGAGTTCCACGCTGCTTGGCCGTGCGGGGAGACCTTCGGTCGGGCCGGGTGGCTCGGTCAGGAGACCGGCCACAACACGTCATCCTCGTACGCGCAGCCAGAGCTGCATCAGCGGCACATGCAGTCGCCATTCGTCGTTGGTGTCGACGACCAGCAGCCGGCGTTTCAGCGAGCGGGCGACCTCTTCGTCGTCTGGCGGCGGTTGCGTGTCGCGATGGCGGAAGTTGCTGAGGTAATCCCATTCGCCGGGGAGTTTGCATTCGGTCTGCAGCAGCAGGCGGAGCACGCTGTCGCCCCGGACGATGGCTTTGGCGAGCACCTCCTCGAACAGAGCCGGGCTGATCTGCCGGACGTTGCGGTCGTTGGCGAAGTCGACGCACAGCTCCGCGAGCAATTGCACCAGATGCGGCCAGCCGGCGGTCTGGGCGTGGATGCGGTCCAGTCCCCCCGGTCCCCAGAACTCATCCGGGAACTTCGGCCGCTCGGTCCCGCGCCACAGCGGCGAGTGTTGCAGCGGATCGGTGAGCAGCATCCGCGTTTCCTCCTGAGTGAACAGCGGGACTTCGACCGTCCGCAGGCTGACGAAGTACGACGGCCACGGCGCGTGAGTCAGTTCGTCGATCGAGTGGCTCCCCGCGAACAGCCAAGTGATCCGCCGATGCGTCTGAATCGACTCGCGAAACATCGCCAGCAGGTCCAGCGAGAAGACTCCCGCACCGATCTTGTCGTCGAGCACTTCGTATTCGTCGATGGCGATGATCAACCGGTGGCTAATGTCTTCCAAATGCGCCTGAGTGCGAGTAAGTCCCTCGAAAAATGAGGTGAGGTCCGAGACCCGTTCCGGTTGCATCACTTCCAAGGGACAACCAACTGCCACGCGGTTGGCCAAGGTGCGGAGCAACGTTTCGAGCGACGTTGACGCGGCGGGATCTTGCATCGAGATCGACATCAGCCGCACATCGCCGGGCAAGAACTCATTGACGTTCCGAATCAGCGTTGACTTCCCTACGCGCCGCCGTCCGTAGAGCAACACGCCGGGACAATTCCGATTGAAGACCACTTCCCGTTTGAGTTCCGTCAGGACCGCTTCCCGTTTCAAAAACGCTTCCGGTCCAGGATTGACCGGATCGCCCGCGCGGAAGGCTTGTGGAATCGGCGTTCGCGCCACTTCATCTTCAATTTCGCGGAGCTGTTGTTCTGCGTGCCGCATCCATTGCTCGGCGGCTTTTCGAAACTCTGAAACCAACGGTTCGTGAAATCCGGCCACTCGCGAATGGAACTGCTGGATCGTGTCGAGCACCTTGCGGGCGGCTTCTCGACGAAATAGGGGCTGCCGTTCTTTTTCCAGTTGCCGTTGAAATTCGACAATGCCGAAGACGGTACCGCCGACCAAAGCAGCCTCGGCCAGATAGCCCCTGTCCCCAGTAGGCAACCTATTGACGATTTCTAGCAGTCGCGATAGTTGCGGTTCGCGCCCCGCTTCGCGGGCGATCAGCCGGATGCGAGCTTTAAGTGCTGAAGTCCGTTGTGCCGGATAGGTATCAATAAGCCGTTCGATCTCGGCTCGACCAGCGGCTGGATCAGTCTCCGCAAACGCTGCCAGCAGTCGATCCAAACTGGGAAACGGAACGCCACACAAATCATCCCAAGCAACCGGATGCCACCGATACCACTCGGGGCGCAAGCGAGGCAATACAAAAAACGGCTGTGACACGACATAGACGGCACGCTTGATCCACATCCCGGCGGCGAGTGTTGCCGCGACGGTACAACCGATTAAGTTTCCGTGTTCAACCCCGATCGCGCCGATGATTAAGCCAAGCATAAAGACGCCGGCTGCCGCCAATGCACTAAACCCATTTGCGAATGCCGTTGTAAACACAATTCCGCCCGAAGCTGCAATCACAATTACTAGCGCGATTTCGGCCCCGACATCTAACTTAATTCTGCCAACAGTAAAGCTCGCGATGCCCATCGTGATTGCAACCGCGATTCCAGACGTGATCCCCCCGATGATTCCGTTCGTAATCCGGAGCCAGATTCCGCTCTGTTTCACGACCACAATTCGATGAAGAGCAATTCCCGCCAGCGCGAGCCCGAAGAGCTCGATTCCCACCATGATGCCAGTCGCGATTCCGATTCCGGCTTTCTTTGCATGGTGCAGCAGGACACTGCCAAGGTTTGGTTCGTCAAACTGCGAGGGCATACCAACTTCGCCAACCAGGATTACTCGTCCGGCGAGCGTGAAAAAAAATAGCCACGGGACTAAATGCGTCGTCAAACAAGTTGCGGTCCAAAGCCCTCGCCACCGCAACGGTTCCAGGTGTTCGCGAAATTGACTTGGTCGCCGATAGAGCAACCACAGCCACCACAGGGCGGACCAGTGGCTTCGCCAACCCAGGCCGATTTGATCCAGCGGTAACGGGGTCATGGCTGACCTTTGAGTTCGACGACGGGTAACGTGGGGAGCGACGCACGCACCTCGGCCGGAACGAGCGTCACGAAGGTACGGCTGCGGCTCACGATCAGCAGGTTGAGCTTTCGGGCCTCACTCACCAAGTGCCGCAGCGTGAAGAACAGGTCGGTGCCATACTTTCGCTCTTCCATCCGCTCGGCGTGAAACAGGGCGACCGTGACCGCCGCCGGAGACGCTTCCAATTGACGCTGGAATTCGACGAGGTCTTGTCCCTTCGGCTTGCTGGGCAAGGTGTCCCGGCCCAGCATTTGAGCCAGCAGCCCCGGCCGCGTGATCGCTCCCGGCAACGCCACATCGACCTCGCGCATCGTGACCGACTCCGCCAAATGCTTGACGAGTTCACGCCACCCGGCTTGACCGTGGACGACCAGATTCACCGACTCGCCACGCTGCAACATCCGCCGCACGTCGTCGCGCGTCTCCAACCAGTGCGGCGCGTCGCTCCGCAAATCGGACTGACACGCTTGAAACAATTGCTCCCAAGGACCGAGCTGCCGGTCGTCCTGGAAGTCCAGATGCAACGGCGCGTGCAACGAGTTGGCCGGCGTCAATTCCGGAGGCAGTTGGCAGGTCGCTCGGACGATGGGAATCGTGCCGCCGTTGGTGAAGTTCGGATCTTTCGCGACCGCCCGCCGCAGCTCGTACCGACAGGCGTCGCTCGCGAGATACTCCGGCGTCAGCACCGGCAGCGTCGCGTCCGCGCGATCCTGAAGCGCATCCATCTGCCCCAAGACTTGCTGCCCCGCCTGGAATCGCCCCGTGTCGATCAAGACTTCCGCACCGCTCGCCGACAGGCAGGGGCACAGCCGATCGTGAACCCAATCCCGCTGGGTGTGGCTGTAGCTCACGAAGATCTTGCGCGGCGGCTGAGACATCGGTTGCCAATTCCAAGAGGGAGAGTCACCACGGTGGCACACAGACCGTGCCGCACTTTTGTACGCCTCCCCGCTCGCGAATTCCACTCGCTGAAGCGATCACCGAAAAACGGCCAAGCCCCAGTCGAGCACGATCGCTTCGCCGTATTCGCCCAGGACGATGTTCTCCGGCTTCAGGTCGCGGTGAATGATGCCGCGCGAGTGCGCGTAGGCCAACGCCTCGCACACATTCACGAAGACATTCAACAGCCTCTGTTCGGACAGCGCGAGTGATGCGGCGAAGCTCGTAGGTTGGGACTCCGTCCCGACCGCAGCGGGCGCGAGGTTCGAATGATGGGGACTCTTGTCCGTCTGCGGTTCGGGAAGTTGTGTGTCAATCGAGGGACGGTCGGGACGGAGTCCCAACCTACTTTTGAGAGCATGATGTTTCTTGATCGCCTTCGACAGCGTTTCGCCCTTGACCAGCTTCATCGTGTAGAACGGCCGGCCGCCGCGATTCACTTCGTAGACCGGCACGATGTTGGGATGCTGCAACTGACCGGTGATCTGCGCCTCTTTGATCAGCCGCCGCACCGCCTCGGTCGAGGCCGAGCCGGGCTTCACTTCCTTGAGCGCGACCTCGCGAGCCAGATCGTTGTCCCGCGCCAGCCAGACTTTGCCGAGTCCCCCTTTGCCGACTTCGCTGACCCAGGTGTAGCGCGACTTGGGCTGCTCCGGTTCGCCGAGCGTTTCGCCAATCGTTTCGATCAGCACCGGCCCGCTCGACGGCCACGAACTGAGCGACTGCTGTCCGCCACAGGCGGACTCGACTTGCTTGATCGCGTCGCAGACGTCGCCACGCACGACCGAGTTCAACGTGACTCGCGGATCGTGCTGATGCTTCGCCAGCTTGCGTTCAAGTTGCTTCTCGACGAAGCCGCGATCCTCGGCGGTGATCCAACCCCGCTCGACGAGCAAGTCGGCAATCGGTTTCGATTTGTCGGCGACCCACGCTCGGCAAGCGGCGGTGAGCTGCGCGAGGTCGATCAAATCGCTCTCGAAGGCCAACACGGCAAACAGCAGGTGTCTCTCGGTCATGGCGGATGCTCCGGGCGTCAACGACGTCGAAAGCGTTGTCGTGACAAGCATCCAAAGTATCAACGTCCGTGCTCAGGCGGCAGCGAGACGGACTTGCTTCCGGCTCGAAGTTCCATCGCCGACATCCTGCCACAGAGCAGACAACTCCGGTTCGTCAATCCATTCCACCGTTGGGGAATATCAGGGCTTCTTCGACTTCGCGAGCAGGCCGTGCTTCCGCAGAGCCGACACGAAGAGCTTGAGTGTCGGGTTCTCGCGGCGGAGTTTCTCGGCAACGGCCTGAGCCTGCGGAGGTCCGTGTTCCGGCCCCAACGCTTCACGCAAATCCGCCAGCGATTGAGCGGCCTCGTCATAGCTCTTTGTCGAACGTGTTTTGACGAGTTCGGCCGCCTGTGCAATCACTTTCTGCGGGTCCGCTGCGATCTTCGCCAGCCGCGCGCGACGAGCTTTCTCTTTCGCTTGAGCCTCACGCTTGCGTGTTCGATCTTGAATGACTTCAGCCGTCGCACGTAATTGGCCGAGCGTTCGAGTTGGTTCCGTCACCGGCCACGCGGTCGTCCCCGCTTCGTCACGAATGCGAGCCAGTGTTTCGCCACGCACGGCCGCAACGTCATCCGTCAACAGCCGTGCCACGAGTTCTCTCAACTCGTCCTTTGACTGCCGCGCGGCCCACACCTTTGTTCGCGTGCCGATGTCGTCGCGCCCCTTCGGCGATACTGGCGAACATTCGGCGGCCGCCTCCAGTAAGCCGTCACTGAGTTCATAGAATTCGGCCATCGCGATCAACGACGGCGGCAGCACGCCCAACCCGGCCGGCACCGGCGGTTCCAGCGCATCGTCATCGCCGCTGCACGCCAGCCAAGCCACATACAGCGGCCGCAGATCACCAGCCATCAGCAGTTCGCGCAACGGCGCAATCTCCTCCAGCAACGAGTCCACCTCGAACACCTCTTCGCCGTACGTTCCCGCGTCCGCTTCGGGTTGAATCTCCAGAATGCCGCCGCGGCCCTGTTTGTCCGAGTGCCAGTCGATGCCGTATTCCGATTGGAACGCATCCCACGTCCGTTGATCACACGGCAAACCCATCGGCAATCGAAACATCAATTTCCGAATGCCGAAATTGGCGTAGTGCAGATGCACGTCGTACCCGCGCCGCAGCATCTCCTCCGACTTGCCATGAAAGTCGCCAAAGTGATACTCGTTGGTGAACTCCCACTGAGAGATTTCGGCGCGACTCGACTGCCGCTCCATGAACTCCAATTGCTTGTCATCCAGCGGTCGATCCAGCGCCAGGAAATGCACGAACTGATATTCGCTCATCAAACTGCCTCCAAATTGTGGCACGACATTCTGTGGCTTGTCCCGTTTCCTGCAAGGCTTCCCAATCCTCCGCAGAGATGGTCTGGGTGTAGGACGCCGTTGACGGATCATGTCGTCATCGGCAATCGCGAAAGGATGGCATTCAAGACGTGTTGCGGCAGCATTCCACCACTGCGCGAGATTTTGTCCACCTTCAATGTGACGACCCAATCGCAACGGGCGATGCACTCGGACCTCAGTTTCGTCCGTGGGTGTCCGTCTCGATGCCACGGCAATCGAACGCAGCATTGGTCGTCGAACGATTCAACGCTGGTAGTGATAGCGACGGCGGTGAAGCAATCGGGCTCTGGCGACGCCACAACGACCAACGGGCGAACCTTGGTGTTCTTCCCGCGCGGGTCAGGGACCGAGGCCCAGACAATGCTTCCGGCTGGCAGTTCCATCGCCGACATCCTGTTACGGAGCAGACAACTCTGGTTCGTCAAACCATGCCGTCGGCGGCGGGTGGCGTTCGGCCAGCGACTTCAATTCGGTGGCAGTAAGCGATTGGAAACGCTGAATGCGTTCATTCGCCTCTGACGAAAGCGGGCCGGTCCAGGCCGACGACCGAGCTTGTTCGGCCACGGAACGAAACTCGGTGGCTCCTTCCACATGGAATCCAGCGTCCTCAAACCGTTGAACCTTGGCCAGCAGTCGATCGCAGGGAAGCAGCCACAAGGCAGACAGTTGGCCGAAGGCGGTTTCTTCCGTCTCATCGAACGGAATCTGGCCGGCATCAACGCTGGCGTACCACGCCGATTCCGCACCGGCGATCTGGTGATAGACGGACAGCCCAAAGGCCAGAGTGTCCTGCAAGTCGAGGCAAGCCATCGCCTCCGCGTGCGCGTCCTGCCATTGCTCGACTTCATCCCGAAACAAGTCGATCCGCCGGGAAAGTTTTTCAGACAGGCTCATGGGATGACTCGGAAAGGTCGTCGAAAGGGGGATTGAGTCTTGAGGTCGGCATCAGTCTAACACACGGGTCGGGATCGAGGGCAATTCCACGGAATTGTTGTGATGCACCCTGGTGACAAGCGTCAGAACGGATGCCATTGGAGAGCGTTTCGTCGACGATCATCACGCGGATACCGGCCCCATAAATCGACTAACCCAACCGCATCAGATAACGTCCATCATGCCGACGATTCACCGACAAGACGGCTTCCAGCTTCGGATTTACACGAAGGACCATCCGCCCGCGCATGTGCATTGCCGACGTGGCAAGTCTCTTGTGGTGGTATTTCTTCCCACGGACGGTGGACGACCGACACTTCGCGAACAGAACCGACACGCCAAATTTGACGATGTGACCGACGCCTTGCGGATCGTCGGCGAGAACAGTGCCACACTGTGGAACGCTTGGAGACAGTATCATGCCTAAGAAAACAGACACTTTGAACTTGGGAGGCTTTGAATACACGCGGGCAGAACTGCGGACGATGATGCGTGACGCCCGTAAAGCCTGGGACGAGGCCGCCGCAAGAACCCCGTCCGCCGTGGCGGTCAAGTACGATCATCCCACCAAGAGCGTCTCGGTCACTCTGAGCAATCGCTGCCGATTGATTGTGCCGCTCACGCTCTTGCCGGAACTCAGCCAGGGGACTCCGAAGCAATTGGCGGACGTGGTCCTCGAACCGGATGGCATCGGGATTGAATGGCCACAGCTTGACCAACAGTTTCTGGTCTCTCACTTGCTGGCGGATGTCTGCGGCCCCGGAGTGTTCATGCAGGAACGCGGCCGACCCGGCGGGCAAACCACGTCCCGCGCCAAGACCAAAGCCGCTCGACAAAACGGCTTGCAGGGTGAACGCCCACGCAAACGCCGCTCCGGCAAGACCGTGGTTTCGTAATCACATCGCGACTCGTCGTCCCCATCTCTTCTTCTCAGCCGAGCGGTTGCTGCCTGAGAACGATCTGGTGAGTGAGGGAGTCAGCGGAATCGGCCAGCGTCACTGGTGGTCGATTCTGGTTGCTGATTGAATGCTCGGCAACGAGGACCGCTTTGGCAGGCTGTGCGGGAGGGCCTGAGTCGGGCGGCAGCGTTCCCGTCGAGTTTCAATCCACTTGGTCCGTCGTGGGTGTCACCGTGAAGGATGATTTCGCTGAAGCCTGTCGGCGTGTGGCGGCTGCTCGGGAATCGAATGCGGAGCTGTTGGATCTGGGCGACTTGTTGCTGCCTCGGTTGCCAGAAGATCTTGCTCGCTGTGTCTCATTGCGCGTGTTGTCGCTGGGACGCAACCGCCCCAATTTCCGCGATGGGAAGCTAACGTGGGAACGTGACCACAACCGACCAACGCATTCAGAATTGAGCGACGTCTCCGTGCTGGCCGGCCTGACGCAGCTTCAGACGCTCGATCTCGATGGGTGCGACCGTCTGAGCGACGTGTCCGTGCTGGCTGGCCTGACGCAGCTTCAGACGCTCGATCTCAGTGCGTGCGAAAGTCTAGCGACGTGTCCGTGCTGGCCGGCCTGACGCAGCTTCAGACGCTCAATCTCAATTGGTGCGGCAGTCTGAGCGACGTGCCCGTGCTGGCCGGCCTGACGCGGCTTCAGACGCTCGATCTCGGTGTGTGCCAAAGACTGAGCGACGTGTCTGGGCTGGCCGGCCTGACGCAGCTTCAGACGCTCGATCTCGGTGCGTGCTACAGTCTGAGCGACGTGTCCGTGCTGGCCAGCCTGACGCAGCTTCAGACGCTCGATCTCAGTGGGTGCTCTAGTCTGCGCGACGTGTCCGTGCTGGCCGGCCTGACGCAGCTTCAGACGCTCGATCTCAGTTACTGCAAAAGTCTGAGCGACGTTTCCGGGTTGACCGGCCTGGCGCAGCTTCAGACGCTCAATCTCAACGGGTGCCAAAGTCTGAGCGACGTGTCCGTCCTGGCCGGCCTGACGCAGCTTCAGACGCTCAATCTCACTGGGTGCAAAAGTCTGAGCGACGTGTCCGTGCTGGCCAGCCTGACGCAGCTTCAGACGCTCAATCTCAGTAGGAGCCAAAGTCTGAGCGACGTGTCCGCACTGGCCGGTCTGACGCAGCTTCAGACTCTCTTTCTCAGTGACTGCCAAAGGCTGAGCGACGTGTCCGGCCTAGCCGGCCTAACGCAGCTTCAGATGCTCTATCTCAACGGGTGTGAAAGTCTGAGTGACGTGTCCGTGCTGGACGGCCTGACGCAGCTTCAGACGCTCAATCTCTGTGGGTGCGATAGTCTCGAAGAGTTTGCACCGTTAGTCGCACTTCTCGATCAACTTGAAACGTTGTATTTGCACGGCAGTCCATTAGCAGATCTTCCCGCCGAACTCTGTGGGGAAATGGAGTATGAGAACGTCATCGAATCAGTTCGCGCGCATTACCGGGATCGAAGTTTGAGCGAAGCACGCGACGCCGAGCTGAAAGTCTGCATTCTCGGAAATGGAGGCGTCGGCAAGACGCAGATGTGTCGGCGGTTGAAGGGGCTGCCGTTCGATCCGTCCGTGCCGACGACGCACGGCGTGCAACTCGGACATCTGGATCTGTCGAACAACGGGGAGCCGGTGCGGCTCAATCTGTGGGACTTCGGTGGGCAGGACATCTACCACGGTTCGCACGCGCTGTTCGTGCAAGGGCAGGCGGTCTTCGTTCTGTTGTGGACTCCCGATCGGGAGTCGGGCGAGTTCACCGACGGCGGGGCGACCATGCAGCATCGCCCGCTCTCCTATTGGCTCGATTTCGTGCGTGGTTTGGCGGGAGCGGACAGCCCCGTGCTGATCGTGCAGAGTCAATGTGACGAACCCAACCAGCGTCAGAATCCCGATCTCCCGGCTCACGATTTCCGATTGCTCCGCACGCTGAGCATGAGTGCGATGACGGACCTGGGGCTGACGGTGCTGCGCGGCGAACTGGAAGACGCGATGCGCGACGTGCTCAATCGCAAGCCGCCGATCCCGATCGGAGTCGGCCGCGTGGAAGTTCGCAACCAATTGCGGAAGATGCTGGAAGAGGACCAGCAACGCCCGCCTCACGAACGGCAGCATCGGACGCTGTCACTGCCAAAGTTCCGAGAACTCTGCGAGGCCAACGGCAAGATCAGCAGCCCGGACGCGCTGCTGGAATACCTGCATCGCACCGGAGTCCTGTTCTATCGCCACGGGTTATTCGCCAACGAAATCATCCTGGACCAGAACTGGGCGCTGGAAGCGATCTACACGCTGTTCGATCGGCAACGGACCTTGCCGGTGCTCAATCGGCACGGCCGATTCACTCGCCGCGAATTGGAACTGCTCGTCTGGCAGAAGTTCTCCGTCGCCGAACAGGAACTGTTCCTGAGCATGATGGAAAGCTGCGGCATCTGCTTCCGCGTTCGCAAAGTGTCCGATGATCGGCAGCAAGCTGAGTGGGAATATCTCGCTCCCGAACTGTTGCCGGAATGGTCGGTCGCTCAGGATTGGTTGCTCGGCCGAATGCAGGGAGGGGGCGACGACACGCGCGTTGAGGTTCGCTATCGGTTTCTGCATGAAGGGATTCTGCGCGGCTTCCTGTCGCGGTTGGGCCAGCAAGCGGGAGACGCCGCGCTGTATTGGAAGTACGGCTGCTGGTTCTTTGAAAAGACCACCGACAGCCAAGCTCTGATCCGCAGCGAAGTCGATCCGAAATCCGGCCACGGAACCGTCACGCTCCGCGCCGTCGGCGGACGGCCGAGAGAGTTGCTCGAAAACGTGCTGAAGGAACTGCTCAGCCTGCCGATCGGTCAGCCCCCCGAAGTCAGCCGCTCGTGGGAGGAATTTTCGGAGACGGAATTGCTCGGCAATGTCCGTACCCGGAAGCCGCGTCGTCGAATGACGGCAACGGACATCGACGACGCGTTGACTCACTCACCGGAACGAGCTGAGAACGACGGCCTGCAATCGCTGGACGTGTCCGACCGTCCCAACCTGCCGGCATCGAACAAGCCCGCGATCTACGTCTCGTATGCCTGGGGCGACGACCAATCGGACGCCGGCCGAAAACGTGAAACGGCTGTCGCGGGACTGGAGGCGATGCTCAAAAGCGATGGCTACGAAGTTCTCAAAGACGATCGCACGCTACGTCCCGGCGACTGGATTTCGACATTCACGAAGGCGATCGGCCGAGGGGACCACGTCTTGGTCATCCTGAGCGAGAAGTATCTGCTCTCACCATACTGCATGACCGAGTTGTTCAAAATCTACGAACGGTCGATGGGTGACAAGAAAGACTTCCTCGACCGTGTGATCCCAGTCAACGTCGGCGACACGGGCAAATTCGATGACTGGCAAATCGTTCTGAAATACGTCGAACATTGGAAATCCAATTTCACGGGAATGGAGCCGCACCTAAAGGATCTCGGCCGATCGCAATTCGATCGGTACAAGCTCATCAAGCAATGGCACGGGGAAATTGGCGACATGCTGGGCTTCATCGCCGACGAGCTACATCCCCACGACTTTGACGCGATCGTGAAAGACGATTTCGCCGCCGTTCGGGAAATGCTCAGCCGCATCGCGGACAAGTCGTGATCGTGAAGCTCTGAAGCGACGGCCTGACCACGAAAGGGACGATGATGAAACTCACCAAACGAAAGCCAGTCCGACGCAAGACGACGTCGCGCGGCAAGTCGCCGGCTGGCAGCGTGGCCGGTCGGATCGTCAGCCGATTGACGGCTTCCACCAATGCCCTCGAAGGCGACGCGGCGGTCTCTCATCACGTTTACCCAACGGCGGACGTCGCTGCGTGAAAACGAAAAAGCCCCGGAGTTTCCGGGGCTTTCCGTGGAGTGTTCTCAGGCACTCGTTGTCAGTACCCCCTAGGGGAGCTGAACTCTCGCAAGAATCGCCGGGAAAATCGCAGGTTGCTGGTCAAGGCGACTCACAATCAGACTCACTTGGCGGCGTTGTTGATCCGTGGCTCGCTCGGCTGATCGAAGTTTGGCCGGCTCTGGCGGATGACGTGAAGGGCGAGATGCTCACGCTGGCGGGGCTACGACCCTACGACGTTGACGACTTCAACGACGTGAGGACTGACGTGGCACCGGTTGGGCAGAGAGAATCGCGATGAAGCGGGCATGGCTCGTGGCGGAGGCGGGCATTCTGGTGGACTTCGATCGCGGCTCTTCTACGATTTCAACGGTTTGATGAATGAAGTAGTCTGCGGTGAGACATCGCCCGAACAAGGGCGCGGCTTGGTTCGTGAGATAGTCCGTTTGAGGGTCGAGAGATGAACGCTCTTCGTGTGCCGTTGCGTGTCGTGTTCTATGAGGAAGACGGCGAATGGGTCGCTCATTGTTTGGAGTTCGATCTTGTCGGATGCGCCGGCACTCGCGAGGCCGCGTTGCAACTGCTGTCGGAAGCGATCGTCACACAGTTGGAAGCCACTCGACAGAACCAAAACTTAGCGAATCTGTTTACTCCCGCCAGCGGCGAGTGCCTGGCGAGGTTCGCGGCCGGTCACGACGTTGCGGAATGCGAGTTGAACATCCCCTCGCTCTCGCCCGACGTAGTGATCGAACGGGCGGACGTCCGCGAGTTCCGCGAGAATTGGGACTCGCCGCACTCGGTGCCCGGTGATTTGGTCTCGGCGTAGGACGTGGCGATGGCGAAACGTCGTGTGACGATCCACGAACTCCGCCGCAGTCTGAGACGCTACGGCGTTGAGGAAGACTCGTCGCGCGGCAAAGGGAGCCACACGCTGTTTTTCAAACAGTTCGACGACGGCGAATTCACCTACCCGATTCCGATTCACGGCAAAGACGTGAATCCCGCCTATGTGAAAGGTGCCCGCCGCAAGTTTCGCCTGACGCCCGAAGACGGCGTCTCCGATGACGAGTTCTTTGGTCAAGCGTGACCTGGACGGCCAAGAAAACGCATCTCCGCCGAAGTCGTGACGAACGACATCCAGAGCTTTCGCGGCATCTTCCCGATCAAGACTCCGCGGGCTGTCGTCTTCGATCATGTACTGGAACTCTACGAGCGTTTCAGCCTGTCGCATTGGGACAGCCTGTTGCTCGCCGCCTGCGCCGACGCCGGAGTCACCCGGCTCTACTCCGAAGACATGCAGCACGGAGCCGACATCGACGGCGTGAAGATCATCAACCCGTTCAAGGCGTGAAGATCGCGGGCTACGACGTTGACGACGTGTTCCCGGCTGCCCACGACGGCGGACGCTGGATAAATTGCTGCCCGCTCACCCCGCCCCATAGGTTCTTTGCCATAGTGTACGCCGGGGTGGGGCGACGCCCATTCGCGGAATTTTCACGGCGACGCGATTTTTTTTCGCGTGCAAGAATAACTCGAAAACGGTATCGCCCCGCGACGACCTGCCGTTGTTGCCGGGACACCTTCGCCGCACACAGTTCGACGATGGGACGGTTGACGAACACCAGCCAAGCGATTGCGATGTCGGCTCCAGAACCCGAAGACCGTAGCTCCGGCCGGCACTCAAATGGCTCTCAACGGCATCACTGCTTTTGCGCTCGACGAAACTCCGATCGCAATTATCGACTTTGAAACAACCGGCTTGAATCCTGGCATCGACCGCGTTGTCGAGGTTTCGGTGGTACGTCTCGACCCCGGCGAACAACCGCGAATTGTGTTCGACTCGCTCGTGAACCCGATGAGGTCAATGGCTGCGACGGATATTCACGGGATCACCGATCAAGACGTCGCCAATGCTCCTCAATTTGAAGAAATCGTCGGAGACCTTCTCGCCGTTTTGAGTGGGTGTGTCGTCGCTGCGTACAACGTGTATTTCGACATCAAGTTTCTGAACTACGAACTTGGTAATGTGGGGATTTACCACGAGCCGCCACACTTTTGCTTGATGTACCTTCGGACGATGCTGGGATTGGGAGAGACGTGCAAACTTGGGGAAGCGTGTCGCCTTCACGGAGTCGAACTTGAAGGATCCCATATCGCTTCCGCCGACGCCTTGGCATCAGGATTACTTCTCGCCAAGTATCTTGAGACCGCGCGAGCGCAGGGAATCACGACGTTTGGCGATCTGGCCAGACTCAAGGACTACAAGTTCGTCAGCAGCTTCGCGAATGATCCATTTCCGGCACCATCGGGATTCGCGCGTCGCCCGTTGAATCAACTGCGTTCACAAGTTGGCGACGTACCAGAGAGCGCCTTCGATTCGACTCGGCACGCCGTTGCTGAATACTGGGACGCGATTTCAACGATCGTCACCGAATTGGAGATCACCGAAACCAAGGTCGAGGAATTGCGAAACGAACGTCATCGCCTTGGACTGACTGTCGAACAAATTCGGTGGGTCCACGCGAAGGCATTCGCCAGCGTCATCACGCAATCCGCCCAAGACCGATCTGTCGATGACCGAAATACGCGACGGCTGGAGCGGGTGTACGACTGCTTGTCCAAATTGGGATGGGCACCGGGCGAGGGAATCACCGACCCCTCGCATGTGGAACGTGAAGCGTCACCGCGTCAGGCGAATACTCCGCGCGTGGAACCTGACGACTGGTTCTTGACCAAGTGCGACAACTGCCAAGCATCATTGAAGGTCAAGCGGCGAATCGCGGATCGTCAAGCAAAGTGCCCGCAATGCGGAATCGAACTCCGAATCCCCGCGTCACATAAGGCCCCGCAGCCGAATTCCGAGATTCGTCCCGAATCAAGCCGCGGTGGTGAGACCATTGCAAAAGGACGGAGTGTCCCCGATTTCCTCGCACGGCCGAATGTGTCGCGCCGGGAGGCGCTCGGACGGATCCCCGAACGTCAGCGACAGAAAAAAAGAGGCAACTCACTTATTGCAGGAATGTCGGCGGCTGGGCGAGCCAACGAGAATGCCGACCTATCGAGCGATAAATTCGGGATCCTGACGGCAGCGGTTGGAGAAAAACGGGAAGTTGCAGACTCCAACCGTCTCATTGCTGGCATGTCGGCGGCTGGGCGAGCGCACGAGAATGCCGATGCATCAAGCGAAGCGTTAGGAATCGGGACGGCGGCATCGCTTGCCGAAATTCCAATTGCCCCCACGTTTCTTATGGCGATCGAGGACGTCTTTGCAATCGAGGGTCGCGGTACGATCGTCACCGGACGGATTGAGCAGGGTACGGTCGAAATTGGCGACGAGGTTCAACTCAGACGTGCGCCAGGACGGACGGTGAGGAAGGTCGTAATCGAAGGAATTGAAATCTTTAACAAGCAATTGACCAAGGCGAACGCAGGTCAAAACATAGGGTTGCTGCTTCACCGCGTGAACAGAGACGAGGTGCGGCGTGGAGACCTGCTGGTGGGTCCGTAGCTTGCATCCACGGGTACTGCGTTCTGATCGGGGCGCATTCGATGCAGTTGCGAAATCGCTTTGCTTGAATGTTGCCGCCTCTTGGTGACAATCCGCTGATCGGGTTGCCGCGTGCTGAGTAGCTACAGCATTCGGCCGAATGCGATCCGGGCTTGAAGTCGTGAGTTTCTGTCTGTCTCACGACTCGCCCGGCTCGGCCCGCTCACAGACAGGGGTGAGATGTGCCAACCGAAGACGATTGGCGGCGCGAGCGCCTTACGATGTTGCATCGCCGGTTTGGGGACGCTGCGGAAAAGTATCCGCGAGTGCTTCATTTCGCGGCGAAGTTCAAGAAACCTGAGCATCTCAAAGAGTTGTTGCCGTGGGCTGAGTCGCACTTCGTTTTCGCTGAACAGTGGAGCGACGACCCGACCGACGTTGCTCATCACGAGAAGAATCTTCGCGACTGTTGGACGATCGTTCTCGACGGTCTGGCAGCCGACTTGTCCCCGTGGCTCGTTGACCATCATTTGATGTCGTTGGGTGGAGAAAAATGGATCGGAGCTTTCGGCATCGAACGGAATGACGAACGAGAGGTAGGGCTACGTCCTGAGATCGACTTGTTCGCAGAACTTGCGACCGAAGCAGCGAACGAATTCACGGACGTTCCGCCCGTTCAAAAGATGCCGGACGGTGGTTGGCAGTCATTGAGATTTGATCGAACCGATTCCCGATGGTTGTCGCTGGTCTATTCGACGTTGCGTGTTCAACCTCAACAAGTTCACCGCGCAATCACTGCGATGTCGCTCCCATTCAATGTGTTCACAACATCGGCCAAGGCGTTGGAACAACTGCTCGTCTCGGACATCAAAGGCGACGGCATTCCGGCAGCGAATCACCAGCAACCGCGCGATGATTCGCCGACGCCGGCTGATCTTGAGAATGGCCGACAGGTTCTCACAAAGATGGCAACAAAGAATCCTTCTCGTGATGCCTTCCGCGAAGCACTGACAAAGAATGGAATCAAGATGAGCAACGCCAAAGTCGGCAACGTGCTTCGCGAATTGAAAAAAGAGAACAACAAGTAGTCGTCCCCGCGGTCCCCACGGGACGGACGGAGATTTCGAGTTCCGATTCTGCTCCACATTCTGTGCGAATCGCGTCTGTCACGGTGATTGACGCTCGATTCAAAAGGAGAATGTGTGATGCCTGCTGTTTCCCTTGTCCCGCATCGTGAAAGCGAAGTTGCGCCTTTGGTTGATGACCTCAAGACGGCTGCGAAGCTCGCCGGCTGTTCTGACCGTCACCTGCGGAAGTTCTTTGCGGATGGTCCGGCCGAGTATCTGCCGAAGCTCCCGGTGTGTCGCATCGGTGGCCGCGTGCTGATCCGCCGCTCCGCGCTTGAGGCTTGGCTCGCCGCTGTTGAGCAGCAATCCACCTCGCAGGCGTGATGTCGCTTTGCCCGCTTTCGCCGGCTGATCGTGTTGACGCCGGCACTTCCCCCACACATGAAAACGGCTCGCGACGTGTCACCGTCCGAGCCGCGATGAAAGGACTTGGGATGTACGATTCGCCCTTTCGTAAGCCCGATTTTACTTCTGCGGATGACTATGTCGAGTACGTCCGCGAAGGGATTCGGATCGGCAAGTTGTCGTTCGGACCATCGACCGCTGACGAACTGATCGCAGTCCTTGAGGCTCTGCCGGAATACACACGCTCGCAAGGCTGGATGCCGCACCGCAGCCAGCTTGAAGAGATGTTCGGCCTGCCGGCGGACCACTTCGATCCCATTGAACTGCTCTCCGAACGCGAACAAGAGCGGTTGCTCGTGACGCTGGCCAAAGATGATGACTTCCGTGTCGCGTTCCGCGCTCTCTTGATGGGAGGCGCGGCGTGAGATCGCTCAAAAAACAATTGGCTCAGAATGCTCGTCACCAGTCGCGGCCTGCTGCGCCGATCGCTGTGGCTCAAGAGACCGTTGCCGAGCATCAGGTCACGGTCGCTGCTGACGCCTGGCCGGCACCGCCGTCGGTCGATGCCTTCTACGGACTGGCGGGTGAGTTCGTCACATTGGTTGCCCCGCACACGGAAGCCGATCCCGTCGCGCTCTTGCTGCAATTCTTGGTTGGGTTCGGCAACGTGATCGGACGCGCGGCACACTTCGCCGCGGAGAGTCATCGGCACTTCGGCAATCTGTTTTTGGCACTCGTGGGGAACACATCGAAGGGACGCAAAGGATCTTCGTGGAGTCACGTTCTGCGCGTGCTCCGCATGATCGACGAGCCGTGGACCACGAACGGCATCGGGAGCGGGCTTTCCAGCGGCGAAGGACTGATTTGGCAGGTCCGTGATCCCATCGAACAGCAACAGCCGGTCAAAGAGAAAGGGCGCGTTGTCGATTACGAGAAGGTCACGACCGATCCCGGAGTCTCGGACAAGCGGCTGTTGGTGATCGAAGAGGAATTCGTCCGCGTGCTCGCGTCGATGGGACGCGAAAGCAACACGCTCTCCGCGGTCCTGCGCCAAGCGTGGGACTCTGGCGACATGCGAACAATGACCAAGTCATCGCCGGCAAGAGCAACCGGAGCACACGTCAGCATCGTGAGCCATGTCACCCGCGACGAACTTCGCCGCGCGATGGCGGAGACCGAGCACACGAACGGATTCGCCAATCGTTTCTTGTGGGCCTGCGTTCGTCGATCGAAGTCACTCCCGGAAGGGGGCCGGATTCACGAAGTCGATTTCGATTCGTTCGTGTACCGGCTGCGCGAGGCCATCAGGTTCGCGGCCGGCGGGGGCCGGCTCGACCGAGACGATCAAGCTCGTGATCGCTGGCACCGCGTCTATGACGTGCTCTCGGCCGGCAAACCCGGATTGCTGGGAGCGGTGACGGCTCGCGCCGAAGCGCAGGTCATGCGGCTGGCGTGCCTGTACGCTCTGCTCGATTCGTCGCCGGTCATCACGTTGCAGCACTTGGAAGCGGGCTTGGCGTTGTGGGACTTCTGCGAACGCTCGGCGGCGCACATCTTCGGATCGTCACTCGGAGACCGCACGGCGGACACGCTGCTGTCAGAGCTGCGGCAAGTCCCGGAAGTCGGACTGACCCGGACGGAGATGCTCCACGGAGTTTTCCACAAGAACAAAACGGCGGGGGACATCGCCGAAGCTCTGCGATTGCTCCACGACAACGGGCTGGCCTATCGCAAAGACGATCCCGCTCCCGAAGTCGGACGCGCGACCGAACGCTGGTTTCCCACACTGACAACCTGACGACGTTGACGACTTCTACGACCTGCCGACCGGCTTACGTCGTCAAAGTCGTACAAGTCGTAACCCCTCACGCCTCAGAACGGAGTCCCGACCATGCCCTCACCCAAACAACCGACCTGCCCGTCTTGCCAATCTCCCGTCCTGCGAATCGAAGATGTGGCGACGGGCCGCGCTCAGTGCCGGAAATGTCTCTGGCGGTGTGTCATCGCTCCCGATGGCTCGACACGCGATTGGTTGAGACTCGGCCGACAATCGGTTCGACCAGCAACCAAGCGGTCTGTATTGCGTTGATTGTGCTATTTGATAGCATCTTCATGAAAGGACGCCTGACATGCCGAAACCTCGCAAGATCGAAAAACGAAAATCAGCCCGACGCAAGACAACACCGCGCGGCAAGTTGCCGGGTGGCAGCGTGGCCGGTCGAATCGTCAGCCGATTGACCAAATTCACCAAAGCCCTCGAAAGTGGCGAGAGGATTTCTGAGAAGCTCACCGTCCGCACGATCCGACTCAACTTGCAACCCACGTCGTATGACCCGGCGGCCGTGCGGAAGACCCGCGACTTGCTCAAGCTCAGTCAGAAGCTGTTCGCGAATTTTCTCGGCGTCGCTGTGCAAACGGTGCGAGCGTGGGAACAAGGCTTCAACGTGCCGAGTGACATGGCCGCTCGATTCATGGACGAAATCAACCGCGACCCCGCGTACTGGCAACGCCGTCTGCGTGCCGCGACAGAATCCCAATCAAACTGATCCGCCGAAAGGGCAAATGACATGGCCAGCATCAGCACCGACAAAGCCGGCAATCGCAAGATTCAATTCTCGGACGGCAACGGCAACCGCCCGATCGTCCGAATCGGCAAGCCGTCGATGAAGGCTGCTGAGAAGATCCTCGCCAAGATCGAAGCCATCTTGGAAGCGAAGCTGTCCTGCCGGTCGCTCGCCCCCGAAGTCGCCGAATGG
>CAMDPX010000010.1 GCA_945905295.1 Planctomyces sp. SH-PL62 | reverse complement strand
ACTCACGCTCAGAATCACCCGAAACCCCCGCGTTACCGTGCTTGACCATGCCAGAATGACCTCCGTGAGGAAATCTGACAGCTACGCGCAAACCCCATGCCGTGGTCCGGACAATTCCAACGCAAAATCAAAGTCAGCACCATTGGGCGTTAGCCCCCGGACGTTGATGTCCGGGGGCTAACGCCCGCCGGCTCACCTGGACGGTTTTTGGAGTCGATGAACCTTGTCCAACCTTCGCATCTCAGTGGCCGACGATGAGGCCGACATGCGCGAATACTACCAGCGCATGTTGACGCACCTCGGACATCGCGTCGTCTCCTGCTCGGCGAACGGCCGCGAGTTGGTGGACGAGTGCCTGCGGCATCTGCCCGACCTCGTCATCACCGATATCAAGATGCCGGGGATGGATGGCCTCAATGCAGCGGAAGAGATCGGTCAAAAGTATCCGGTGCCGGTGATCCTGGTCTCGGCGTATCACTCACCGGACATGGTCGGACGAGCCAACTCGGCCTGCGTGCAAGCGTTCCTCACCAAGCCGATCAAGCTGGCCGATCTGGCCCCCGCGATCGACTTCGCACAGCGCAGCTTCGATCGACAGCGAGACCTCCGCCAAGAGGACATCGAGATCCAGCATGCCCGAAAGAACCGCCACCACCCGGACCACTCAAAGGATTGAACAAGGAGACGTGTCATGAGGACTTCAAACGTCGGTCTGTATCACTGTCTGTATTGCGGCAGCGTCGTCGAGCAAGAGCTACGTTGCCTGCCACCATTCTGCTGCGGAATCGAAATGACCAAGGCGGCCGAACGCACGATTCCAATCGCTGAGTCGCTCGTCCCGCTGCCCTCAGCACATCGCTGGGCCAAAACCGTTGGCAGTCGAGTGGCCGAGCATGAACCGAATTCACCGCCAAGCAGCCTTTGTGAAACGCTCGCCGTCTTCTAGGCTGCGTCCCGTCAATCGAAGTAGGTCAGCCTTTCCAGGCTGACCCGATGGTGAATCGACGCCGTTTCGCGCGTTCAGGTCAGGCTAGAAAGACCTGACCTACGATTGACGGGACAGAGTCTAATCTCGGCCGCGTGTGATGCAGGACGAGAGGAGTGCGGCATGAGGCCGTTGGTATCCAGCGTGGGAATGTTGTTGGCTCTGACGGTCGTGGGGACCGTGGGCCTGCGCGTCATCGAGCACGCGCCGTGGCTGGATTGCTTATTCATGGCGGTCATTTCGCTGACGACCGTCGGCTATGGCGAGGTTGTGCCGCTCAGTTCGGCCGGCCGCTGGTTCATGATGGCGTACTTGTTTGCCGGCTTGGGAGTTTTCACTTTCGCCGCGGCGCGGATCGGCCAGTGGATCATCAGCGCGGAGATGCGCGAATTTTGGGAAGGACGACGCATGGAAAAGAACCTGGGGCAACTTCACAACCACTACATCATCTGCGGCTTGGGCCGGATGGGTTCGACCATCGCCAACTACTTGCACGACCGCAGCCAGCCGTTCGTCGTGATCGACCGCGATGCCGAGCGACTGCACAGTCTCTGCGACCAGCGCGGCTGGCTGTACGTCATCGGCGACGCCACGAACGACGACGTCCTGCGGCACGCGGGGATCGAGCGTGCTCACGCGCTGACCACGGTGCTCAGCACGGACGCGGACAACATCTACGTGGTGCTGACCGCGCGGATGTTGAAGTCCACTCTGCCGATCATCGCCCGCGCCAGTGACGATAAAGCCGTGCAGAAGATGACGCACGCCGGAGCCACGCGCGTCGTCAGCCCGTTCAGCACCGGAGCCGTGAAGATGGCTCGCTTCATGCTACATCCCAGCATTGAAGATTTTCTCGAAGTCACTGACGAGACTGGCACCGACCTGGAACTCGCCGACCTGCAACTGCATGAGCACAGCCGCTACATCGGCAAGCGCCTCTCCGAAACCGATCTGCGTGAGAAGGGCGTGATGATTCTCGGCGTACGCCGAGCCGACGGCCAACGCCTGATTCCGCCTCCCGGCGACACGGAACTTCGCACGGGCGATTGCCTGTTCGTCTTCGGCAGCAGCGCCGCCGTCAATGACATGATCAACGCGGCGGATGTGTGAGATCGATCACGGTCGCTTTGAACGACAGCTTCTCTTGCCGCACACCGAGCGGTTCCGCTCACTCCAAAACTTGCCTTGACCAACTTCCGAAACTCATCAAAAGTCCGCGCGTTACGCGCGACGTTGATGCGGATCAATTCAAGGAGGAAAGGTTATGAAGCGAGTTGCTGCCGTCGTTGTCTTGAGCGGGTTGGCGCTCACTGTGTTGCTCGCCGCGGAGAAGCCGAAGCCGGCCAAGCCGCCTGCGGAAGACATTCTCATGCGAGCGAAGTTGGCGAGTTCTCAAAAGGTTCTCGAAGGTTTGGTGGAAAAGAATTTCGCCCACATCCAAAAGGGTGGTGAGGAACTCGTCAAAGTCGGCGAGGCGAACGAATGGGTGGCTCACGAAGATCCGTCCTACGAACATTTTCGCAGAGAGTTTCGCCGGCAAGCTCGCAAGCTGGCCGCATTCGGCGAACAGCAGAATGTTGAAGGAGCGAGCTACGCCTATCTCGCGTTGATCACGACTTGCGTGGAATGTCATTCGCATTGCCGAGACGTCCTGCGAATCGCGGCCGAACCACCGAATCTGAAGGCCGTTCCCATTCCAACCACCGAAGGCCGACTCAGCGACGAGGACCGACGTCCGGTTCGTCGCTGATGCCGCTGGCTGAACGTTGATCACAATCGTTTCCACGTCCACAACTTTCACGAATGGAATCTCTCATGAAGCCACAATGGAGTCTTACCGCAGCCGTTGGTTTGGTCTTGGCCGCTGTCTCCCTCGCCGTTTTTTCGCAGAGCCACGATCAACACGCTCATGCGGAACAAGGGAAGGCGGGCAAGGTTGAAAACACATTGAGCACATTCATGCGCAAGAAGCTCAGCGCCGCTTCCGACGTCTTGGAGGGGCTGACCACCGAAGACGGAGCGCTGATCGCAAAGGGGGGAAATGCGATGGCGGAAATGAGTCGCGTCGAGGTTTGGCAGGTACTCACCGACAAGGACTACCGCAACTTCAGCCGCGATTTCCGCGAGGCTGCCAAAAAGCTGGCGGAAGCCGGTGAGAAAGAAGACTTCGACGCAGCCGCCTTGCACTGGATCAAAGTGACCACCGCGTGCATCGACTGCCACAAACATGTCCGTCAGCAACGCGCAGCCAAGAAGTAACCCTCGGCTGCGTTTGGCTGTGAGCCACGAAACAAGTGAGAAACGAAACAAGGGGCAGGCTTGAGCCGGCCCCTTGTTCATTGGATCTCGATTACTTTCCTTTGTGCGCCGCGTGGCAGACCTTGCAGCTTTGAGCCGTCAAGTCGCCGAACGCGGCTTTGGCGGCGGTCGCGTCTTTCTTCTCGGCGGCGTCCAGCAGCGCCGCGCTGGTGGCTTGCAGAGCCTTCGCGGACTTGGCCCATTCGGCATCCGGGCAGCGGCCGTCATCCATCAGGAGGTAGCCCGACTCATTCAGCATGGCGGCGTGCAGCGTCACGTCGTCCCAGTTGATCTCGGCCGCATCGAGATCCTTCTTCGCCGCGCCGCAGTTGGCAGCGACCAAGCCTTTCATCAACAGCTTGGTCGAAGCCGCGCGAGTCTTCCCTTTGGTCTTTTGCGCCTCGACGCGATCCACGATCGCGAAGCCTCCCACCAGCAGTGACGCCAACAGAATCCAGAAAACCTTCTTCATGAATCTCTCCCTTTCCGGGGGCCAGAAAAAACGGACTTCACAACGAAGCCCGAGTTCGTAGCTCCGCCTTCAGGCGGTGCAACGCGTCGTCACGAGACCGTCGGCAGGCGTTCCATTCGCCGGCTCCTTAAATTCGCTGTCGATTCAGAGGATAGGATTCGACAGCGAATTTAAGGAGCCAGCGAATGGGAGAATGGCTGATTCACTGCACGAGCAAGACCTCAATCAGAGTCTCGATCTTTGAGTTGTGCAGAGACCAATGAGGCAAGCTCGGTGGGGCTTGTGTCGATGCCTGACGCGGGCAATTCAATTTGCTTCGACCGGTGCGTTGCCGCCGTCCAAGTTGTATTTCTCCAGCAGCCGATATAGCGATCGGCGCGAGATGCCGAGGACTTGAGCCGCGCGGCTCTTGTTGCCCTTTTGCTTCTGCATGACCTCGACGACGCGAGTTTTCTCGATCGAGGCCAACGTGCCGTCATCAGCCAATGGCATCGCACGAACGCTGGAAGTCACCCCCACGGCAGAGTTGGGCGCCGTGGGTTGCAGCACCGTGGCCGGCATTTCGTCGGTCGTGATGAAATTGTCTTCGGCGAGGATTTTTCCACGTTCGATGACGTTGATGAGCTGCCGGATATTGCCCGGCCAGTTGTACGTTTCGAGCGCTCGCAGCGCGTCGGGAGCAATGTGCCAGTCGGGGCCGAGGAAGTGGTTGACCAGCAGCGTGATGTCGCCGGCTCGCGCTCGCAGCGGCGGCAGGTCGAGCGACATGACGTTGATGCGGTAATACAAATCTTCGCGGAAGCGATGCGCGGCGACTTCCGTCGCGAGGTCGCGGTTCGTCGCGGTGATGACGCGCACGTTGACGCGACGCTCTTGCAGCGAGCCGACGCGGCGCATCGAGCCGTCTTGCAGCACGCGCAGCAGTTTCGCCTGCATCACGCCGGGCATCTCACCGATCTCGTCGATGAACAGCGTGCCGCCGTCGGCCAGCTCGAACAGGCCGGGCTTGGCGGCGACGGCTCCGGTGAACGCCCCTTTTTCGTGGCCGAACAATTCGCTTTCGAGCAACGTCTCGGTCAGCGCGGTGCAGTTGATGGAGATCATCGGCCGGCCCGCTCGCGAACTGTGATCGTGCAACGCGCGCGCGACCAATTCCTTGCCGGTGCCGCTCTCGCCTTGAATCAAAATTGACTTGTCGCTGGGCCCGGCTTTCGCGATCAGCTTGAAGACCTCCTGCATCGCGGGGGATTCGCCGATCATCTGGAGTTTCGGCTGATTGCGTTCGAGCACGGCCTTAAGCTGCACGTTCTCTTGGCTGAGCCGTCGCCGCTCGAATGCCTTTTGGATGAGCGTTTCGAGTTCCGCCAGCGAGAATGGTTTCGAGAGGAAGTCGTAGGCTCCCAGTTTCATCGCATGCACGGCGGTTTCGACGGTTGCTTCGCCGGTCAGCAGGATGACCTCGCATTCCGGCGACAGCTCTTTGATCCGCTGCAGCAGGTCGAGACCCGTCAGTCCGGGCATCGCCATGTCGGACACCACGACATCGAACTGGCGATCCTGCAACAGCCGGAGTGCATCGTTGACACCGGGAGCCTCTTGGACATGGAAGCCACGCCGAGCGAACCGCTTTGCGGCCGTGTTGCGAAACTCGTTGTCGTCATCGACGAACAGGAGTTCGACTTGGCTGGCGTCGAAGGTGTTGTTCGAGGAACCGTCGCTCATGGCAGGTCTTTCTCATCAAACTAGTTCAGGTGAGCCGGAGGGCGTTAGCCCCCGGACGGCATTTCTGAAGTCCGGGGGCTAACGCCCTCCGGCTCGCCACCAAATCAATGTTTGCGCTTCGAGCTAATCCAGACGCCGAAGAACCAAAACTTCGCAGGGCGCGTGTCGTAACACCGCCTCGGTGACTGAGCCTAGCAGAAACCGTTTGACACCGTGGTAGCCGTGCGACGGCATGACAATCAAGTCCGCGTGAGCCTCGGCCGCAAATTCGGCGATGCGCGTGCCGGCATCTCCTTCCAAGACTTTCGAGCACACCCCCGCGAACTGCGGACGTGATTTCAGATAGTCGGCCAAGTGCGTCTTGGCGAGTTGCAGCCAACGCCCCGGATCCACCGTGCTCACCACTTCTCCCGCGTACGGGATGAAGTTCGGGAGCAGAGCCACATGCACCACATGCACCTCGCCCGGTTGCCGGGTGATTTCCAAGGCGGTCTGTATGGCCTTGTCCGATGCGGATGAGAAGTCGATCGGCACCAACACACATTTTTTGGGAATCCAGGACATGGTGACTGCTCCTTGAATCGTGACACACGACAAATTTGATCGCTCGCCATCTGAGGCAAAGGTCGTGCCGACCGTTTAACCGCCACGTCATCGGCGTGCGTACCTACGCCGTTGGGGGTTAAACGACGCGGCGAAGCCGCAAACCAGTATTCAATTTCCAATCCTCAATTTCCAATTCCCCGAAGAGTGTCACGTTTCAAGCGGACAACACATTGAAAATTGAGAATTGGAAATTTGAGATTGGAAATTGGGATCAAAATGCGCGCACGCACGACCCTTCGCTCCAAGGCGACATTCGCGCCGCGAGTGTGCGGCCAAGTGAATCGACGTGCGGAGTTGCCACAGTCGTGCGTGCGAAACCGCTCAAGATGGCCGCTGTGCTGAGAACAGGGTCCACGCCACCCCTTTGGCATCGCGCTTGCAAGGTCGTTGGCTCAACTCTTCGCTTCGCTCTCGAAAGGACGGCCATCGTGCTCACGCTCCAAAAGATTCTGTGCCCGGTCGATTTCAGCGACCTCAGCCTCAACGCGTTGCAATTCGCCGTTGATCTGGCTGACAAGTTTCAAGCAGAGCTCCATCTGCTGCATGTCTTCGAGGGCTACGACGCCATCTCGCTGAATCCGGAATTGGCGATGAGTCCGATGCCGGAGTGGCTGCCCAAGCTGCGACTGTTGTGTCGCGAGAAGCTCGCCGCGCTCCCCAGCCCCGAACTCGCCGCGCGTTGCTCGGCCATTGTGCGAGCGGATCGAGAAGGTCCGGCGATCCACGAAATCCTCACCTATGCGGCGCACGAGAAGATCGACTTGATCGTGCTGGCGACTCACGGCCGCACCGGACTGAAGCATCTGTTGATGGGCAGCGTCGCCGAGAACGTTGTCCGCAGTGCGACGTGCCCCGTCCTCACGATACGTGGGACACCCCCGCTGTAGCCGCGTTCGCCAGAACGCGGGAAGTCGGCCAATCCCCGCACTCTGGCCAGCCTGTTGAAAAAGTCGTGGAGCACGATTTCATCGTGCTCATTCTCCGAAGAAATTGGGCACGTTGGAAACGTGCCCCACGTTTTTCAACAGGCTGTGGCGAGTGCGGCTACGACGGCATCGAAAAGTTGACCAAGAGCGGCAAATGATCGGACGCCTGTCGCGTCTGCCGGGTCTTCACGAGATGTGCGGATTCGATCGTGATACCGTCGCAATGAAAGACTTTGTCGAGCGATATCACCGGCATCGCGGCCGGGAACGAACGGAACTTTCCGGGCGGAGACGTCGCTTGAACCAGCCCGTGCGGCACCAGCAGCGTTCGACCCAGCGTGTTTCGCCAGTCGTTGAAATCGCCACACATCAAGGTCGGGTGTTCGGCGGTCGCGTGGAATACTGGGTGACTCAGCAACCGCCGCACCTGCCAATCCCGTTCGCGTTCGCTCAGGCCCAAGTGCCAGTTGGTCAGGCGGAGCAGCCCGGAGGGTGACTCCACCACAACCAACTGCGCTCCACGAGGCTTCTTCTGTCCGAACTGCAATGAGATGCGATGGTGCTCGGACAACGGCCAGCGAGACAGCAGCAGGTTGCCGTAGCCTCCGACTTTCCAATGCACGTTCTGCTGAAACGTGGCGAACATCGGCTGAAACCGTTCGGCCAGAATGTCCGCTTGATCGTGGCGGCCGGTGCGTGGCAGGTCGATGGTCACTTCTTGCAGGCAGAGGAAATCCGCCTCCAGCGCGGCCAGCACGTCGATGATGCGTTCGAGGTTGTACCGCCGGTCGTTGCCGCCGATCCCTTTGTGAATGTTGTAGGTGACCAATCGCATCATGAGGCGAACTACTCCACTTTTTGGGAAAATCGCAGTGGTGGCTGGCCGGATTTCTGGCGAATCCAGTTGATCGACGCCAGCACTTTGGGGCGACCGATCAAGTATCGCTCCCAGCGGCGCTTGCCCGGCAGATCCGCCAACCAGAGTCCGGCCATGATCGTCAGGATGCCTTGCCCAGGCGTAATCAACATCACGCAACCCGCCACCAACAACACGGCCCCCAGCAAATTCTTGAGCAGTCGCCAGGCCCAATACAACGCGCGATGACGAGGCCACGGCGGATGTGCTATCGGCGAAGTCTCGTCGAAATAGTCTTCGGGAAGTCGCGTCAACAGCCACGGCAGAGCAACCGCACTCACCACGAACGTCGCCAGCGAGATCGCCGCGAACCAGCCGATCAAGTTGGAAGTGATACCGAACATCTGGTGCATAGACCGTAGGGTGGGACAAGCTCGCTTCGAGCGCCGGCCCACCATTCTTGCTGTTTGTAAGGACGTTATTTATCTGGCGGTGGGCCGGCGCGGCGAAGCGCCGCTGGTCCCACCCTACAAGGCCGGCGTGAACAGCCGGCAGAGATTTTCGCCGACGATGTGGAACCACGGACGACGATCCCAGACCTCTGGGTTGATGAGGATCGAGTCCTGCAAGTCGAGCTCGAACTGCTGCTCCAATTGTTGCGCGAGTCGTTCGTCGTACAACACCATTCCGGACTCGAAGTTCAAGAACAAGCTGCGGCAGTCGAAATTCGCCGATCCGACCAGCGACCAATGCCCGTCGATAGTCAGCGTCTTCGAGTGCAACAAGCCCCGCTGGTACTCCGCGATCTCGACGCCTGCTTTCAGCAGCGAATCATAGATCGCACGGCCGGCCAGCAAGGACAGGGCGTGGTTCAGGCGACCCGACAGCAGCAATCGCACGCGAACACCGCGCAGTGCCGCGTTCTCCATCGCGACGACAATGGCCGTGGGGGGAGCAAAATACGACGTCACGATCAGCACGCGCTCCTGCGCCTCGTTGATGGCCGCCAGCATCAAGGCTTGGAACACCGACCACTCGTTCTCAGGGCCGCCGCTCACCGTCTGAGCGGTCACGGTGCCGGTGGCCGCCGGCGGCGGAAGCCATTCGGTGTCCGGCAGCACTTCGCCGGTCGCAAAATACCAGTCCTCGGCGAACACCAATTGGTGCCGCCACACCTCCGGTCCGACGACTCGCAAGTGCGCGTCTCGCCAAAACACAAACGCGGAGCTGCGGCCGATGTACTCGTCGCCAATGTTCATGCCGCCGGTAAAGGCCACACGTCCATCGACCACGACGATCTTGCGATGATTCCGCAGGTTCAGTGACCACCGCTCGCGAAACGACTGACCGGGCAGAAAGGTCGCGATTTGAATTCCCGCCTCGCGCATCGGTCGCAAGAAACGTTTCGTAAGCCAGAACGAACCAAACCCGTCGTACAAGAAGCGCACGCGCACCCCTTCGCGAGCTTTGCGGATCAGCAGATCACGAATCCGTGTCCCCGTACGGTCGGCCTGCCAGATGTAGTATTCGAGATGAATCGACTCTCGCGCGCTGAGCAGCGCCTGCTCGATCAGTCCCAACGTGCGATTCGTGTCCGTCAACAATTCGATGTCGTTGCCACAAGTGGGCCAGGCGTCGGTCAACCGCTGAGTCAACCGCATCAACCGTCGCGTCTCCAACCGGTCAGTGTCACGCGGCGGCCGATCATGTTCCGGCTGTTGCGGACGCTGCTCCGCCAGTTGTTCGGCCGAACGCTGTTTCGAGGCCTTGCGACGCTCAATCCGATTGATTCCAAACAGCAGAAACAGCACGGCACCGCCGATTGGGATGAACACGATCGACAGCATCCACGCCACGCTCGACACCGGCTGCCGCTTTTTGAGCAACAACACGACGGGCAACAGCAACAGCGTCAGCCCATACCCCAGCAGCGACAGCAGCCAATCGAAAAGCGTCATGTTCGTGCCCGTAACGACAGACACCCCGCCTGTCATTCGTGAGCAGAGCAACCTCGTTCCCGTGCGCCAAGTCTATGTCCGCCGCACGCATGGCTGGATCATTCTTCAATCTGGCTGGCACGCTCTGACCATCGGGAAGGGCGTGGGAATGCGAGCGAATCACCATTCCCACGCCCTTCCCGATGGTCAGGGACGTGCCACCCGCCGCTCGTCTGCCTCAGCGGGCTGGCCGATCCACGACCAGATTGGCTCGCGCCCATTTGTGGCACTCGATGCACTGCAATGTCATTTCGACCCACGACAGCGCGGCCGCATCGAGCTTTCCGTCTTTCCCGTTCTTGACCAACCGCTGAGCCACTCGTTGAAAATCCACGCTGTGCTCGCGGAAGAACGGGTCGTTGGTGACACGCCACTTCTCGGCAGCGCTCATCTCTTCGAGCTTCGCGGCCCCTTCCTGAATCAATTCAAAATCTTCCAGAGCGAGTCCGGCCAGTACCTGCTGGGACGCTTCCAGCTTCATCCGCATAAACTTCGACACCCCTTGGCGAGCGGGCGTCGTCTTCTCGTCATTTTTCTTTGCCGGCTTCGCGTCCTCTTTTTGTGCAGGTTCGGCCTTCTTCGGTGCCTGAGTCTCCTGCGTGGCGGCGAACTGAGTCATCGTCAGACCACCCGCACCGATCAACACGACGGCCAATGCGCTCCAACCCCATCGAGCTGTTTTCATCACAAGTCTCCTGAATGAATAAGGTGAGTCACCAAACACAATCAGAGAGCTTGGCAAACGGTGTTCCACGCTCAACCGGCTCGCAATTTGAGCCACGGTTGCTGTGCGGCTTTGAATTCACCACTCAGCGACTGAGCGGTGTCGCACTGTTTGAGAAGTTTTCGCACAGTGAGCCGTTTGGTGCAGTAGGCTCGCACCATCGAGCTTGCCTCATTGGTCTCTCAAACAACTCGACGATCGAGTCCCTGGTCGATGCTGGTCGCTGAGAATGCCGTCCATTCGCTGGCTCCTTAAATTCGCTGTCGATCGCGCATTCCAGGCAAAGAGTCGACAGCGAATTTAGGGAGCCAGCGAATGGGAAACCTGTTGCATCCGCAACTGGTGGTGAATCGCAAGCGGCTCAAAGTCGAGTTGATACTAATGACGCGAGGTCGATGGGGGCGTTGCTCGGCAGCGTCGCCGATGCAAAGTGTGTCCCATCGCGGCCTCAAGCCATCAGGGAACCTTGATGGGACGGCGGTTTGTTGTCATTCTTCGACCGTTCCTCCCTCCCAACTGGATCCCGCCCGCCGACTCCTCCTCCCTCCCGGAGTTTGGTATGCCGCATGATGCGAGCAAGTCCCGTAACGGTTCAAAAGGACTGACCGGCCACGCCCTGCGCAATGCCAACCTGCGGCTGCGGTCGTTGGCTCGATCCAAACAGGCCCCACCGCTGGCGCAAGCGGCCGTGAAGATCCGCGCGAAAACGCTGGGGATGACGCGATTGGAATTCGCGCGCCAGGCGGGCATGAGTCGCGCCGCACTCCGCGACATGGAGTTGGGAGTCCACACACCGACCTGCCTCACGATGCGTCGGTTTGTCGAATTCTGTCAGCGGCAAGAGGTCGCCTCCGAGCAAGTCGAAGAGCTGTGCCGGCTCTATTCAGGAGCTCCCGATTCGATCCCCGAACTGATCGCTCGGTGCGAAATGCGAGCCGGCTCGCTGACGGAATTAGCCCGCCGCGTGAAGCTCAGCGCGTGTACGTTGTGGGAATATCGACGCGCACATTTCCCAATCCCATTGTCGCTGTTGCTTCGCTTCTGCCGGTTGGTTGGCGAGGACGAGGCACGAGCCGAATCGGTCTGGGAAAAAACCGAACGCCAGCGGTTCATCGACCGAGGCTATCCACCGGCGTGGGCCGAGTTGTGCATGTTGTGTGCGCGCCAGGGCCGCTCGGAGAGCTATTTGCGAACGCTGGGAGTGTCGTCGAATTCCATGAAGCGGCTCTGTTATTTCGAGTTGCCTCCCTGGGACGAAATGGCCAAGCCGGCCGAAAGTTTGTGTCGCACTCCCGCTGAGCTGCGAACGCTCAAACAGTTGTGGCAGAAAAGCGTTCGCGAGCAGCAGCAACAATCGCGACAGACCTTCGGGGAACGATTGCAGGAACTTCGCGAGCAACGAGGTCAGTCGCGTCGCGAACTGGCCGATCTGTTCCGCATCGGAGGCAAGAAGCCGGCCCGCATCATCAAGCACATCGAAGAAGACGGCATGTATTCGATGCAAGCGTTTCCGGCGGGCCTCGCCGCGCTGCTGACGTCCGACGTGGCCGAGCAATCGCGCCTGTTGGACTTGTGGTGCGATCACCGTCGGTTCTTCCACTGTCGTCGCCGCCCAGAGACCCGTGTCGATATTCGCCTGGCCCGTGAGCTATACGGTTTCGAGATTCCTCAGACGGCCAAGTTCCTGGGCTACACGAACCTTGAATACCAGAAGGTCGAACGGGGCATTGAACACATCCTCGATTCGGCCAAGGCGCGAATCATCAATGCCATCCATCAATTCGGAAAGCTGCGGCTGCAAGAGCTGTTTCAGTTCCAGCGTGACTGTGAAGCCGCGCGGCAAGCCTGGAAGAATCCGAGCACCGTCAGCGAACTGGTCCAACGGCTCGCTCAGCGCGAAGGGGGCACGGTGCCGTTGGCTCGCCGACTGCGACAGGCAGGGTTGGAGAAAACCTGGACGCGCCGACTGCATGCCATCGCCCTTGGCAAGGAGGTGCCGACCTGGCCAGAACTGAAACAGATCGCTCGCGTAGGCGAAGTCAGCGAACTCAGCCAGACGCGGCGCGACTGGATGAACCGCTATCGCACCTCGCTTGTGTCGCGGGGACATCCGCCTCTGGCCACCGAACTGCGATTGCTCATCGCCGAAGTGGCCCCGACGCTGCGCGATTTCTGTTCGCATCTGCCGTTCGGCTACGCCGTTCTGATCCGCGACTTGAATCGCATCGAGCAGCAACAACCGCTCCGCTGGTTCCACATCGAACGGGTTTTGAAAGCCGCCGGGTTGCCCCCCGATAGCGACCGTTGGCAAAGAATTGAGACGCTCTGGGGACCACTCGATCCGCGTGGGCGAAGTCGCCAACGATGAGTCGTGTTAGGATCGGCCGTCGTTTGTCTGACACTCAAGCGCACGTTAGAACGTCACTCTGGTTCGTGACGAGGCAGCGCGGCGATCCGTGAGTGCGTTTCGGAAACGTCGTCGATTCAGAATTGAGAGCCTTGCAACCCCCTTCAGACGCTGGAGCCGTGATGAGCAACCCCCGTTTCGTGATGATCGGCGGATTCTTGGGAGCCGGCAAAACGACGACCATTGCGCGGCTCGCGCGACATTACATGGCGCAAGGGCTGAGCGTGGGCATCGTGACCAACGATCAGACCACCGATTTGGTCGATACCAACAGCTTGAGAGCGCAAGGCTTCGAGGTTGGTGAAGTGGCCGGCTCGTGCTTCTGCTGCAACTTCAACGCGCTGACTTCAACCGTCGAAAAGCTCGGTGTCGCGGAGCGGCCGGATGTGATCATTGCCGAGCCGGTCGGCAGTTGCACGGATCTCGTCGCGACCGTCGTGCGACCCTTGGTGCAGATCTACGAGCAACCGTTGGACGTGGCTCCCTACGGTGTCATCATCAAGCCCAGTCACGGCGCGAAGATTCTGCGGAACGAAGCGGGAGCCGGATTCTCACCAAAGGCGGCCTACATCTTTCGCAAGCAGATTGAAGAGGCGGACTTCGTCGTCATCAACCGGATCGACGAGTTATCGGCGGACGCTGTGAACGAACTGACGCGGAAGTTAGAAGAACAATTCCCCGGCCGGCCGATCCTGCGCATGTCCGCGAAGTCCGGCGAGGGATTCACGGCGCTCGGTGAGTTCCTGGAACAACGTGGTGAATTCGGGCAGCGCGTGATGGACGTCGATTACGACATCTACGCGGAAGGCGAAGCCGAACTCGGTTGGCTCAACAGTCAGATTCGCGTCACTGCCGCTCAGCCGTTTGAACTGGACGATCTGTTGCTGGACATCATTCGCCGGCTGCGAAAGGAGTTCTCAGCCATCGGTGCCGAGACCGCTCATCTCAAGACGATCGGTCTGTGGGAAGGCTTCTACGGCGTGGCAAACCTCGTCAGCAGCTTCACCGAACCGGAACTCTCGCTGCCGTCGAACTGCCGCGTGTCGCAAGCCAGCGTGGTGGTCAACGCGCGTGTCGCCACTGATCCGGCGGAACTCGAACGTCTCGTCCGCGCGGTTGTCCGCGCCGCGTGCGCGGCGCTTCCCGCCGAGTCGCAGATTGACACGCTGCAAAGCTTCCGTCCCGGCCGCCCCGTGCCGACGCATCGCATTCTGGACGGCGCGCCGGCTTAGCCTCGTTGTCGCCGACATGGCCAGCTTGCAGGAATCCAACGCCGGCGCAGAAGCAAACCTCCTGTTCCGCTTCAACTCTTGCCGGCCGATCGAGGCCAGGCAACAACCGTAAATTGAACGAGGCGGATTGCAGCCGTACGATCCGATTGCTCGAAAACGGATGTCGGTGCCACCTCTTTTGGTCCTTGGTGCGCAGCAGTACTAAAGGCCCCCTCGCGATCACCAGCGAAACCGCCATGACCAGCGCGCAGCGACCGCTTGACGAATCGGCGAACCTGATCACACACGCGCTCGGATTCTTCCTGAGCCTCGTGGCGACGGTCTATTTGATGCGGCTGGTCGTTCCCGGACATCAGCCAAGGACAATCGTCGCCTGCGGCGTGTATTGCTCGACGTTGGTTTTGCTTTATGCCGCCTCGACCCTGTCGCACACGTTTCACGATTTGAAGTTGCGGTGTTGGTTTCGCACGCTCGATCAAGCCTGCATCTTCCTGTTGATTGCCGGGTCGTTCACTCCGTACGCGGCGATCTTTCTGAATCACGGCTGGTGGTGGCTGCTGCTGTGGGCGATGTGGGGACTGGCCTTCTCCGGAGTTGTGTTTGTCCTGCGTCGCCGGGATTTGTCGGGGCCGGCAAAACTTTCCTACGGCGTGATGGGTTGGCTGCCGGTCGTGGCCTTGTGGGAGCTCTCTCACCGCGCGCCGTTGAACCTGCTGCTGTGGCTCGTTGCGGGAGGTGCGTTCTATTCGATCGGCGGGATCTTTCTGGCTTTGGATCGCCGGGTTCGCTACTTCCATGCGGTGTGGCATCTGATGGTCGTCGCTGGGAGCACTTGCCACTATGTGGGTGTCATCGTCTATGTGGCGCGTTCCGGCTGATCAAAGCGAGGAGCCGTGAAGAATCCCGCGAAGCGTGTTTGCAAACATCGGTCCAAGATTGCCGGTTCTCTCTGATTGCCACTGGCACGGCGTTCGCAATCCGTAGGAGGTCGCTCGTTGTGTGTCTTGAATCAGGAGAGAAGACCATGACTCCTCCAGTCGATCATCAGCTCGTTGAGCAATTGAAAACGAAAGTCCAAGAACTCCAAGGCGAGTTGGACAAAGTCGCCGAGGCACAGCTTTGGCCGCCCAAACAATTCTCGGTGATCGAGCATGTGATCTACGGAGCGGCGCTCGGTGCCTTCGGAGCGGCGATCGCGTTGCTGGCCAACGTCATCCTCGCGCCGCTGGCGGGTAAGCATCCGCTGGAGTTGATTCGCGTCTTTCTGACATTCCCCTTGGGCGCGGAGGCACTCGCGCTGGCCGAGGCCGCTCCACACGCACCGGTGCTGCGCGACGGCATGGTGCTCACGTTTGGTTGCTGCTTGTATCTCGTCACCGGCATCCTGTTCGGCATTCTGTTTCATGCCGCGATGACTCGCTTCGTGCAACCAACGCTCGGCAACCGTTTGGCCATCAGCACGATTCTGGCGCTGCTGGTTTGGCAAGTTCTCTTCTATGGCCTCTTGAGCTGGTTGCAACCACTGCTGTTTCGAGGCAATTGGATTACCAGCGGCGAACATCTGCCGTGGTGGGTCGCCGGTGCGACGCATCTGATCTTCGGCTGGACGATGGCGTTGCTCGCCCCGATGGCCAGGTACGTCCCGTTTCGGCCACGACCTGCGGCAGAGGAAGAAGGTCCGCTGCTCGGTCCCGGTGGCTAAGTAGCCGCGTTCGCCAGAACGCGGGTCTTTCGGCCAACACCCCGCACTCTGGCGAGTGCGGCTACGACGCTCATTCAACGTTGACGGGAATGCGAATGACCAGCCCGGCAAACTTGGGAGACGTCGAAGGGAATGAGAACTGATTGGTGTGGCAACTGACACATCCGCCTCCCAGAGAGATGCGTCCCGCACGTTGGTAATACCCTTTCTCGACGAGCTCGAAATTCTCTTTACCGGCGGCGATCTCTTTAGCGGCCTGCTTCTCAAACTCGGTCTGCGGTTCGTGGTGAATACTCATCGCTTTGGTGTTCACCGAAATCCATCGCGCCTTGGTTCCCGACTGTCTGGCCATCTCGGCAAAGACATCTTCCATCGCGCGGGCTGGCAGGACGGATCGCTCGGCTCGGAAATAGTGGTGGTGCATCACTTCCAACGTGGCGTCGTAGATGTCGTGCATCAGCTTGGCTCGCTCCCGTGCCGCCGCGACAGACACGCGATGCTTGGGATCGGGTGGCTTCTCGGCCGGAGCGCTCTGGTTGTCCTTCGGCGGACTGGTCGCGTCCTTCGCTGGCTCCTCGGAAAAAGCCAGCGCGACGTAGAGCGTCCCGGCGGCGGCGAGAGCACACAGACTGGCACAGGACCGTGAATTCATCATGCAACTCCTCAATCAGACCAAGAACAACAGCCGACACGACGTTGTTCTTGGATCGCTTCTTAATGATAAAGGAAAATCGGGACCGGGCAGTGCTCCAGCATACGGCGAGTCACCGAACCGAACAGCACCTCACGCAGAAAGTTTTGCCCAAACGTCCCCATGACCAACAGACCGGTCGGATATAACGCCATGTGATTCAGCAGCACGCTGCCAGGATCGTCATCGGACGTGATGGGGTCCGCTTTGGCCGCGATGTGGTGGCGATTGAGGAAGTCGACGGCACGGTCCACTCGGCGAGTTGCGGTCACGTATTGTTCTGCGATCCCCACGACCCGGACTTGCCGATCAGCGGCGAGTCCCGATTGAGCAAACGCCTGCACCGTGCGAGCCGCCTGCAAGCTGCCGTCATAGGCAATCACGACATCCGTCTCGGAGGCTGGACGATCCGGAACCACGACCAACGGACGTGGGCAGTGTTTCACAACCCCGACCAGTTGATCGGTGGTCAACCCGCCCAGCGCCGGGCGCGACTGAGGGCAATCCACTAGGACGAGATCGCAGCGTTGCGCCTCGCGAGCGATCACGTCCGCCGGTTTGCCCTCTTCATCCAACAATTGACTTGCCACGTTGGCTTGTGTGCAGAGGCTCCGAAACCGATCTCGAACTCGCCCCAGTCTCGTCCGAGCATCTTCCAAGATCTTCTCGTCTTGCTGTTCTTTCGCGGACATGCCTGCCATCGAAACCGGTTCTTTGCCGACTAAACCCTCGACATCCAGAATGCTCAGCCCCACACACAAGGCTTCGTGCGAACCCGCCCAATGCCGCGCTAAATCGGACGCTTGATAGGCACCTCGCGCATCGTTGAGCAAAACCAATAGGCTCTTGAGCATCGCAGAATTCCTCATCACCAGAGAGCTTCGCGCGGGAATTGGCCAAGAATGACCAACGTCATTACCTGCATCCTGAAATCGCCGTGCCGCCGCCGATCAATCGCGAACGACACCCGAAGCGAACGCTGCGAATGGAAACGCTTCACGCAAGTGGATTGATTGCTGTGTCACCGCAGGCGCGCGGGCCAGCGTGCGACATTGATCAATGTGTGCCACATTCGCACATGTGGTCGCGGCGCGAAATAGGCGCGCCATGTTTTTGATGGAAACAGCACCGACGTGGCTTGATCAACCTCGCGATCTCAGCAACCACACACGGCACGCGAGTTGCCTCAAGCGTTGCCGAGAATAATGTCCCTGTCCTTCAATTCGCGGTCGCACAAGGATGCCAAGATGCTTTTGCATTCGGGAGATCTGTTGCTCGTCGTGCATCGTCGCTTGTTTGAACGAGACAGCAGCCGATTCTTCGTCGGTAATGTCGAGACTTATGAAGACGGAATCGTGCGCGTCACGGGTTACACGTTCGTTCGCGATCCCGTGGGAGGAACCGTCTCACGCAAGAACGACATCCGCACAAAGCTGTTCTCGCTCTCTTCCGGCACGTTGATCGTCTATTTGCTGCCACGCGAACTGAAGCTCGATTCCGTGCAACTGGCCTCCGAAGATGCCACTCTCACTTTGACCTGTGGCGACGAGTACCGAATGGATCTTTCGGAATGGGCACATTCCGCCTACATGCGGATCGGTTAGATCAAGCTGAGATTGCTCGACACAGATTGAAGGAGCGTGATGCTGTCGTGAGTCATTCCATTCTTCGCCGCTTGTCAGAGTTCCGCGACCCGCAGCGCGTCTGTTTGCTGTGCATGCAGTTCGTCGCCTTCGGTATCTCCAGTATCTCCAGTCTCGCCGTCGAATCGTCCGGTGCTGATGAACTCGGGAGATTGCGCGGTGTCGTGCGCTTTGAGGGGGCCGTTCCCAAAGCTGAAACGGCGGACGAAACAGGGCGGAAGAGAGCTCTTTTCGAGGTGCATCCGAAGACTCGTGGATTGCGAGACGCGGTGGTGTATTGGATCGACGCTCCAGCCGATGCATCACCTGACAATGCCAAGGACTTGCCGGTTGTCGTGGTCGATCAAAAAGACTCCACATTCGTGCCGCATGTGATCTCGGTGCGGAGCGGGCAGCTAGTAAAGTTCACGAATTCGGACAGCATAAATCACAACGTGCGGACCACGGCGATTGAGGTGAAGAATCAATTCAACGTCTACACAGGCTCGCGCAACGAGTACTTGCATCGCTTCGTGACAGACAAGAAACAGCGGCCAATTCGGCTGGGTTGCGATATTCATGCCTGGATGAGCGGTTGGGTTTATGCGTTCGACCATCCGTTTCATGCAGTGACGGACTCTGAAGGCCAGTTTGAACTGCCCCAACTTCCGGTCGGCAAACACCGGCTCGCGATTCGCCAACCGGACGGAAACGCGCGCCGCGACGTCACGGTCGAAATCATCGCCGGAAAAACCACGGTGCTCGATGTGAGCTTTTGCGACGCGGATCTGATGCGCTAGGTGAAAGCCACGGTGCCGCAGACCGCTTGCGGCACGCGAGTTGCCACAAGCCAACACATCATGCAGCACTATCGGGTGGAAGTACCGACCGACGAGTATTGGCGTCGGCAGATCAAGTGCCAGGAGGCTTGTCCCGTGCATACGGATGCGCGCGGGTATGTGCGAGCCATCGCGGACGGACGATTTGAAGAGGCGTACTTGATTGCTCGCGGACCGAATCCGCTCGCTTCCATCTGCGGCCGAGTCTGCGGCGCACCGTGTGAAGCGGCTTGTCGGCGGAAAGAGATTGACCAAGCGGTGTCGATCCGGGCGCTCAAGCGGTTCGTCACCGATCGCTTCGGAGGACATGCCGATCACGAGCGAGCCGGGCAAACCAAAGGGCTGATTCAACGGCTGATTGAGCATGTGCGACGACGCGAGAGCTCTCGGTCGGAAGAGCTGTCTGGATTCCAGAGCTTCTTGTCGGATCAGCTTCAGCCCAAGAACGCCGACGGCGAAAAGGTGGCGATCATCGGTTCGGGGCCGGCGGGATTGGCGGCGGCCCATGATCTCGCGTTGCTCGGCTTTCGACCCACCGTGTTTGAAATGGAACCGGTGCCGGCGGGGATGTTGGCCGTCGGCATTCCGGAATATCGCCTGCCTCGCGATTTGATCGCGGCAGAGGTTGAACTCATTCGCTCGCTCGGCGTCGAGTTTCATTGCAACACGCGCGTCGGCCAGGACATTTCGTTCGACGAGATTCGGCGAACGCACAAGGCAACGATCATCGCTGTCGGCCTGAAGAAATCGCGCGGCTTGCCGATCCCCGGAGCCAACGGCAAAGGGATTCTCGGTGGAGTCGAACTCCTGCGTGATGTGGCGTTGAGACGTCCGGTCGAACTGCATGGCGATATCGTGGTCGTCGGCGGCGGCAACGTCGCCTACGACATCGCCCGCACGGTGATTCGTCAGCTTGGCATCGACATCTCGCGAACCGCGCTGCGGCAAGCGGGTGTCCGTTCCGTGCATCTTTGCAGTCTCGAAAGTCTTGACGAGATGCCGGCGGATGATGCGGAGATTCTCGAAGGGGATGAAGAAGGAGTTATCCGCCACAACAGTCTCGGCCCGAAAGAAATCCTGCTGGACGACGAGGGCTGCGTGAAAGGGGTCGTCTTCCAGCGTTGCACGCGAGTCTTCGATGAGCAGCGGCGGTTTGCTCCGCAGTTTGATCCGACCGATCTCACGACCATTCACGCCAACACCGTTCTGTGGGGAGTCGGCCAGCAACCGGACTTGTCGTTCGCCGATGGGCAGACCGACATCCAGCGCACAGATCGCGGTCTGATTCAGTGCGATGCGGTGACGAACACAACCTCGGCCCCGGATGTGTTCATCGCTGGCGACGTGTCTTACGGCCCGAAGTTACTCATTCACGCGGTCGCCAGCGGCAAGCAAGCGGCTCGCGCGGTGTACGAGTTCGTCCGCGGCGAGAAGCTGGTCGAGGACGTGCAGCTCGTGCATCTTGAGATCCCCGATTACCTGCGCGAGCCAGACTACGAAAAGTTGCCGCGCACGCCGCTCGGCGTCTTCGATGTCAACGAACGGCGGCACAGCCAGACCGCTCAAGTCGAACGTGGTTACGGCGAGCATGAGGCGGTGCGCGAGGCATGTCGTTGTCTCGACTGCGGCGTGAACACGATCTTCGATTCGGACAAGTGCATCCTCTGCGGCGGCTGCGCGGATGTTTGCCCAGAGACCTGTCTCGAATTGGTGTCGCTCGATCGGTTGGAGGGGGGCGACGATCTTCTGCAGGCTTTGGAACAGCGTATGCAAGGAGACGACGACGAACAGTTTTCAGCGATTGTCAAAGACGAAACGAAGTGCATTCGGTGTGCGTTGTGCGCCGACCGTTGTCCGGTTGGAGCCATCACGATGGAACGCGTGTTGACGACGAGTTGTTGGTCGATCGGCAACGAGCCCGACGAATGAAAGGAGACGACGAATGCCTGCGGTCTCCACCATTCGTCGTCTCCTTTCATTCGTCGGGCTCTTTCCGAAACAAGGATCAAGCATGCCCCACGAAACCATTCGAAACAGCCGACGCTTCGAGAAGCCGGTCGAGCGTCGCGACTTCCTCGGCCTGACGGCGATCGGTACGGCCGCTGGAGCGTTGGCCGTCGCGGGGCTGGGGGCCGCGCGGTTGCCGATGCCATCTGTGTTTCCGGAGTCCAATAGCCGAGTGAAGCTCGGCCCCGTCGATCGTTTCCTGTCCACGCAGATCACGGCCGTCCCTGACCAGCGGCTGTGGATCTACGTGGATGGGGAGGGGCTGTTCGCGATCTCGGCAGTGTGTACTCATCTGGGCTGTTTGGTTTCGAGCAACGGTGACGAGGGCTTCTTCTGTCCGTGTCACGGCAGTCGTTTCGATGTGCATGGCAAGGTGACCGGTGGCCCGGCACCGAAGGCGCTGATGTATCTCGAACTGAGCCTTTCTCCCGACGGCCAGTTGGTCGTGGACAAACAAAAGACCGTCGCCGCGACCGAGCGGCTGAAAGCCTGACTGTGTGAATCAACTTGTGGTGTGACCTTTCGTCTTCCGTAGCCACGCTCGCCAGAGCGTGGGTGCCTTGAATCAATCGCCCACGCTCTGGCGAGCGTGGCTGCTTACGAGATTCAACTTGTGGTGTGTTCTAACTTTTCAAGGAGCGTTTGATGTTCTGTAACCAATGCGAGCAAACTCAAAACGGAACCGGCTGCACCGAACTTGGCGTGTGCGGGAAGGATCCGGACGTCCAATCGCTGCAGGAGATCCTGCTTTACGGCGTGAAGGGGATGGCCGCGTATGCGAATCACGCGCGGCGGCTCGGCAAGGTGGATGACAGCGTCAGTGCTTTTATCGAAGAAGCGTTGTTCGCGACGATGACCAACGTGAACTTCGACGTGGAGAGTCTGTTCGAGTTGGTTCTCGAATGTGGTCGGCAGAACGTCCGGGTGATGCAGTTGCTTGATGAAGGACACACCGAAGCATTCGGAGCCCCGACTCCGACCGTTGTCTACGAAGGGACCAAGGCCGGGCCGGGCATTCTCATGACCGGGCATGACATGTTGGATCTGTCCGACCTGCTCGATCAAGCGGCCGGCCAAGGGGTCAACGTCTACACGCACGGGGAAATGTTGCCGGCTCACAGCTACCCGAAGCTGCGAGCACACCCGCATCTCGCCGGACATTACGGCGGCCCATGGCAGAATCAGCAGTGGGAGTTTCCCGCGTTCACGGGACCGATTCTCGCGACGACGAACTGCATCTTGATTCCGCCCGATTCTTACAAAGACCGGCTCTTCACCACGCGAGCCACTGCCGTTCCCGGCGGCAAGCGACTAAAGACGAACGACTTCTCAGAAGTCATCGCAATGGCGAAGCGGTCTCCCGCTCTGCCGGATCGCAAGGTGAAGGAGTCGACGATCGGCTTCCATCACAGCGTGATCTTGGGGCTGGCCGACAAAGTGGTCGCGGCGGTGAAGTCAGGCGAGATCAAACGCTTCTACTTGATCGGCGGCTGCGACGGAGCGGAGATGGGCCGCAACTACTACACGAAGCTGGCTCAAGCCGCGCCGCACGAGTCGGTGATCCTGACGCTCGGCTGCGGCAAGTACCGCATCCGCAATCACGAGTACGGAACTGTCGCCGGTCTGCCGAGATTTCTCGACATGGGCCAATGCAATGACGCCTACGGTGCCGTGCAGGTGGCGCTTGGCTTGGCGAAAGCCTTCGACTGCGGCATCAACGATCTGCCACTGACGATCGCGTTGTCCTGGTTTGAACAGAAAGCGGTGGCGGTGTTGCTCAGCCTGTTCGCTCTGGGCGTGAAGGGGATTCGCCTGGGCCCAGTCCCTCCGGCGTTCGTGTCCCCCAACGTCTTCAAAATCCTGCAAGAGAAGTTCGACCTCAAACTGATCGAAGCCGAACCGCCGCAAGAGTTGGTGCAGTTGGCGCTGTGACGGCGCAGCGACCCCACCGAGCTTGCCTCGGTGGCTCGCGGGCTTCTGCACTACGGCGTTCGTAGTGCAAAAGCCTGGTTCCACCGAGGCAAGCTCGGTGGGGCGATGGTCACATAGAAGGAACCCAAGTTTCATGCAGAGCATCGACGAAGCGCGTTTGGAGACAGACCCGCAATACCGGTTCGAGTACCTCGCGGGCTTCATGGGCTTTGGCCCGGAGGATGCCGCGTTGATTCAGGCGAGCGCTCCGTTTCTCGGCCCGCTCATTCCGCAGTTGGTGGAGAAGACCTATGAGAAACTCCTGAGCTACGACGCGACCGCTCGGCACTTTGTCCCGCGGCAAGCGGGTTACGAAGGGCCGCTGCCGAAAGACCTGGCGCATCTGTCGCAGACAGATTCGCAAATTCGATTTCGCAAGGAGCATCTCAGCCGGTACTTCATGCAGCTTCTCGGCCGGTCGTATGACGCCAAGATGGTTCAATACCTCGACATGGTCGGCAAGATGCACACGCCGAAAGCCGGAAACAAAGAGATCGACGTGCCGCTCGTGCAAATGAACGCGCTGATGGGCTTGTTGTCGGACACGCTTATCGACGCGATCTCGCAGCAGCCGCTCGATGCCGCAATCTCGCTGCGCACCATTCGAGCCTTCCAAAAACTCTTATGGATTCAGAACGACTTCATCACTCGGCATTACCAAAACCCGTAGCCACGTTCGCCAGAACGTGGGCCGATCCCATCCCCGTATTCCCACGCTCTGGCGAGGCGTGGCTACGACAACGAAGGACGAAACATGATTCGCGAAGTCAGCGGTGACATTCTTTTGACCAAGGCTGCGGCCATCGCTCACGGCGTGGCTCCCAACGACGCATTTGCCACCGGCTTGGCACACAGTCTGCGTGAGCAATGGCCCGGCATGTACAAGGACTTTCGGCACTACTGCCAGACGCAGCATCCGCAGGCGGGCGGAACCTGGATTTGGTCCGGTCCCGGAGGCAAACGGATCGTCAACTTGCTGACTCAGGAAGGAGCCTACGACCACGGCGCGAAGGCCGGTCGCGCGACGTTAGAGAACGTCAATCATGTGTTGCGTGAACTCAAGAAGCTGATCGAACACGAGAAGCTGACCAGCGTGGCGTTGCCTCGCTTGGCCACCGGAGTCGGCGGGCTGAAGTGGGAAGAGGTCAAACCATTGATCCAAAAACATCTCGGCGACGTCGGTGTCCCGGTCATCGTCTACAGCGAGTTTCATGCGGGAGTCGCGGCGGACGAAAAGCTGTGATCGCGAATCGGCAAAGGATGGAAGGCATTCATCGTGTCCGTGGAGCTGGAACCAAAACACGAGAACGACTCGGCGTTGCGGCGTTACTTCCGCAACTTGCTCGACACGCCGCGCGAGTTTCGCGAGTCGCTGATTCGACACGGTCGGCCGACGTCGGATCGAGCGGCCTCGCAGGCGGTGTTCACGAATTTGTTCCTGCACATCATGCCGACGCGGATGCACTGGTACTCGCTAAGCATCCGCGCGACGTTGGGTTTGGGAGTGATCTCGCTGGCGTTGTTCTTTCTGCTCGTCGCGACGGGCATCCCGTTGATGATCTATTACAAGCCGTCGGTCGATCAGGCCTACGACTCGATGAAAGAGATTCAATACATCGTCCCAACCGGCCGCTTCGTGCGGAACGTCCATCGTTGGGCGGCGCACGGCATGGTGCTGTGCGTCATGCTGCACATGGCACGGGCGTTTTACACGAGCGCCTACAAAGCTCCACGGCAGTTCAATTGGGTCGTGGGGATGATTTTATTTGTGCTCACGCTGGCTCTGAGCTTCACCGGCTACTTGCTGCCGTGGGATCAGCTCGCGTACTGGGCCGTGACGATCGGCTCCGAGATCGCGCAGTCGCCGCGCGAAGTGACCGACGCGCTGGGGATCACCGAATGGTGCGACATCGGCGGCTTTCAGAAGCGATTGATCCTGGGAGCGAACCACGTCGGCCAAGAGGCGCTGACTCGTTTCTATCTGCTGCATGTGATGGTGCTGCCGCTGGCGATGTCGGTGTTCCTCGCCGTCCATTTCTGGCGCATCCGCAAAGACGGCGGCCTGACCCGACCGGCCAGCACGGATGAGTTGCCGCCAACCGCGAATGTGAAAGCCGGACCCGGCACGCCAAGCAATTCGCCATCGAAAACCTATGGCCTGATGGCCGTCGTCCGCGGCAAGACGCCGATGGTCGACCGCAGCATCGCCAACACCGTGCCGACGTATCCGAACGGCCTGTATGCCATCGCCGCGCTCACCATGCTGACGCTCGCTGTGTCGCTGGCTCTGGGATATTTCTTCGATGCCCCGCTGACCGAGCTGGCCAATCCGCTGGTCCCGGAGAACCCGGCGAAGGCACCGTGGTACTTCCTCGGCCTGCAAGAGTTGGTCAGTTACTCGGCCTTCATGGGGGGCGTGGCGATCCCGGCGATTGTGGTGCTGGGTCTGATGTGCGTGCCGTATCTCGATCGCGAACGGCAGGACATCGGCGTCTGGTTTAGCGGCCGGCAAGGGAAGCGGATCTGCATCAATACCGCGATCTTCACGGCGGCGGTGGTCGTGGGCATGTTGATCTTCACGGTCAATTACGGCTGGCTGCGAACGTGGTCGCCGGAGATCCCGCAGATCGTGATCACGCTCATCAACCCCGGCACCGTGATGCTGGCGATCTTCACGCTCTGGTCGCTGTTCGTGATGAAGACGACGAACTCAACCCGGCTGGGAGCGTTGGCCCTCTTCACCTGCTTCCTCGTGGCGTTCGTGATCCTGACTTACTTCGCGACCGTGCATCGCGGCCCCAACTGGAATTTTTACTGGTCCGAAGCAAGCTGGCCGGCGCATTGAGGAATGACGACTTGCAAATGACGAATGACGGAATGACGAATGACGAAGGAAGCATGAATGGCGAAATGAAAGATCAACCGTCGGTCCTGACGCAACGAATGCCCTTCGTCATTCGAGCTTCGTCGTTCTTTCGTCATTCCGTCATTCGTCATTCGACATTGGATTGAGAATGAACTCACCTCGCACGAAACGTCTGAAGTTCATACTGCTCATCAGCAGCTTGGTGTTCCTCGCGTTCCTGCTGCTGGCGGCGTTCGAGGAGAACTTCACGGCCGAGTGGCGCGGGCATCAGTCCGCGTATGCCGCTCAGTTGACGCAGTTGGCGAAGACTTCCGGAAAGCCAAACATCGCATTCCCGCTGGAAGTGCGGCAGGTGTATCTCGAAGGACTCAAGAAGGTCGATCGCTGTGTGACGTGTCACGTCGCGATTGATGACCCGCGATTTACCGAGGCCGCTCAGCCGCTGGCGACGCATTCGGGCGACCTCCTCAAGCATCATCCGTCCGACAAATTCGGCTGCACGATCTGCCATCAGGGACAAGGCCGAGCGACCACGAAGGCGGATGCTCACGGACACGTGAAACATTGGCCGGAACCGCTGCTCGGCGGCGCGATGGTCTACACCAGTTGCAGCCGTTGCCACTACGAGAACGACCTCTACGGCGGGCAAAGCGACCTCTATGGCACGGTGCGACCGATCGAACACATCACCGAGGGGGAGTTGGCGTCATCACTGCCGCATGCGGACAACATCGCTCGCGGCAAACGGATGGTCGTCGAGAAGGGATGTCTGGGCTGCCACAAGTATCGCGGCCGAGGGGGCAAGCTCGGCCCGGACATCACCTATGTCGGCGACAAGACGGCGCACGGCTTCGATTTCAAACACGTCCACGGCGAACGAACCGTCGAGAACTGGCTGTTCGCGCATTTCAAATCGCCAACCGCCGTCGTTCCCAACACGCTGATGCCCGATCTGAAGTTGTCAGATGCGGAAGCTCGCGACCTGGCCGCGTACATGATCAGCCTGAAACGGAAATCCGCACCGGCCGCCTACACGCCGCTGCCGCAACTGGTGGATCAAACGCCGGTGCGCGGCGAGACGCTCTACAAAACGTATTGCTCGTCCTGTCACGGAGCCGACGGCATCGGCGCGATCGTCCGCGACGCCGAAGCCGCGAAGTTCTTCACACCGACAGCCGGCGGCGAAGCGGAGTCGATCTCGCTGCTGCGCGCCGTGTTGATCGACCGGCCGCGCGAACTGCTGACGCCCTCGCTGCGCAACGTCGACACGTTGGGCATCGCCAGCGATGCCTATCTGCGACACATCATCACGAACGGCCGGACCAACACCAGCATGTTGGGTTGGAAAACCGAAGGAGGCTTGAGCGACGACGAGATCGAATTGCTCGTCGGTTTCATCCGCCGCTGGGAAGCGAACGAAGCGGATCGCTCCTTCGTGTCAGCCTCGCGCGGCGAGCCTCGAATCGGCGGCGCGCTCTACCGAGCCAACTGCTCCGGCTGTCACGGCCTCAACGGCGAGGGAGGCCAGATCGGCATTTCGCTCCGAGCACCAGGTTTCCTGGCGATCGTCAGCGACGACATGCTCGCCGAAACGATCCTGCGCGGCCGAGCCAACACCGCCATGCCCGCCTGGCGACAGTTTGACAATCGCGACGTCAGTGACCTCCTGGCGTTCCTCCGCAGTTGGCAACCGCTGCGCTCGAATCGCGAAGAAGTGCTCACGATGCTTGGCGAGCCGGTGGGCGTTAGCCCCCGGACAGTCCCGGGGCTGACGCCCTCGGGCTCGCCCTCCGCAGAGACCGGCCTCAAGCTCTATCGCAGCCGTTGTACGGTCTGTCACGGAGAAACGGGCGAAGGAAAGATCGGCCCGTCGATCAACAACCAAGCGGTGCTGTCGGTCGTCTCAAACGAATTCCTGCACGACACGATCGTGCGCGGTCGACCCGGCACCGCGATGCCCGCGTGGCGGCAACTGAGCAGCGAAGATGTCGCCGACGTGATCGCGCTGTTGCGGTCCTGGCAGACGCAGCCGTCGAAGGAACTCCCCGACCTCCGCGTTCAAGGCGATCGCCAGAACGGCGAGTCGCTCTACACCGGCATCTGCGCGAGCTGTCACGGTCCGCACGCGGAAGGAGCACTCGGCCCGCAACTGTCGAACGCGGTGTTCCTCGACACGGTCAACGATGCGACGCTGACTCAATGGATCAGCTTCGGACGACCGGGGACGCAGATGCGACCGCATCTGCGCGGGCAACAAGGAAACGCGGACCTCTCGAAGTCGCAGATCGAGGACATCGTGACGTTCCTCCGTTCGCTGCGCGGACGACAGGCGATTGATGGCGAGCGGATCGGTCTCGGTTACGCCCCGCGTGGCGCGGTGCTGTACCGCGAGATGTGCGTCAGTTGTCACGGCGTGCAGGGCGAAGGAACCGTCGGCCCCGGCATCCGCAATCCGGCGTTTCTCCATGCGGCGAGCGACGGCTTCTTGCGAGCAACCATCGTGCTCGGCCGCGATGGGACTGAGATGCGCTCGATGAGTCATCGCGGCTCCGGCATCGTCGAAATGAAAGCGGCCGAGATCGACGATCTCATCGCCTACCTGCGCTCCAACGAAGACCGCACCGAGATTTCACATCGCTTCGTGATGGGCGCTCATCCCGATCGTGGGAAGGATGGCTACGCGGTCTTCTGCGCCGGCTGTCACGGCGACAACGGCAAAGGGGGCTTTGCTCCCGAACTCAACAACCCCGGCTTCCTGCGCGCGGCCACCGACGGCTACCTGCAAGCCACGATCATCCGCGGCCGTCGCGGCACGGCCATGCGAGCGTTCGGGTCGTCCGGCCACGGCCTTGCGAATCTCCACCAATCCGACATCAACGACATCGTCGCGTTCATCCGCCAATGGAGTCCGGATACCAGGCCCCTGCGGCGAACAGAAGCGTTTGGGAGGAATGACGAATGACGAATGACGAATGTCGAATGACGAAACAAGACCGAATGATGAATGTCGAAAGGGATTCGTTAGACGGCTTACTTATCGCGTTTGGTCTGGCGCGGAATGCTGCGAAAGATCTTGGCGAAGATCAGGTGCAGTTCGTTCGCTTCTTGCCAAAGCTTGAGGGCGTCGTCACGGAGTTCGGGTACGGCGCGAACAATCATTCGAATGAAGAACTTGGATTCGCGAGCCTCTTTTTTGCAGGTTCCGATCTTGTTGCGGAACTCCCGCTTGGAAACCGAGTCGTCCGCTTCGCAGTAGTTCGCGCCGACGCTGGTTCCTGCACCCACAAGTTGGTCAATCATCCGATTGGTCAGCGGACCTTTCGGCACTTTCTTCAAGAAGTCGATCACCGCCTCGCCGAACTTTGCGGTTCGCTCTTCCAAGTCAAACGTCCGACCGTCGTTGCTTTTCGCCATGCTCGGTCTCTCGCTCACAGAACCAGATTACGGCTTGATTCACGCTGCTACCACAGGGCAACGAATTTACTCACCACCATTCATCCAAGCCAGCGGATCGAAATGACGACCAAAGCTCGATGGTTTTCGTCATTCGAGCTTCGTCATTCCTTCGTCATTGGTCATTCGTCATTCGTCATTTAAGGAGCCCACCATGCCCAAGCAAACTGTGCCCGTGGAATTCGATCGTCGTGAGTTCATGAAGATGGCCGCCACGACCGGTGTGGCAGTGACGGCGACATCATTTCTGCCGCTGGAATACCTCGAAGCCTTGAACGCGGCCCCCACCACGAAACCCGGTGCGGCGTTGGGACCGGGTGTCAAACTGCTGCAAGCGGCTTGCCCGTATTGCGGCGTCGGTTGTGGGACGCTCATCAAGGTCGAGAACGGCAAAGTGGTCGGCATGGTGCCGGATAAGAAGCACCCGACGAACAAGGGGATTCAGTGCATCAAGGGCTTGAACGCCTACGAGCCGATCTACAAGGACCGGCTGACGGACGTGCTCGTTCGCAAAGACATGAGCGACCCGCTGCGAGGGCATGTGTCGGCGACGAAGGGACGCTTTGATGACGACGTCTTCGTCAAGATGCCGTATGCGGAAGCCGAGGAACTCGTCGCCGAGAAGATCGCCGAGATCATCAAGGCGAAGCGGGGCAATGCGGTCGGTCTCGACGGCAGCGGGCAGCTCACAATGGAGGCGCAGTGGATCGAGAATGTGTTGATGAAGGGAGTCCTCGTCAGCAATTCGATCGAAGCGAACGCTCGGATGTGCATGACGTCGGCGGCGACCGGGTACATGGCCAGCTACGGCAGCGACGCTCCGCCGACCAGCTACGAGGACATCGAAGAAGCGGACATGATCGCCTTCTGGGGGCACAACGCGCGCGAGGCGCATCCGATCCTGTTTTGGCGCGTCGCCGACTACAAGCAAAAGGCGGGCATCCCGACGCTGGTCGCCGATCCGCGTCGCACGGCCACGGTCATCGGGTTGGAAGACATCAATCCGCGCAACAGCCTGCACCTGCAAACGCTCAACGGCGACATCAGTTATCAGAACGCGATCGCTCACGTCTTGCTGACGAAGTATCCTGAAGCGGTCATGCCGGACGATTGGCTGGCTCAGAACGTGAATGGCTATCAGGAATACATCGCGGGGGTGAAGGAGCGGTACTCGCCGGCGCAAGTCTGCGAACGCCTGAAGCTGTTGGACCGAGGCCGCATCACGCCGCAGTTGATCGAGCAAATCGCGAAGACGTGGGCCGAAGCGACGCTCAAGGGTCGACGTCGCGGGCGCGGCGGTGTCTTGAGCTTCTGGGGGATCGGCTACAACCAGATGCTGCATGGCCAGCACAACACGATCAGCATCATCAATCTGCACCTGCTGACCGGCAACATGGGCCGGCCCGGTTGCGGCAGCCATTCGCAAACTGGCCAGCCGAACGCGATGAGCGAACGCCTGATGGGGGGCCTCACCAGCCGGCTGCCGTTCAATCAGCCGATCACCAACGAGGAATGGCGCGATCACATCGCCGATGCGTGGCGAGTCCCGCGCGAACGGCTCAAACAAACCGCATCACTGCCGAACCCCGGCATGGTCGTCGGCATGATGGAGCGGGCGCTCAAGGACGAACTGCTCGCGATGTTTTGGATGTATACGACCCACGTCCACATGCCGGACGTGAAGACGTTGGTGCGGCCCGCGCTGACGAAGATGTTCGTCGTCGTGCAGGAGATATACCGGCACGCGCCGAACCTGCTCTACGGCGACATCATCTTCCCGGCCGCGACGTGGGGCGAATGGTACGGCGGGACGTACATCCAATCGGAACGCCGAGCCTACGTCTGCGACGGTGCGAATAACCCGCCACCGAATTGCATCCCCGACATGGACATGGCCATCGACAAATCGAAAACGCTCGCGAAGAAACTGGGGCTCGATGCCGACAAGATGTTCCCGTACAAGAAGAAGATCAAGAGCGGCAACGGGATCATGATCTACGACCCCGAAGAGGTTTTTCGAGACATCGTCATCGCCAGCAAAGGGAGCGATGCCGACTTGACCGGAATGCTCGAAGTCGAGAAACGCGACGGCATCGGCCTGTACGACCAGATCCGCGAACTGCGCGGCATTCAGTGGCCCGCGCCGACCTATGAGATCGCGAAGGCCGGCGGCACTCCGCGCCGTTATCTCGGCCAAGAAGGTTGGGCCGGAAAACCTTACGGAGCGTTCCGGCATCCCGACGGCAAAGCCAAGATGAAGCTGTGCGAACAGGACTACAGCCAGATCCACGAAGTGACCGCGAAGCTGATGCAGTTCGGCCACCGCGATCGGCCGGGCGAGGGACCGTTCCTCATCGACGAACTGGCTCTCGCCACGAAGGAAGGTCGCAAGAACATCCTGGAGCAAGCCCGCGACATGGCCTTGCCGCCGGAACTCCCCGACCTGCACATCTACGACGACAAGACGAAAACGCTCGCCGACCACAAGCGCGAGGACGTCTATCCGTTCTGGCTGGGCCTCGGCATCGTCTACGAGCACTTCCATTCGGCGAAAACGATCCGCGGCGCGACGACGATGAAGCTCATCCCCGAGCAATACGTCGAGATGAATCTGGAAGACGCCAAACGCTTCGGCCTGCGCGACGGCGATCTCGTCCGCGTGATGACTCGCCGAGGCAGCTTCGAATGCAAAGTGACCGTCGGCCTGCAAAGCGAACTGCGGCCGTCGCGCAGCGAAGTTCCCGAAGGCTACATGTTCAGCCCGTGGAACCTCTCGGTGGCCGACAGCGCCGAGCCGCACAAAAACAAATGGCTCTCGAACGCGACCAGCCATCGCGCCTGGGATCCGGTCAGCGGCCAAGTGGACTTCAAGAAACTGGCCGCACGAGTGGAGAAGATTTGATCGACCTATTCGCCGGCCAGTTTCAGGACGGCGTCATACGTTTCACGAGACAGACGAAAGCGCAGGGCCGAGAGTTGATCGAGCAACGGCTTCACTTCCGAGATCAGTCCCGCCTGCTTGGCATCCAGCAGCAGGCCCAACGTGCCGCGCATGGGCAAGTGCATCGCGTGTCCGACTTGGCGAGCCAAGGCATCGTCCAGAATCAGGACGGCTCCCGGTCTCTCCATTCCCAGTGCCAGCACTTGAGTCTCGCCGGGACCAAGGTTTGTGACCAACGGCAACACATTGACGCTGGCTGGCTCACGGACCTCGATCCAATCGACACCGGAAAGGTCCGGCAGGTCGACACCGAGTCGTTGGCCTTGCGCCAACTCTTCGATCACGGCCGGCGGAACGATGACTCGTCTCACCAACTTCGGCAGCAAATGCAACAGACCCAACTGATGCAGGTACTGCATGGGCGATGTGTTGCAAATGACGTCAGGCAAGCGGCGTCTCCCGCAGGAGTTGCTCCTCGTTCAGGTGGAACGTGTCGATTCCGAAATCGGCCAATCGAGACAAGAACACCGTGCGCGGCACTCCGGCCAATTTGGCGGCGGCCCCCGATGACAGTTGGCCGAGTTCATACAGCTTCATCGCGGCCGCCATTCGCAGATGCTGGCCGACGGATGCCTCAGTCACCTTCAGAGCAATCATGGTCTCGTCTGGAACTTCAATCGTGATCGCACACATGACAACCTCGTGGCTCAAACGTCTGGAATCGTCGCACGCGGATTCTAGCCGATATTCGGCTCATCCCCATACCACAAACACGAAGTCGATCGTTGTTCGCAGTTCGAGGACACCTGCATCATGACACTCGATCGGCGCGATTTCGTACTCAATCTGCTGGGCCTCGGCGCAGCGACCGCGACCGGTGCCGTGGGCGTCGGTCTGTTCAATCAACCGGCTCATGCTCACGCGCCGATTCGTCCGCCCGGTGCGCTGCCGGAATCCGATTTTCTCTCCACCTGCATCCGCTGCCAGCGCTGCGCGGACGCTTGTCCGAATCACTGCATCAAGGCGACTCCCGAATCGGAGGGGCCGGTGCGAGCCGGCACGCCGTTCATTCAGCCGCGCGAGCAAGCCTGCATGTTGTGCAGCCGCGTCGAGACCGAACACCTCCGCTGCACTGAAGCTTGTCCGAGCGGTGCGTTGCAGCTTGTTGCCAAGACGCTGATCGACATCCAGCAGAAAGCTCAGATGGGCAAAGCCAAAGTCGATCTCAATCTGTGCTACTCGTACAACGATTTCACCTGCGGGACATGCCTCAAGGCGTGCCCGGTGGGCGCGCTCAGGACCGGCATGTGGGCTCGCCCGATCGTCGACATGGACGCCTGCGTCGGCTGCGGTCTGTGCGAGCGAGTCTGCATCCGGTATCCGCACGCGATTCGCGTGGAAGCGGGAGAGCGCAAATGACGAATGACGGAATGACGAATGACGAATTCCCGAAGACGCTGCCGAAGGTCCGCCCTTCGACATTCGTCATTCGTCATTCGTCATTCCTCGTCTCCATCGCACGTCGCAGCATCCAACTCCTCTCCGTCGGCGTGCTCGTGCTGTTGCCGATCATGGCGCTCTACACGCACTTCAAGGAGGCGCACGCCATTCACGATCTCGGCGAGAACAACTGGCGGAACGTGGCGGTGCGCGGCGTCGAGCGTTTCGTCAACAAAGACGCCGGGCGTCAGCAACTGGTGCAGCGGACGCAAGGCACGATCTGGTCGGCGCGGCTGTTCGGCGTGAGCCTCTCCGATCCGCTAGCCGGAGCGGAAGCGATCATCAGCAGCCGGTCGTTCTACAAACCGATGCTCTGGTCGTTGCTGATCCCGGTCGCCGTCACCGTGTTGTTCGGCCGAGTTTTCTGCGGCTGGATCTGTCCGATGAACACGCTGCTGGAGGTCGTCGACAAATGCCGCCGCCTGCTGCGGATCGCCGAGATCCGCGAGCGTGACGTGAAGTTCTCGCTCAAGAACAAATATTTCGTTTTGGCCGTCACGCTGGGGCTGGTTGGAGTCACCAGCGTCCCGTTCGTGGCGTTGTTCTACCCGCCCGCCGTGATGAGCCGCGAAGTGCATCTGTTCGTGTTCGGCTCGACGGTGGGCATCGGCGCGTATGTGCTGCTGGCGATCGGCGCGATCGAACTGTTCGTCAGCAAACGCTGGTGGTGCCGCTACATCTGCCCCGGCGGCGCGCTGTATTCGCTGCTCGGCCGCTTCCGAGTCGTGCGCGTCGAACGAGACGAAAACAAGTGCGTCCACTGCGGCGAGTGCGTCCGTGTCTGCCAGTTCGACCTGCGACCGATGCTCGTCCAAATCACCGGCATGGAATGCACCAACTGCGGCAGTTGCGTGCGAGCCTGCGACGACGATGCGCTGCGATTTCGGTGGATGCTTCCGGTGATTGGAATGACGAATGACGGAATGACGAATGACGGAATGACGAATGACGAATGCCAAACGAAGAATGCTTCAAGCAAATCGACGCTCGTCATTCGGGCTTCGTCATTCCTCCTCGCTTCGTCATTCGTCATTGGTCATTCGTCATTTGCCCAGGCGCATCACATCCTCGGCCTGCCGCATTACTCGTACAAAGAAAACTATCCGCAGGCTCCGACGCTGGAGTACCCGGCAACGACCGGTCCCTACGACGTGTTGATGACCTCGTTCCCCGGTCACCCCGTCCCCGGCGAGCGGACGACGATCGCCTTCTATATCAAGGACCGAAACACCGGCCTGCCGTATGAACTGCCGGTGTCGATGCGAGCTTTGAAGACAGCGACGTTCGGCGCAAACACGGTGATCATGGAACCGTTGATCCACGAGCCGACGACCAACCAGCACAAGTACTTCGTGACGTTCCCCGACGACGGCGAGTACATCGTCGAGCTGACGATGGACGTCGAAGGCAAACCGGAAGTGATCCCGTTTTTGATGATTGCCGGCGCGCCCACGGCCACGAAGTCGGTGGTGATTGCGATCGGCGCGGGACTGGGGAGTTTCTTGCTGGTCGTGCGAGCGGTGAAGTTGAAACGCGATCGGCGACGGAGGTTGGAAAATGTCGAATGACGGAATGACGAATGACGAAAGAAGTCCGAATGACGAAGCACGAAGGTCGTTGGCTTCGACCATTCGTCATTCGGTCTTCGTCATTCTTTCGTCATTCGTCATTCGGAAGTCGTCATTCAAAATCTTCCTGCCGTATTCGTTGCTGATCGCGATGGGCGTGGCGGTCTGGTTGTCGAATCGTCAGCCCTCGACGGACTCGAATCAGACACACATTGATCCGGTCTGCCGCATGGAAGTCACTCCGAGTTGGGGCTTCGCCGCCAAGCATGACGGGCACGACTACTACTTCTGCACGAAATCTTGCCGTGATCGGTTCGCGGCTACGCCGAGAAAGTATCTCGGAGATCGTTGCGTCGTCTGCAAATCGCTGTTGGATGGATCAGAGGTCAAGACGGCCACCTATCTCGGCAAGACTTATCGGCTCTGCGGTGAGGAGCATCGGCAGCAATTCAAAGCCGATCCCGCCGCCTTCTTCATGCACACGATGTGGGGCATCCCGTCGTGGATGTATTACGTTTCGATCGCCTGCGTGCTGGTCGTGAGCTTCGGCGTGCTGGAAGTGAAGGAATTGGGAATGACGAATGACGGAATGACGAATGACGGAATGACGAATGACGGAATGACGAATGACGAAGTAGAAGGCAAAGGCTTTGTTCCGCTTTCGTCATTCGTCATTCGTCATTCGTCATTCACCTCCCCTCGTATCAACGTACTCGACTCGCGAGTCATTCGCTGGCTGGCGACGTCGCGGCCGTTTCGGTTTGCTCTGCAACTGATCGTCGTCGCTCTCTTCTTCCTGGTGATCGCGGCGGGGTTGTTCGGCAATCAGAACCCGGCGATGAATATCGCTCCGATCCTGACCTGGACCGTGTGGTGGGGTGGGTTGGTGATCTTGATCATGTTTGCGGGGAAAGCGTGGTGCTTCATTTGTCCGTGGGATGCGGTCGCCGGTTGGATGGAGAAGCTGCGGTTCTGGAAGAAGAACGACGAAGGGCTGAGCCTGAATCTGAAGTGGCCGCACGCTGCTCGGAACGTGGTCATTGCGACCGTGCTGTTCGTTGGGCTGACGTGGGTGGAGTTGGGCTTCGGCGTGACGATGCGGCCGGTCGTCACCGCGTATCTGGCGATTGCCATGTTGCTGATGGCGATCGTCAGCGCGTTTCTGTTCGAGAAGAAGGGTTTTTGCCGTTACGCCTGCCTCGTCGGCCGAGTCAGCGGTTTGTACGCGATGTTCTCGGGCGTGGAGATTCGCTCGAAGGACGCGACCGTTTGCAAAGACTGCCGGACGAAGGAGTGTGTCCACGGCAGCGAGACCGCTTACGGCTGCCCGACGTTTCTGTATCCCGGCAACCTCGCGACGAACACGTACTGCATCCAATGCAGCGAGTGCTTGCAGGCGTGCCCGCACGACAATCTCGCTTTGAACATGCGACCTTGGGGCGAGGATCTCGTTCACGAACATCGGCCACGCACCGACGAGGCGTATCTCGCGCTGTTGATGCTGTCGATCACCGGCTTTCACGGCTTGACGATGACGCCGAATTGGGCGCGGCTGATCGAGTGGCTCAACTCGTCATTCTCGGCGGGGCGGTTGTTGTCGTTCACGCTGGGGATGGCGGGACTGATGGCCGCGCCGATCTTGATTTACGCGGCGCTGGTGTGGGTGTCTTGGAAAATGACGAATGACGGAATGACGAATGACGAAACACGAAAGCGCAACACCCCGGCCAATTCGTCATTCGACATTCGTCATTCGTCATTCCCCACATTCCACAACTACTTAGTCCGTTACGCCTACGCCCTGCTGCCGATCGCGCTGTTCTATCACCTCGCCCACAACCTGGAGCATTTGCTGATGGAAGGTCCGAAGGTGGTGACGTTGATCAGCGATCCGTTCGGCTGGGGCCAGAACTGGTTCGGGACGGCGCGTTGGAAAGTTCCACCGTTGGTCTCGCTGGACGTGTTGTGGGGCCTGCAAGTGTTGCTGGTGTTGGTCGGGCATGTTTACAGCCTGTGGGTGGCTCAGCAAACGTCGGTGCGACTGTTTGGCTCGAGGCAAGCCGCGTTTCGCAGTCAGCTCCCGATGCTGGCCGGGATGATCGCCTTCAGCGTTTTCAGTCTGTGGCTGCTCAAGCAACCGATGGAGATGCGGACGTCGGCGATGTAGGCATCGGCTACATCAGTAAGGGGCATCGTGAGCGACGGTGCTCAGCAGATTCGTGGCAACGCGGCTCCGATCGGTTCGTCGAGGGCTTGCTCGCCACCGAGGCCGCGCCTGATCACTACCGGTGAGAAGACTCGCTTACGAACCTCGCCGATCTGTTGAGCCGATCGGTGTTGCGGCAGGCGATGCAAAACCGTCAAGGCGCGATCGGCAGTTCCGCTCGGTACCGCGACGACCATCATCCCTTCGTTGGCGAGGAACAGCGGGTCTAAGCCGAGCAGTTCGCAAATGCCGCGAGCTTCGGGAGAAACCGGAATCGTGGTGGACTCAATCGCCAACGTGTGTTCGCAAGCGGAAGCCCACTCGTGCAGCACGGCTCCGACGCCGCCACGAGTCGCGTCGCGCATCGCTCGCACGGGCACGTCTGCGCCGCGCAACGCTTGAGCCGCTTCCCACAACGATGCGCAATCAGTTTGTGGTGGTGGCTCGAAGCCCAGGTTTTCTCGGCAGGCCAAGATCGCGACACCATGTTGGCCGACGTGACTCGTGACCAGCAATTCATCGCCGACTTCAATTGCGGCTGGCCCGGCCGGGACTGGTTCGATCAGTTCGCCGATGCCCGATGTGTTGAGAAACAATTGATCGACCGCTCCGCGCGGGACCACCTTTGTGTCGCCAGCCACGACCCCGACGCCGGCGGACTCCGCTGCGTCCGCAACACTTCTAAGCACTCGACGTAGCAAGTCTGTCGGCAGACCCTCTTCGATGATCAGCGACAAGCTCAACCAGCGCGGCCGTGCTCCTGCCACGATCAAATCGTTGACCGTTCCGAACACGGCGAGCTTGCCGATGTCTCCGCCCGGAAAAAACAGCGGGGAGACCACGAAGCTGTCCGTCGTGAATGCGATCTCTCCAGTGAACGCCGGCAATCGCGCGGCATCTTCAAATCGATGCAGGATGTCGTTGCCGACGATTCGCGCGACGTGCTGCTGAATCAACCGCCGAGACGCCGCGCCCCCGTCTCCTTGAGCCAAGCTGATGACCTCGCCATCAGCGGCCGGAGTCGGGATCGGACACGTCCATGACTGCGTTCCATCGTTCATGAGAAACTGCACGCTTTGTTGGGGAGAGTTTGTTGTCGATCACGATATCATTCGCGGCGGCGGATCGCTGGCATCGGGATTGCTGATCGTTGGAAGCCGCCACAAAAACCGGGAATCGAGCGGCATCGCACAGTCCGCACATCAGCGACACGGCATCTCGAAGGGAATTCCAATGACCGCGCTCGATCTCTTACAGAAGGCCCACTTCGCCAGCAAGCTGCCCGCCGCCGTGCTGGAGCGGCTGGCGGCGATCGCTCGCGTTGTCGAGTGGAACGAAGGGGCATTGATCTTTCGCGAGGGAGACCATCGCGACGACTTGTACGTGCTCAGTTCGGGGCATGTCACATTGGAGGTGAATGTGCCCGGCCGCGGTTTGACTCGCATTCTGACCGTGCGATCGGGTGAACTGCTGGCGTGGTCGGCCTTGCTGGGGGACGGTCGCATGACAACCAGCGCGATCGCCACGGAGCCGACGCAGGCGATTGCCATCTCCGGCCGCGAGCTGCGGCAACTTTGCGAAGCGGATCACGAAGTCGGATATCACGTCATGGGACAGGTCGCGTCCGCGTTGTCGCAACGACTGCTCGCCACACGCCTGCAACTGCTCGACTTATTTGCCAAACCGCATTGATGGAAACGATGTCGTGCTCTTGTAGCCGAAGTCGTAAGACTTCGGTCGCACGAACCGATCCCGCACCGAAGTCTCACGACTTCGGCTACCGACCATGAATCAACCGCAGTGATAGAATTGATGCCGATGAACTCCACCTCGTCCGTGTTTCTGGCAAGGTCCGACCTACAGCTTCTGATCGACCGCTTGGCCGAGCAGGGCTTTGAGGTCATCGGCCCGACGATCTCGCAAGCAGCGATCGTCTATGACCGCATTCATTCTGTCAGCGAGTTGCCGCAAGGTTGGACCGATCGGCAAGCTCCCGGTGAGTATCGGCTCGAACGGCGTGAGGACGACCAACTCTTCGGATATGTGGTCGGTCCGCATTCGTGGAAGCGCTACCTGTTTCCGCCGCTGACGACGCTCACGACGGCGGACCTCACGACGAACGGCTGGCAGATGCGCGCGGCCGACGACAATCCGCCGAAGTATGCGTTTCTGGGCGTGCGCGCCTGCGAGCTGGCGGCGATTCGCGTGCAAGACAAAGTGTTCCTCGAAGGGGCGTATGTCGATCCGACTTATCAACGACGCCGGCAGAACGCGTTCATCGTCGCGGTCAATTGCACGCAAGCGGCCAGCACCTGCTTCTGCACGTCGATGGAAACCGGACCGCGTTGCCGATCCGGATTCGACCTCGCGCTCACCGAGTTACCCGACGGCTTTGAGGTCGAAGTGGGAACTCCGGCGGGAGAAGCCTTGTTGTTGCAGTTGCCCACGACGCCGATCGCCGAACAACAACTCACCGACGCCGAGCAACGTCGGCAGCAGGCCGTCGATCAGATCACCCGCAAGATGGACACCGAGGGAATTCGCGACCTGTTGCTGACGCAGCTCAATCATCCGCGGTGGGAGGAAGTTGGTCAGCGATGTCTCTCCTGCACGAACTGCACGATGGTCTGTCCGACCTGTTTCTGTAGCAGCGTCGAGGAGGTCGCGGACTTGGAAGGCCAACACTCCGAACGAGAGAGACGTTGGGATTCGTGCTTCAATCTCGACTTCAGCTATGTCAGCGGCGGGCCGGTGCGACGTGACATTCGATCGCGCTATCGGCAGTGGTTGACCCACAAGCTGGCCAGTTGGATCGACCAATTCGGCTCATCCGGCTGCGTCGGTTGCGGACGCTGCATCACTTGGTGTCCGGTCGGCATCGACATCACGGAAGAAGTCGCCGCGCTGCGGGAGGTGGGGCATGACAACAAATAAAACTAACGCCTCAGGTGAGCCGGGTGGCGTCAGCCCCCGGACTATGAGCGAGAACATTGTCCGGGGGCTAACGCCCTCCGGCTCGCCAGCAGGTCAAGTTGTCGCCGAACCGTGGGGCTATCACACGGTGCGCATTCACGAGATCACGCCCGAAGTTGCTGACGTGGCGACGTACCATCTTGGCTTTGATGACTCGGCCGTCGCTGTCGCGTATCGGTTCCAGCCGGGGCAGTTCAACATGCTGTACTTGCCCGGCTTTGGCGAAGTGCCGATCTCGCTGAGCGCCGATCCGCGCAGTTCAACAACCTGGGCGCACACGGTGCGAGCGGTCGGCAACGTCACGCAGAAATTGGCTAGCTCAAAAGTCGGCGACACGCTGGGCCTGCGCGGACCGTTCGGCAGCGGGTGGCCGTTGCACACGGCGGAAGGTCACGACGTCGTCATCGTCGCCGGAGGACTCGGCATCGCACCGTTGCGGCCGGCGATCTACGAATTGCTCCGCCAGAAGAACCGCTTCCGTTCGCTGACGCTGCTTTACGGATCAAGAACACCGGAGACGATTCTGTTTGAGCACGAACTTCCCGAATGGTCGCAGCGCGGGATGACCGTGCAGCTCACCGTCGATCGCGCCGACGCCGCTTGGTCGGGGTCGGTCGGCGTCGTGACGTTGCTGTTGGACCGATTGTCGTTGAACGATCCGCAGCAAACCTCCGTCTTCATGTGCGGGCCGGAGGTGATGATGCGCTTCGTCGGCAAGTCGGCGTTGGCTCGCGGCATTCCGGAAAGCCAACTCTGGCTGTCGATGGAGCGCAACATGCAATGCGCGATCGGACTGTGCGGGCATTGTCAGCTCGGCCCGACGTTCATTTGCAAAGACGGCCCGGTGTATCGGCATGACCATCTCGCTCCGTTTCTGAATGTGGAGGGGCTGTGATGTCCGCCGAGCCTAAGCCAAAAATTGGAGTCTTCAAGTTCGCCTCGTGCGACGGTTGTCAGTTGTCGTTGCTCGCTGCCGAGGACGAACTGCTGACCGTCGCCGGGAAGATCGACATCGCCTACTTCCTCGAAGCGACCAGCCATATCGACGCAGGGCCGTATGACATCGCGCTGGTCGAAGGCTCCATTACCACGCCGTCCGACGCGCTGCGCATTCGCGACATCCGCCAGCGTTCCAAGTACCTCATCACCATCGGTGCCTGTGCGACAGCAGGCGGCATTCAAGCCTTGCGGAACTGGGCCGATCACGACGAATTCGTGCGCGCCGTCTACGCGCGGCCGGAGTACATCGAAACGCTGGCCACTTCGACCCCGATCGCCGAACACGTGCCGGTCGATTTTGAATTGCGCGGTTGTCCGATCAATCGTCATCAACTCGTCGAGGTCATCGTGTCGCTCGTGGCCGGACGAAGGCCGAAGACGCCGTCGCACAGCGTCTGTCTCGACTGCAAGCGCCGCGGCACCGTGTGCATCACCGTCGCTCAAGGAGTTCCGTGTCTTGGCCCGGTGACACAGTCCGGCTGCGGAGCTATCTGCCCCGCCTACGATCGCGGTTGCTACGGCTGCTTCGGCCCCGCGAAGCAATGCAACACAGGGAGTTTGTCCCAACAGTTGCTCGCGGACGGAACACCTGCCCCAGAACTCGTTCAACTCCTTCGCAACTACAACGGTTACGCGCCAGAGTTTCGCTACGAAAGCGAACGCTTGGCAGGACTCAACAGCGAGGTGATCTCATGAGTGCTCACAGGCAACAAGCGGTCTCCGCCGACGAAGCGGTCGAGAAGCTGCAAAGTGGCATGAACGTGTTCATTCACGGTGGCTCGGCGACGCCGACGCCGCTGATTGAAGCGATGTGCCGTCGCAGCGATCTCACCGATCTGAGGCTGTATCACATGCACCTCGAAGGCCCGGCACCGTTTGTGGAGCCGTCCTGTCGGGGACGAATCACATCGGTGTCGTTGTTCGCTGGTGCGTCGGTGCGGCACGCGATTCAGGATGGGATCGCGGATTTCATTCCGGTGTTCTTGTCGGATATCCCTGGTCTGTTTCGGAGCGGTGTGATTCGGTTGGATGCGGCGATCTTGCAAGTCTCGCCACCGGATCGGCATGGCTTCTGTTCGTTGGGGACGTCGGTCGATGCGGCTCGTTCTGCGGCCGATTGTGCGCCGATCCTGATCGCCGAGATCAATCGGCGGATGCCTCGGACACACGGACACAGCGTGTTGCCTTTGAAATCGTTCGCGACATGGATCGAGACCGATCGACCGCTGCACGAACACCCGCCGAGTGCCGAGACTCCTATCGAAGCCGCCATCGGCGAACAGATCGCCAAGTTGGTCGAAGATGGAGCCACGCTGCAGACCGGGATCGGTGCGATTCCCGATGCTGTGCTTTCCCGATTGCATGGCAAGCACGACTTGGGAATTCACACCGAGATGTTCTCCGATCGAGTGGTCGATCTGGTCGAGGCGGGTGTGATTACGAATCGCCGCAAGCGGATCTATCGAGGCCAGATCGTGACCAGTTTCGTCACAGGATCCCGGCGACTGTTCGATTTCGTCGACGACAATCCGCAAGTCGCGTTCTATCCCTGCGACATCACGAACGACACGAACCTGCTCCGCAAGATCGAAAAGCTCGTCGCCGTGAATTCCGCGTTGCAGATCGACCTCACCGGGCAAGTCTGCGCGGATTCGATCGGGCATCGCATCTATTCGGGGATCGGTGGCCAAATGGATTTCATCCGCGGCGCGGCGATGTCGCCCGGCGGCCGAGCGATCATCGCGCTTCCATCCACGGCGGTCGGAGGCACCGTCTCACGGATCGTCCCTGAGCTAGCACCGGGAGCCGGAGTCGTGACGACTCGCGGACATGTGCAGTGGATCGTCACGGAATACGGAGCCGTGAACTTGCACGGCCTGTCGCTCCGGCAGCGAGGCGACGCGCTGATCGCGATCGCTCACCCCGATTTCCGCGGCGAACTGCGTCGGCAACTCAACCACATTCGCCACTACATGGCCGATTGATCTTCAAGGCAAAAGGTGACAGAAAAATGGGGACAGAAAGAAAGGGCAATCTTCGTTTGTTGAGGTTCCTTGGCAATTCGACATGCTCGTCCCTTTTTTCTGTCCCCTTTTTTCTGTCCCCATTTTTCTGTCAGCCAATTGAATTCATCCAATCGAGCACTCGGCGCGAGCAGAATGAACTCCTCATGGCAGATATTTCAGTCGGAATGCGGAGCAAGTCGCCATGACTCAAGAGCGTCTCATCAAAGTCGAAGCACTGACTCGCGTCGAAGGCGAGGGTGGACTCTTCGTGCGTCTGGTCGGCGATCGCATTGAGGATGTGCAGCTCACGATCTTCGAGCCGCCGCGCCTGTTCGAAGCGTTGCTGCGAGGCCGCAAGTTGGAAGAGGTGCCGGACATCACCGCTCGAATCTGCGGCATCTGTCCGGTCGCGTATCAGATGAGTTCGGTCCATGCGCTCGAAGCGGCGCTGGGGATCGAAATCACGGAAGACATTCGGCGGCTGCGGCGGCTGCTGTACTGCGGCGAATGGATCGAGAGTCATGCGTTGCACGTCCATTTGCTGCACGCTCCCGATTTTCTGGGATACGACAGCGGCATCGACATGGCCAAAGATTTTCCGAACGAGGTGAATCGCGGCCTGCGGCTGAAGAAACATGGCAATCAACTGTTGGAGGTGCTCGGCGGCCGAGCCATTCACCCGATCAACGTCGCCGTCGGCGGGTTCTATCGAGCTCCTCGCCGCGACGAACTGACGCCACTGATCCCGGACTTCGAGTGGGGATTGCAAGCCGCCGTCGAAACCACTCGCTGGCTGGCGACGCTCAACTTTCCGGACTTCACGCGCGCCTACGACATGGTCAGCCTCGTCCACCCGGACGAATACCCGATGAACGAGGGCCGAGTCACTTCGACAACGGGAGCCGCGTGGGATGTGCGCGACTACGAACGGGAGTTCCATGAAGAGCACGTCGCGCATTCCACCGCGTTGCAGTCCTCGCGCGGCGAGCGGCAGGCGTGCTATCACGTCGGCCCGCTGGCTCGTGTGAACTTGAATCGCGAGCGCCTGTCGCCGACTGCGCGCCGCATCGCCGACGAGATTGGCTTCGAGACTCCCTGCCAGAATCCCTTCCGAGCCATCGTCGCGCGCGGCATGGAGATCATTCACGCCTACGAAGAGGCTCTCGACATTCTGCGAACCTATCGGCCACCGACGATCGCACGAATCAAGTACGAACATCGCGCCGGAGAAGGTTGCGCGGCCACCGAAGCTCCCCGCGGGCTGATCTATCATCGCTATGAAGTGGATGCCGCGGGGCTGGTCACGTTCGCCAAGATCGTCCCCCCCACGTCGCAGAACCAACGGCAGATCGAGGACGACCTCCGCGACTACTTGCCGCGCATCCTCACCGACGATGATGTCGCCACCACGCGGAAGTGCGAACAACTCGTTCGCTGCTACGACCCGTGCATCAGTTGCTCGACGCACTTCCTCAAGCTGACGGTGCAACGCGATGGATGAGCTTCTGAAGCACGATCACGTCTGTAGCCGAAGTCGTGAGACTTCGGACCGAACTCTCACGAGTTCGGCTACGTCGAGACGTCTGTTGGTCGGCCTCGGTAGTCCACACGGCGACGATCAAGCCGGCTGGCTGGTGGCGTCGGATCTGCAACAGCGACTGACCGGTCAGCCTGATGCCATCGCGCGGCGAAGCTGCGACTACGTAGCCGTCACCGCTCCGCGTGACGAGCCGAACGCTTCACCGCCGCTGGAAACAGATCGCGATCCGAGTGTTCTGGAGCGTTCGGCTCATCACGCGGAGCGTGATGGCTACGTACTGGCGTGTCGTTTGGCGAAGTCGCCGAGCGACCTGCTGGATTGGTTGGACGACGTGACGCATTTGATTGTCTGCGATTGTTGCGAGTCACCGACGCAACTCGGCGAGCTTCACCTGTGGCATTGGCCCGCCGACCGCTTCGTGCGGACTCGGTCTTCGAGCAGCCATCAGCTCGGATTGCCCGATGTGCTCGACCTGGCGACGAACATCGGGCGGCTTCCGCCGCGTGTGGAGATTTGGGCGATCGGCGGCGGCCGGTTTTCACCGGAGACCGAGCCGTCGCCGCTCGTGCGACAAGCCTGTCAGCGATTGGCTCTTCAGTTGTGGGAGGGCTTCGCAAGTGCATGAAGTCTCGCTCGTCCGATCGCTGTTGGAGCAGGTGGACCGCATTGTCGCCGAACAAGGTGGCCGAGCGGCCGTGGAAGTTCGCGTCGAGATCGGCCCGCTGTCCGGTGTCGAACCGCTGCTCGTGAAAGCAGCCTTCACCCAGTTCGCGAGCGACTGCACTCTGATCATCGACGAAGTCCCGTTGACTGCACGCTGCCAGTCGTGCAACACCGCATTCGAGTTGGAGAACTTTCGATTCGTCTGCCCTCACTGCGACAGCCGAGAGATCAGCGTCATTCGTGGCGACGCAATTCGATTGATGAGCGTGACCGTTGATGTGCCCGAAGACGGTGACGTCCAACAAGCACTCCCCACCGAGCTTGTCTCGGTGGAAACGGGCCTTTGCACTACGAGTGAACGGCGTTGAGACTACTCGGCGTAGTGCAAAGGCCCAAAATCCACCGACGCAAGGTCGGTGGGGTTTCTTCGTTTGTTTGAAAGCAATTCCCGAATCATGACGTATCGCACCATCACGATTGCCCGCGATGTCCAATTCGCCGCGAAACAAACGGCGGCGGAATCACGTGAGCGATTTGCACGGCAAGGGACGCTGGTTGTGAATCTGCTGTCGTCCCCCGGCTCTGGAAAAACATCGCTGTTGCAAGCGACTGCACGGCATTGGCAAGGACGACACACGATGGCCGTGTTGGTCGGCGACATTGCCACCGATCGCGACGCGCAACGGCTGACTCCTTTGGTTCCGGCGGTCCAACTGACGACCGGTGGAGCGTGTCATCTCGATCTCGCGCTCGTCCAGCGCGGGTGGGAAGCGTTGGCGGTTGCCGACGTTGAGTTTCTGTTCGTCGAGAACGTTGGCAACCTCGTCTGCCCCGCGTCGCACGATCTGGGAGAACACCTGCGCGTGATCGTGCTCAGCGTCCCGGAGGGTGACGACAAACCGGCCAAGTACCCCAAAGCATTCCGCACCAGCCAGGCGCTCGTCATCAACAAGACGGACCTTCTGCCGTATGTTCCATTCTCGCTCCAACAAGCCACGGAAGACGCTCGCCTGATTCAACCGCAATTAGAAATGTTCCCAGTCGCCGCGTTGCACGATGAGGGAATCGAAGCTTGGTGTGCATATCTCGAACGACAGCGCGAGCGATTGCGCGAAGCAGTTTGAAATCTGTACCTCGACCGTTTCGATACTGGCGCCACAGGCGTTGCGTCGGTGGTGTCACGCGACCGCAAACTCCGTCAGCCGGCGTTTTCCTGGCGAATGGAAACCCAAAACGATGTCGTCGGCCGGCACGCCCGCGTTAAGCAGTGCGGTGGCGAAGCCCTCTTCGGTCCAGTCTTCTTCAATCCAGATCTTTTGGCTGTGCAACCGGACGTGGATCGTCGTCGCTCGGATGCGATGGCCGTTTTTCCAACCGATGCTGACTAGCATGAATTGATTGGAGGAATCGTCGAACACGGTTGCGGTTTCAACGTCGTCTTGGGATTGCCGCTGCATTGGTTCGGCGTATTCCGACATCAGTTTTTTGACGAGCGAACGGTAGTGAGTCAGCTTATCCATTGAATGATCTCCTCGCTTTCGAGGTCCACGACGATGATCGACAAGGCCAATCGTTGCTGAATCAGTTCGATGGCTTTGCGGGTAAAGAGCTTTTGATGCACGTCCGAGTCGATGGCCAAGTATAGCCGGTGGTCCGGTGCCGTCTCACGCAGAAACTCTCGATAGAGCACGAATTGCCCGACTGCGATCTTGAGGTCTTGCGCCTGTGACCGCCCGGTGAAACTTTTGATTTCCACCACAATCCGTTCCGGCCCGCGCTCCGCGACGAGTGTCCGTTCGGCGGACAAGTCGGCGTACAGATTGAGATCGTCATACTGAATCCAGTACGGGTCCGCCGTGATGACCCAACCATCCTTGAGCAGCGCGTTTTTGACGGCATCGTGAATCAAGTCGGGCGCGGGCATGATCAAGTTCTTGATTGTCGGTGTCTTGCACGGTATCCAGCACGAAGTTGAACCATTCAGGACACGCTTGCCAATGCAGCGATGGTTACGCTCAATGTGGGCGAACCGCTGTTGGCCAGCCATCCGCAGTGACGGCAGTTTCATGCGAATCTCACGACGAATCATTCTGGAGGGTCGAGTCCAGGGCTTCGGCGTTCGGCCGTCGATCGCGCGATTGGCGGAGCGGTTGGAAATCGCCGGCCGGGTTCGGAATCGGCTGTGCGGCGTCGAGATCGAAGTTCACGGCGAGCGAGACGATGTCGCGGCGTTTGAGACACAACTCGCCTCGGTTCTTCCGGAGCAAGCGAGCGTGACGCGGCGAGAGTCGGAAGTCCTTCCGAGTATCGAGTCGCTGGATCGAAGCTTTCAGATCGAGGCGACATCCGAAGCCGGAGCGGTGCGTGCTCAGGTGCCGGCGGATGTTGTGATGTGTGCCGAGTGCCTCGACGACGTTCGCGACCCGACGAATCGGCGGTGGGAGTATCCGCTGACGACCTGCGCGGCGTGCGGGCCGCGATTCTCGGTCATCACTTCGATGCCGTTTGAGCGAGGCGCGACCACACTGCACTCGTTCGCGATGTGCGGCGCTTGTGCTGCCGAATACGCCAACTCGAAAGATCGTCGCTGTCATGCGCAGACGATCGCCTGTCCGAACTGCGGGCCGCGCGTGTGGTGCGTCGATCGTCCGGGACATTGTCTGGCGTCGCAGCGTGAGGCCATCGACGTGGTGGTCAAAGCCTTGCTGGCCGGCCAGATCGTCGCGCTGCGCGGCATCGGAGGTTATCAATTGCTGTGCGATGCGATGTCATCGGACGCGGTCAGGCGATTGCGCAGTCGCAAGCAACGGCCGTCGAAGCCACTGGCCGTGTTGGTGGAATCGCTGGAGGTCGCTCAACAGTTCGCGGACATCTCAGCCGTGGAAGCTGAGGCGCTCACGTCGCGAGCGAATCCAATTGTGTTGCTCAGGCGTAGGACGGGCACTCTGGCTGCGGAGATTCATCCCGGTTTGCGAGACGTCGGCTTGTTGCTGCCATCGAGCCCTCTGCATTGGCTGATCGCGCATCGCTGCGGGCGGCCGCTCGTGGCCACCAGCGGAAATCTGGAGGGCGAGCCGTTGGTGGTGGAGGTTGCCGATGCCGAATCGCGACTGGCGAGCATCGCGGATCTGTGGCTGCACCACGATCGGCCGATCGCGAATGCTGTGGACGACAGCGTCGTGCGCGTGATCGTCGGCCGCGCGGTCACGCTGCGCATGGCTCGCGGATTTGCTCCGCTCGCATTGCCGGAGTGGCCGTGGAAGGGGAACGGTCGGACTTCTGTCTTGGCGACGGGCGGGCATCTGAAGAATGCGTTCGCTCTCGATAACGGCGAGCAAGCGGTGTTGGGACCACACATCGGCGACTTAGATCGCGAACAGACGCGGCAGCGATTTGTCCAACAGGTCCAACAACTGCGACAACTCTTCGGAGCGAATCCGGAATTCATTGTTCACGATTTGCATCCGGGCTACTTCACGACCGAGTGGGCCAAGGGATTTCGTAGCCGAACTCGTGAGAGTTCGGACCGAAGTCTCACGACTTCGGCTACGTCCGTGGGTCAACGAACTGTGGCCGTGCAACATCATCACGCGCATGTGGTGGCGGCCAGTTGGGAACAGGGTTGGCTCGACCGCGAGGTTTTGGGATTGGCGTGGGACGGGACCGGCTTCGGCCCGGATGGTTCCCTCTGGGGCGGCGAGACGTTGCGCTGTCGCGGCGGTCAGTTCGAGCGGGTCGGTTCGTGTCGTCCGTTTCGTCTTCCCGGTGGCGAAGCGGCGATTCGTGAACCGTGGCGTGTCGCCGCAGTGCTGTTGCGCGAGGCGGTCGGAGAGACGGAAGCCCGCGAGTTCGTCACGCATCACTTGTCCGCGAGCGAGCACGAACGGTTCTTCGCGATCTCAGCGTTGGAAAGATTCTCGCCGCAATGCACGAGCATCGGCCGGCTGTTTGATGCCGTCGCCGCGATGGTGCTGGGGATCTCTCGCAGTGAATTCGAGGGGCAGCCGGCGATGCTTCTGGAAAGTCTCTGTGAGCATCCCCCAAGCACGATCGACTTCGTGGACACGGACGTGGATGGCCACTTGGATTGGCGACCGTTGGTTCGTCGCGTGTGGAATGATCTGAGGAGTGATGTGTCTCCGTCGCGAGTCGCAGAGTTGTTTCATCACAGTCTCGCGCGATTCGCGGTCGCGACCGCGCGTCGGCATCGCGAACTGCCGATCGTTCTGTCGGGTGGCGTGTTTCAGAATCGAGTCCTTGTAGAATCCCTCCTCGAGCAGCTCGGCCCGAATGCGGATCGGATTGGGCTTCCGGGAATGATTCCGCCGAACGATGGTGGCCTCGCCGCCGGTCAGTTGGCGGTGGCGTTGATGGCGCAGGGGTCAGGCACCGCAGAATTCAAAATTGGCGGAACAGCGTGAGATACAACTCAAAGCTCAATTCCGCCAATTTTGAATTCTGCGGTGCCTGACCCCGGACAAATGTTGGAGGAGTAACAGACATGTGCCTGGCCGTGCCTGGAAAAGTTGTTCGCTGGTTGGATCGCGAACCGTTGTTCGCGCGCGCGGAGATTGAGTTTGAAGGAGTGCGGCGTGTGTGTCACATGGCGTGTGTGCCGGAAGCGGAGATCGGCGAGTTCGTGATTGTTCACGCGGGAGTCGCGATCAGCCGGGTCGATGCCGACGAGGCGCAGCACATTCTGGATGAGCTTCGCAATTTGTCTGAATCGGACGAGGAGCCGTCACCATGAAGCTGGTCGATGAGTTTCGTGATGTTGCGGTGGCTCGGCGTTTGGTGGAGGAGATTCGGCAACGAGCGACTCGCCGCTGGGTGCTGATGGAAGTCTGCGGCGGGCAGACGCATAGCTTGTTGCGGAACGGGATCGACGCGGCGTTGGCCGATGTCGTGGAGTTGATTCACGGGCCGGGCTGTCCGGTCTGTGTGACTCCGGCCGAAGACATCGACCTGGCGTGTCAGTTGGCTCAGCGGCCGGAGGTCATCCTGAGCAGCTTCGGGGACATGCTGCGCGTGCCGGGAAACGCCGGCAGCTTGCTCGACGCGAAGACGCGCGGGGCGGACGTCCGCATGGTGTATTCGCCGCTGGATGCAGTCACCCTCGCGCAACGCGAGCCACATCGTGAAATCATCTTCTTCGCGGTCGGCTTTGAGACGACTGCTCCGACCACCGCGCTCGCCGTGTTACAAGCGGAGCGGTTGGGATTGGAGAACTTCAGCATGATTGTTTCGCACGTGCGCGTGCTGCCGGCGATGGAGTTGCTGATGGGCGCGTCTGACAACCGCGTGCAAGGCTTCCTGGCTGCGGGCCACGTCTGCACGGTTACCGGCTTCGCCGCCTATGACGATTTCGTGCGCGAGTTCCAGGTGCCGGTCGCGGTCACGGGGTTTGAACCGGTGGATTTGCTGGTCGGAATTCGTGAATGCGTGGCTCAACTGGAGGCCAGCCGCGTGGAGGCGACGAACTGTTACGGCCGCAGCGTGCGACGACTTGGGAACGCGGACGCTCAGCGTGTGATCGACCAAGCCTACGCGATCGGCGACGGCTCGTGGCGAGGCTTCGGGATTGTCCCGCGCGGAGTCCTGCGGTTGCGTCCCGAACTGCAACGCTTCGATGCGACTCAGCGATTCGGTGTCATCGAGCCGCGTCCGTGTCTGTTTAATGAGTGCCGCGCTCCCGACGTTCTCTCTGGCCGCATCAAGCCGCCGGAGTGCCGTCACTTTGGCGTGAGCTGTATCCCAGAGACGCCATTGGGAGCGCCGATGGTCTCTTCGGAGGGGGCCTGCGCGGCGTATTTCCGTTATGCCGGTCGCACGGCGTCAGTGCCGTTGACCGATTGACCCGACAGCCGCAATTCCGTCCCGTCGATGAAGACGCGCCGCACGGTCAGATCGCGGTTGAGCACGACCACGTCGGCGCGCTTTCCCTTTTCGAGGCTGCCGAGTTCATGATCGCGTCCCGCGATGTGAGCCGGGGTGAGCGAGGCCATGCGAATCACCTCCCACAAGGGGCGTCCGGTGAGCTTTGCGAATGTGCGGATCATGTGGTCCATGCCCTGGACGCTCGAAGCCAGCGCAGTCAGGTCCGGCAACATGCCCACGTCGTCCTGTTTGACGAAGGGTTCTCCGCCGTCACGCGGGCCGATCACATAGTTGCCGTTGGGCATGTCGAGCGCGCGGCTGCAATCGGTCACCAGAGCGAGCCGATCCGGGCCTTTGATCTTCAAGGCTAACAGCAGCAGGCTCGCGTCGAGATGCTTGCCGTCGGCGATGACCTCGGTGGTTAGTTCGTCGTAATAGAGCGTCGCTTCGAGCACGCCTCCCTGCATCGGATACATCTGAAACTGCCGCAGCTTGCTCTTGTCGGACATCGCGCAAAACAGATGATCGATGTGCCGCACGCCCCACCCGACGGCCTCGGTCATTTGAGCGAACGTCGCCCATGAGTGACCGACGTTCGTCCGCACCCCTTTCGCCCGGCAGGCTAGCGCGAACTCTTTGGCTCCGACGATTTCGGGAGCGACTGTGGCGGTCACGAGATCGTCGGCGTATTCGAGGTATTGATCGAACTCCTGCTGAACCGCCGGCCGAACCGACGCGCCAGGATGAGCTCCACGCGCCTCGTAGCGGAAGTAGGGTCCATAAAAGTGAGCCCCCATCACGCGCGAGCCATTCGGTTCCGGAGTGCGACGAAACTGCCGAGTGAGTTCCAACGTGGCGAGAATCTGATCGTGCCGCGCGACCGTCGTGGTGATCGCCATGCGCGTCGTACCGTGTCGCGCGTGAGCTTGTAGCGCAAGCCGAAACGACTCGTCCGTCCCATCCATGAAATCGCCACCGTCGCCGCCGTGACAGTGCAGTTCTACGAAGCCCGGCGCGAGATATCCGTCGCCCGCATCCACAATGGTTGCCTCGCCCGGCAATGTCGCCCCGGCATTAAGCACGTCGGTGATTCGTCCCTCACGGACAAGGATCGCTCCCCGTTCGATGCGATCGGGAAACACGATTTGGCCACGAAACACAATGGGCAGCGTCATGCGCAGATCTCGCGAGAGGCGTGTCGAAATATCGAAGCGTGGTAAACACCACCGGTTCCAGTTTCAATGCCCTGACTCGCAGGCACAAGGGTCAGGTCTGGCGACCGCAGGAGCGTCCGCATGGCAGTGGAATCATGGAACGGTAACGATGCGATCGAGACCTCGCGCAGTCGCAGGCCGAGACGAATCGGAGCGGTCGCGATGATCGGTTGGAGCATTGCCGTCCTCGCCTCGGCTGAGGACTGGGCGCATTGGCGAGGCTCGCAACGCCACGGCGTCATTCAAGAAGCTTCGGGGTGGAACGGCTCGCGCTGGATCGACTCGAAGCCAACGTGGACCGCGAACGTTGGCGAGGGAGCCTCTTCGCCACTGCTTGTCGGCGAGCAGATCTTCGCGCTGGGACATCGAGACGGGCAGAACATCGTCTCGTGCTTGAATGCTCAGACCGGTGAGGCCGTCTGGACGGTGTCTTACAAAACTCCGCGTTACGGACGAAACGCGATGGGCGATGAGGGGCTGTATTCAGGACCGTCTTCGACGCCGGAATTCGATCCGGACACACAGTTCCTTTACACGTTGAGTGCCGACGGCGATCTGCATTGCTGGGACACACGACAGCGCGGAGCCAAGGTTTGGCACCGTAGTCTCTACGACGACTACCACATGCCGAGGCGTGCGAAAGTCGGTCGCAGCGGCCAGCGAGATTACGGTTACACGTCCGCGCCGCTGGTGCATCACAACTGGCTGCTGGTTGAAGTCGGCGGCCCGACGGGAACCATCGTCGCGTTTGAAAAACGTACGGGCCGCGAAGTCTGGCGATCTCAAGCCACGAGTGTTGCCGGACACAGCGGCGGGTTGTCGCCGATCACCGTCGAAGGAGTCCCATGCGTCGCGGCATTAACGTTCGACGGCTTGCTGGTCGTGCGACTCGATGCCGCTCATGCCGGCGAAACGGTCGCGACTTATCCGTGGATCACCGAGTTCGCCAACAACATCGCCAGCCCCGCCGTGCAGGACGACTGCGTGCTCATCACCTCCGAATACAACCATCGGGCGATGTGCAAACTGCGAATCACGCTGCGCGGTGCCGAGAAACTTTGGGAGCAGCCATTCGGCTCGAAGGCCTGTACTCCGGTGATTCATGGCGGCCGAATCTACGTTGCATGGAACCGGCTGCGATGTCTCGACTGGCGAACCGGAGAGCTCGTTTGGGAAGGTCCACCCGTCGGCGATGCCGGTTCGGTCGTCGTCACGTCCGATGACAAACTCATCGTCTGGGCAGGGCGCGGCGAACTTCTTCTGGCGGAAACGTCTGCCTCACCCAACAAGACGTATCGCGAGTTGGCCCGCGTCAGCCGCCTCGCCACCGACGATGTCTGGCCGCATGTGGTCGTCTCGAATCGCCAAATCCTTTGCCGAGACCGCCACGGCCAACTGCTGCGATTCGCCATTCCGTGATGTTTTGAGATGCGAGCGAAATCCATTGGGAGTCAAAAATGACGACGCCGACTCGATATCGTTGGCTGAGCGTGATCATTGTGCTCGTCGCCGTGGTCCAAATTGAGGCTGCCGATTTTCATGTGACTCCGAATGGCTTACCGAAAGGCCAAGGATCGGTTGCGGAGCCGTGGGATTTGGGAACCGCTCTGGTCGCGACTGATGTCGTGAAGCCAGGAGACACCGTTTGGATTCATGCGGGGACGTATCGTGGCGGCTTCGTGTCGCGGCTGAGCGGCCGGCCGGGAACTCCGGTGGTGGTGCGCGGCGAGCGTGGGGGGCGAGTGACGATCGACACGCAGCCGCGTGACGGGGACGAACGGGACAACGGGCTGTTCTTGATGCTCGGAGCGGATGCCGTCTATCGCGACTTCGAGGTGACGTGCAGTCATCCGCTGCGAGAGACCAAGATCGCTGGCTCGTGGCCGGCCGATATTCGGCGCGGCAATGTCGATGTGCGCGGAGACCGCGTCTCGGTCGTGAATCTCGTGGTGCATGACTGCGGCAGCGGGTTCGGCTTCTGGGCTGAAGGTGAAGGAGGCGAGGTCTCCGGCTGCCTGATCTACAACAACGGTTGGCGCGGTCCGGATCGCGGTCACGGACATGCGATCTACGCGCAGAACGCTCGCGGGACCAAGCGGATCGTGGACAACGTCGTGTTCCATCAGTTCGCGTATGGGATTCACGTTTACGGCTCGGAGAAGGCGTCGCTCAAGGGCTTCGAGATCGACGGCAACATCGCCTTCGAAAACGGCTGTCTGACACGCAAGGGAGATAACGCGTCGGGCATCATGGTGGGTGGCGGTTCGCCCGCCGAACGGATCGCGGTGCGCGACAATGTGATCGTCGGAGGCGGAATGCGGCTGGGCTATCCGTGGGGCACCACCAATGAGGATGTCGTCTGCACCGGCAATTACTCGGAGGGCCTCGTGCTCCGCGACTTCCGCAAGGCGACCGTCATGCACAACACGATCGTTGCCTCATCCACGGTCGTGTCGCTGGAAGGAGCCGAGCGGCTGTTGCTCGGCGGTCTGCGCTGGAACGAGAACGATTACTACGTGACCGACGGCCGCTGGGGTGAGTGCTCCGTCGTCGAAAGCTCAAAGAGTCGCGGCCTGAGTTTCACGGAATGGCGAGCGACAACCGGACTCGACGCCAAGAGCACGTTCACGAAAGGTGCTCCGTCCAAGCTGCAAGTGATCGTCCGGCCGAACGCTCACGAACCGGGCCGCGCTCATGTGGCTGTGCTCAATCCTGCGAAGCTGCCGGAGGTCGATGTCGATTTGTCGCGCGTGCTCACATCGGGGCAGAAGTTTCGGATCGTGAGCGTCAAGGACTTCTTCGGTGCATCGCTGGTGTCAGGCGTCTACGATGGCCGCCCCGTGCGAGTCCCCATGAAGCCGATCACGCCTCCGCCGCCGGTCGGAATGCCAAACGTGGAGTTACCAGTCACCGAACCCCAGTTCGCCGCCTTTGTCGTGTTGCCGGAGTAGGTTGGGACTCCGTCCCGACCGCATTGGTGAGAAGACAGGACGGGCAAGAATGCCCATCCTACGAACACGTTGCCGGAGCCTTTCCATGAAGTCCATCGCACTGACCATCTCGTTGTTTCTCGGTTTGCTCGCGAGCTCGCTGATGGCCGCCGATCAACCGCTCGTCATCGACCTCTGGCCGGGCAAACCGGCCGATGACAATGCCGAGACGATCGGCGAAGAGAAGTTCATCCAGCTCATGGTCAAAGGCAAGCCGTATGAAGTCGCCGGCAAACCGACGAAGTGGAAGACCAACGTCACCAAGCCGACACTCACGATCTATCGGCCGGCGAGCGACAAGAACACCGGGACTGCCATGCTGATCTGCCCGGGCGGCGGATATCACAATCTTGGCTGGGACGTCGAAGGGGAAGAAATCGCCGAGTGGCTGAACTCGCTGGGCATGACCGGCATCATCTTGAAGTATCGCTGCCCGCGCCGCCCCGGCGACGAGAAGGGGGTGCCGCCGATCGGCCCAGTGAAAGATGCTCAGCGTGCGGTCAGCCTCGTGCGCAGTAAGGCGAAGGAGTGGGGCATCGACCCGCAGCGGATCGGCATGATTGGATTCTCGGCGGGCGGACACCTTGTCGGAGCAACCGCGACCAACTTCGAGAAGCGGACGTACGAACCAATCGACGCCATCGACGAAATCAGTTGCCGGCCTGACTTCGGCATCCCGGTCTATTCGGGTTACTTCAAGTTCAAGGAGGTGGGGCCACTCTCTCCCACAGTGAAGCTGCCGGTGGACGCGCCCCCGCTGTTGTTCGTTCACGCCTCGGACGATCCGATCAGCGACGTGGAGCACAGTGTCACGTTCTACCTGGCGTTGAAGCGAGCCGGCATTCATTCGGACTTGCACGTCTATGCGTCCGGCGGTCACGGTTTTGGAGTGCGGCCGACAAACGCGGCATGCTCGACTTGGACGACGGCCTGTACCGACTGGCTGCGGAATCGAGGATTCCTCAAGCCGACCTCGAATTGACGAGCAACGAATGGGTGCCTGGCCCTCTGGCGGATTCGCCGCTCCGCCTTACCGCGCGGCGGCGGGCGTCGTGGCCACTTCCGAGCGGCCGTCGTCTTGTGGGTAGATCAAGATGCGGTCGTGAACCAGCAGCACCAAGTCGGGGCGGCCGTCGTTGGTGACGTCGATGATCAGCGATTCGCGCGGCTCGAAGTCCCCTCCTTCATCTTCGCGTGAGAAGCTCTTCTCCTCGAAGATTTGAAACGCCAGGGCCGAGCGGAGCGAGGCGGCTTGGTCGGCAGTCCCCGGTGTGAAGTTCAGGATTTCGAGGTTGTGCGAGCGCGTGTCGATCGCGGCCAGATCAGGTTGAGCGTCGCCGTTCAGATCGCCGCCGACCACGTCGGCGAAGAAGGTCTTCTCCGTTTTGGTTTCGTAGCTGGCGAGCTCTCTCATCGTGGGATCAGCGCGGCCGGAGTACAGCACGGCGAACTTGCCCTGGCCGAACAGTAGCAGATCATCCTGGCCGTCGCCGTTGAGATCGGAAACGTGCGCGGACTTGAATGGGAAGCGGCCGAGTTCCACTTCTTGCCACGGACGGTAAACGCCCTCTTCCAGCCGCAAGACTTTCAGCTTCTGCACGCCGACGTCGATCAACACGATCTCGTTGCCGGGCTTTCCATCGAGATTGATGGAGGCCGCGCCGACCGTCTTGGCGGTCGCTTCGGCCACGTTGAATTGATCGGCGACTTGCCAGCCGCGCGTTGCTTCGTCGAAGCGCATGTTGCGGACAAACTTGTCTTGCGCGACCAGCATCGTGGGGTTCGGCGTTTGCCCGAAGAAGACGGCTCCTGGCTGCACGTTGCCGAGTTGAATGCCCCCTTCGGTCTTCATTTCTTTCGGCACCCCCTTCTCATCGAGCGTGAACAGCGACGGAGCTTTGTCGCTGCCGCCGAAGATCATGAACTCCGGCTTCCCATCGCCGTTGATGTCGAGTCGTTGGATGCGGTTCGGCGACGCCTTGAGCTCCAACGTGACGGAGGGCTTGCCGTCGAATTGATGCGGCTCCCAACTACCGTTGGCCGCGCGGTGCAGAGCTTCGAGCGTGTAAGTCGTTTCGCGTGCGGCGCGGGCTTTCGTCAGATAGATCACATCGAGGTGCTTGTCGTTGTCGAGGTCGGCGAGTTCCAGCGCGATCGGCTCTTTGCCACCCATCGGCAGCGCTTGTGGAAACGTCAATCGGCCTTCGACCATGCGGCTGACTCCGATCGTCTTCTCCTTCGTGCTGAGCACCACGACTTCCGCAGATCCGTTGTCATCGAGATCAGCCGCTCGGATTTGGTCCGCGCCGACGAGACCGGAAAACGCTTCGCCTTGTTCGAGGCCGATCCCTTTGCGTTGCTTGAAGACGATCATCCGCGCGGCTTCGGAGTCGGACACAACGACATCCTTGAGCCCATCACCGTCGAGGTCGGCGATCGCGACGTCCCGATTCGTGGCGGCTCCCTGCTGGCCGAGTCCGTATTGAATCAACCGGCTGGATAACTCACCCGGCTTGGGAGCGGGCCGCTCCATTTGCAGGACTTTGACGCGGCCAGTGGTGGCATCGACGGTCAGCACTTCGACCTGCGGCGTGCGGTCCATTTGAGCGATCGAGACTGACCGCGGCTTCGTCATCTCGAAGCGCAGTTCGGGGCCGAGCTTGCCGTCCTGACCTTGCAGCCGCGCGGCGAGCGATTGCTCTCCCTCATCGTTCGAGAGGTAACAAAGATCTTTGCGGCCGTCGCCGTCGAGGTCCGCGATCTGCCCCAGCGTCAGCCGTTGCGACGTATTGAACAGGCTCTCCGGCGCGGCGAGCTTGCCGTCCTTTTGCTGATAGAGCAGATACGTTTGGGTGAGGCCGAGCACGGCAATGTCGTCGCGACCGTCGCTGTTGAGGTCTCCCGCGAGCACGACCCACGCGAACGCGGGAACGTCGGGCAGACGGATGGTGGTCTTCTCGATCCATTCGCCGGTCTTCGGCTGAAAACGAATGACGAGCTTGTCGGTGCCGCCGAAGTAAGCGATGTCGGTGCGGCCGTCGTGGTTGAAGTCGCCCAAGGCCATCGCCGCGATGTCGTGATCGACGCTCAGCTTGCGATGCTCGAACCGCCAGTGCGCCGCGAACTGATTGACCTCCGGCTTACCTGTCGGAGCATTCGCCGGCTTGGCCGCTCGTTGCAGCAACAGGTCGATGCGACTGTGAGCGTTGTCGGCAATCGCCAGATCGGCCAGGCCATCCTTGTTCAAGTCACCCGCCACAAGGTTGGCCGAACGATCCGACAGCTTCACCATTTCTATCGGCTTGAAACCGTAGAACGGCGAAAGCTCATTGACCATCTCCTCTTCCTGAGCCGGCAACGTGAACCCACACACCGCCGCCGCGACCACCACCGCCAGCACTCCAAACCGTTGGCAAACCGCTCGCATGAAAATCTCCTTCGATTGGCCAAGCGCATCGGAAACTCGACCGCAGGGCGGCGGGAGGATAGCAAGCACCCCGCCTCTTTGTAGCCCGGACGCCTACGTCCGGGCCGATGAATGAACCAGGCGAGCGGGGCGGCGTCAGCCCCCCGGTCCTGCAATGAACGCACCGGGGGGGCTGATGCCGCCCCGCTCGCCTGACTGTTTCACGGATCGCGCTGTGAGCGATAACGTGTCCCAAGATTTCTTCTCATCCGCATTCACGAAGGAGAACCTCATGTTGTCGCGGCTACCAATGATGTTGTTGCTCGTTTGGGTCAGCCTGGCCACGACCACTTCACAATCGAAAGGCGGAGAACTCCGCGCGGGAGCGTTCGCGATGGATGTCACGCCGCTGAAGTTTCCCATCTCGATGAACGGCAACATGCAGGATGCTCCGGCGAAGCGGGCGGCCGATCCGCTGCACGCGCGGTGCCTGGTGCTGGACGATGGAAAAACGCGCGTGGCGTTCGTCGTCGTAGACAACTGCGTGATCCGCCGCGAGCTCATGGATGATGCCAAGCAGCGAGCTAACAAACTGACCGGCATCCCGACCGATCGAATGCTGATTTCGTCCACGCACGCGCATTCGTGCCCCACAGTCACTGGCGCGTTTCAGAGCGAGCCGATCGTCGAATACGTCGAGTTCCTGACGGAACGGATCGCGGCTGGCATCAAGCAGGCGAACGACAACCTCGCGCCGGCTCGTGTCGCGTGGGGCGTCGGTCGCGACGAAACGCAGGTCTTCAATCGCCGCTGGTTCCTGAAAGAACCCAGCAGCGAGACGAACCCATTCGGCTTGATCGACCAAGCGCGGATGAATCCGGGTTTCAACAATCCTAAGGTGACAAAGTCTGTCGGACCGGTGGACCCAGAGGTCAGCTTCCTGAGCGTGCAATCCCCCGAAGGGCAGCCGCGAGCATTCTTGGCGAATTACTCGCTGCACTACGTCGGCGGGACCGGCGGCGATCTGTCGGCCGACTACTTCGGAGCGTTCGCCGAGCGGATCGGGCAACTGCTCAAGGCGGACAATTCTGGAAAGACGCCGTTCGTCGGACTGATGTCGAACGGCACGAGCGGCGACGTCAACAACGTCAACTTCGGTCTGACGATGCCTCCGAAGTATGAGCCGTTCGAGAAGCTCAAACTCGTCGCCAACAGCGTCGCGACGGCCGCAATCACCGCACACGAGAAAGCCGAGTACCGCTCGACCGCAACCATCGCGATGCGCGAGACCGAGATCGAACTGAAGGTCCGCAAGCCGTCGGCCGACGACATCGCCGCCGCCAAGGCACGCATCGAGAAGGCGGGACCGTTCCCGTACAAAACGATGCCGGACATTTACGCTCGCGAGACGCTGTTGCTGGCCGAGTACCCCGATACCGTGAAGCTCAAGCTGCAAGCGATCCGCATCGGCGAACTGGGGATCGTGGCGATCCCGGCCGAGGTCTTCACGGAGATCGGCCTGGAGATCAAACGTCGCAGTCCGTTGAAACCGACGTTTACGATCGCACTCGCGAATGGCTGGAACGGCTACTTGCCGACACCGCAGCAACACGAACTCGCCGGCTACGAAACGTGGCGCGCACGCTCCAGCTATCTGGAAACCGGCGCTTCGCCGCAGATCGTCGAGACGGTGCTGAAGCTGCTCAACGAAGTCGCGTCCGAGCGGTGAAACGGCGCGGATGCGCCGTAACCCAATGTAGGGTGGGACAAGCTCGCTTCGAGCGCCGGCCCATCCAAAACCGACTGACGAGTCCGTGGTGGGCCGGCGCTCGAAG
>CAMDPX010000009.1 GCA_945905295.1 Planctomyces sp. SH-PL62 | reverse complement strand
AGAATCACCCGAAACCCCCGCGTTACCGTGCTTGACCATGCCAGAATGACCTCCGTGAGGAAATCTGACAGCTACGCGCAAACCCCATGCCGTGGTCCGGACAATTCCAACGCAAAATCAAAGTCAGCACCATTGGGCTGACGCCACCCGGCTCGCCAAATTGTTCGCGGAGGCAGTACTCATCAGATAATCCAGCGCGAGGATGTTTGGGTACGTTGTCGACGAAGTCTGCTCGAAGCAGCCGTGCGGCATTTGGAAGATCGCATCCAAGCCTTCGACGACTTGGCTGAAGCTCGACGGGTACAGCTTCAAGATCGTCTTCGCACTGCCGTCGATCGCGGCAGACGGAACATCGACGACGACACTGTCCTGTTGATCGAGCGTGCCGTTGAAGACGGTCTCGATCCGCTCCCCTTCTGGTTCGACGGTGATGTCCCGTTGAATGGCGTCCGCAATGTCGGCCGCTCGCGCGGTGACGAGCAGCTTGTGTGAGCCCACTCGTTTTGCTCGCAGCCGGAAGCGCACCGATCGCACTTCGCGTGGGGCGAGTTCCAGCGTCAGTTCGGTGGCGGTCTTCGATGTAGCCGAACTCGTGAGTGTTCGGTCCGAAGTCTCACGACTTCGGCTACCGAGGTCTTCGCCGAGCGGCTCGAACCAATCGGCTTGGTCGAGCGTCAGCTTCACCGTCTGCGGCTGATCGAGATAGCTGTAGACAACCGCCGGCACCGAAATCTCATCACCGCGAGTCAACGCGATCGGCAGGTTGAGATCCACGAAGAACGGTTGAAAGACACGCAGATCCGCCAGCTTCGCAGCGAGCTTCCCTTCCGACGTGACCGCGCTGGCCGACAGTCTCCATGTCGTGATCGAATCAGCCAGCGGCACGTCGAGCGTCGCTCGGCCCGCGTCATCGGTGACGACCTCCGGCCGCCACAGCAGCGTCTCCGGGAACCACTGTCGCACGCGCACCGAGTCACTGCCGCCGGCAACATCGTTCGCGGCCTCCGGGAACTCGCCGTGAACGTCGCGGAAGTTATGCAGTGCCAGCCCGATTTGCTTGAGATCGTTCTTCACCTGGCTGCGCCGCGCTGCCTCGCGAGCTTGTTGCACCGCCGGCAACAGCATCGCGATGAGAACGGCGATGATCGCGCTGGTCACCAAAATCTCAGAGATTCGCACTACGCATCCCGATGCCGATCGCAACAGCGACATGAATCCGCCGACTCCCAACATCACGAGGTACAAGAACCAGCTTGGCCCCAGCGTCTCATTCCACCACTGCTTGTCGCGAGTCGCCCGCTCTTGCTTCTGAGGAAACGAATCCAAATCCAACGAGTGCTGCGAACCGTTGTTCTTCAACTGCTGCTTGATGTTCGCCGGGAGAATGTCATCGGAGACGAGCTGATCCCAGTCCGGTCGCTCGAAGACTTCCGTGAAGTTCGCTTCGGCCCCCTCCAAGAACGGTTGCAGTTGTTCGAGCAAAGCGGCTCGCCCGCCGGTGGCTCGGCCGCGTCCCGCTTGAGCGAACATCGCTTGCTCAAAGAGTTCGCGATCTTTCGGAGCGACGTTCGGCGAACCTCCCGACATCCACGGGTATGCCGTGAGCACCGGCTGCAGCAGCTCTTGTTCGACGTTGAAGAAATCCTGCTCGCGCCCCGGCTTCGCGGACATGACTGCGAAGACTGCTTCATCGACGGCCGACAAACTGATCGCTCCCGGCTGAGGTTTGCCGTCGCGCCCGCGCAGTTGCAGCGACAGCTTCGCGGTTTCTCCCGGTCGATATTCGGGACGGTCCGTCGTGACATCCAATGAGAGATCATTCGCTTGTTGAACTTGGATCACCCGCGATTGCCGCACGGGGAAACCCTCGCCGTTGAAGCGATACGCGACCAACTCCAACGTGCCACTGAGGTCCGACGGCAAATCGAATTGATATTCGCCATGCCCATCGCGCATCGCGATCGTTTCGGTCAACAGCGTTTGACCTTCCTTGAGCAGATCGACAAAGACCGGCTCGATACCGCCACCGAGCGTCACGATCCGCAGCGTGTCGCCACCGTTGTAGATCCCCTTGTCGGTTCGCAGCAGGAAGCTGCCGGGGCCGCGCTGGTTCAGTACGACGTCGCGACGACCGACTCGGCCTTCGGCATCGGTCGCGGAAACGGTGAGCGACGCGACGGGGTCGGGAGTCTTTTTTTCCGGTCGGCGAAGAGTTCGTTCGGTGTTAAGAGAGTCTGATTCGCCGACCGGAAGAAAAGACTCCCGACCCCTTTCCGTGGCCCCGGTCTCGAACACCGCAACGCCGAGTTCGTTCGTCGCCAATTCGTGCGACAGTCCAGCGATCGCGACTCGCGTTTTGGCCGATCGTCCGTCGGGATACGTCGTCCAGACGTAAATGCGATTCGACACACCCGGCACGAGCTGTCCCGCTTCCGGAATCACCTCGATCTGAATCGGCTGTGAAGCAACCAGGCAGGTCAACGACTTCGACTGCGATTGCTCGGCACGATCGGTGACGTTCACGTCAAACGTCACGCGCGCCGAGCCATTCTCTTGAGGGCGAACGATGAGCGATTCCGGCAACGGAAATACGAACTCGGTTCGGCCGGATGAGTCGGTGTGAAGCAACAACTTTGAAGCGACTCGTGAAAGCTCGACCTTCGTTGGCGACTTGGGTTCCAACGCATCTGCTTTCATCTTCCCGAAAGGCGAATGCGTCGCGATCGTGACGCTGACTTCTGCATCCGCCACCGGCTTCCCGAAGAAATACTTCGCCGACACAACGCCGCGCACGACCTCGCCCGGCAGGTAATAGGGTTGATTGAACTCCACCGAGACCGCGAACTTCGGCAGCACATACGGCTTGACCTCGACCGTCTCACGCGAAGTCGTGTCGCCGAGCTGGCATTCGAGCCGGTACTCGCCGTGAAGGATCTCGTCGGCCAGCGGGCAGTCGGCGGAGGCGATGCCGAAGGAACTCGTCACTCCCGCTTGCTTGAAGATCACGTTCCCTTTCGGATCGCTCACCGAGAAGACCGCACGCTCCCCCGCGACTGGTCGGCGATCGGGGCGTCGCAGCGCGAGACTGCGCATGTGGATGGTCTGAGCCGGCTGATACACCGGCTTGTCGCTGCTGAGCATCAGCCGCCACGACCGCTTGAGCGTCACCGGTCGTTCGAGTACTTCGTCGTCATTCCAAAAGCCCCAACCGACATCGGCGACGACTCGCAATTGGCATTCGCCGTCGGACCAATCGGGGATGCGGAATCTCAGCCGACCAGTCCCCTGCCCGTCCGTCCGAAAGCTGACGAGCTGCACGCGCTGCTTGGTCGAGTTACGCAGCAACTCAATCGAGACCGGCACGTTCGCCACCGGCCGCCGCTGATTCGGACGATTGACCAACAACACACGCAACGAGGCATCCGTCCCCGGCCGCAGTTCCGATTGCCCGAGCACGCGCAAGTCATACGGCGTCGGACCAAGGTTCTCCGCACGAATCGTCAACGCGAGCAGAACCGCTCCGACCAACGCGAAGGTGCCTAACAGCCACGCTCGAAACGGCCGAGGAAACCGATACGTCTGCCGGCCCGTCCACACCGCCAGGAAGACCTCTTGAAACAACTCTTCCCCGCGAGCCCGATCTCCCACCATCCGCACCAAAAACGTCAACACGGAATTCGCATGTCGCCGCAGCAAAAGCGTGAGCGGCTCGCGCTGGTCATTCGCCACCAGTTGGATCAGCCGCTCGTCAGATTGCTGCTGCAAGTCCATGGTGCCTCTGCCACCGAGACACTACGTAGAACTCTTGGCGCGAACGGGCCAATTCGTTGAAGGGATTTTCGATGCCGAGCAAAGAAATGCGAAAGTTCGGCAGAAGTGTGGCCTCGATACGCCATCATCGCACCGACCGTTGGGCTTCCTGCCCGGCCGATAGCCGTGAGCCGTCGGCCGATAGCCGTTATCCTTTTCCTTCGACTCGCGAACACCGCAAATCAAAAACGGTATCACGGCTTTCGGCAGACGGCGATCGGCTGTCGGCCACACTTGGGGGAGCACAACATGTCGCGTTGGTTGTTGAATTCGCTGTTGATCATTGTCGCCGCGTCGGCCACGTGCCAAGCCGAAGACGCGGAATGGAAAGTAGGCGTGGCCACCGTCGCGATCACGCCACGTCAGCCAATGTGGATGGCCGGCTATGCCGGACGCACAAAACCGTCCGAGGGAGTCCTCTCCGAACTGCACGCGAAGGCGCTGGCGATAGAGGATTCGGCCGGAACGCGGGCTGTCATCGTCACGACTGATCTCATCAGTATTCCGCGTCCGCTGCGGCTGCAAGTCGTGAAGGGTGTCGCGGAGAAATACAAAGTCGATCCGAAAGGCTTGTTGCTGAACTGCTCGCACACCCATTGCGGACCGGTCGTGAAAGACGATCTTGAGATGTCGGTGATGTATCCGCTCGATCCCGAACAGCGGCAGCGGGTCGAGTCGTACTTCGTCTCACTGACCGACAAGCTGGTCGGCGTGATCGGAGCGGCGGTGGAAGATCTGCAACCAGCCAAGTTGTCGTACAGCCACGCTCGGTGCAGCGTCGCGATGAATCGCCGGCTGCCGACGAAAGACGGATTCCAGAACAGCCCGTATCCCGACGGCCCGGTCGATCACGACGTGCCGGTGCTGCGCATCGAATCGCTCGACGGCAAAACGCTGCGAGCGGTCGCGTTTGGCTACGCTTGCCATAACACGACAACCGGGTTGATGCAGATCAACGCGGACTACGCCGGCTACGCTCAGACCGAGATCGAGAAGGCTCATCCCGGCGCGACCGCGCTGTTCGTGATGGGCTGCGGAGGCGATCAGAATCCGTACCCGCGCGGACAGATTGAGTGGGCCATGACTCACGGCAAAACGCTCGCGACCGCTGTCGAGGCCGCGCTGTTACCAGTGCCGAAACCGATTCGCGGGCCGCTGAAGTTCGATTTGAAGGAAGTTGATCTGCCGTTCGAACCGGTGACTCGTGACGAGTTGCTCGCCCGGCGTGAATCGAAAGACGGCTACGAGAAACGCCGCACGGAAGCGTTGCTCGCGGAACACGAGAAGAACGGCAAAGTCCGCGAGAGCTATCCGTATCCGATTCAAGTTCTGCAATTCGGCGGCGATCTGACGCTGGTCACGCTCGGTGGCGAAGTCGTTATCGACTACGCACTGCGGCTGAAGCGGGAACTCGGCGACGGCCCGGTCTGGGTCGCCGGCTACAGCAACGACGTGATGGCATACATCCCCTCGGAACGAGTGCTCAAAGAGGGTGGCTACGAAGGGGTCGGAGCGATGCGCTACAGCAATCTGCCATCGTCATGGCGGTCGGGTGTCGAGGATCGCATCACCACGACGGTTCGCGAACTCACGGAACGATTGCGTTCAAAATGAGTTCGTCTTGTGGCCTTCATTTTTCGCCCTTCATTTTCCGCCAGCTCTCTTCGGAAATTGGAACAAGCTGGCGGAAAATGGAGGGCGGAAAATGAAAACATGAGTCTTGAATCACGAATTGATCTCCTGCGACGCCGCACCGGGCTGGTGCTCGCGCCGTTGTTATTTGCGTTTGTTCTTTCGGCGAACTTTGAGAGTCTGGCCGACAAGCCCACAGCGCATCGGTTGGCGGCGGTGATGGCGGCGGTCGTCGTGCTATGGGTAACGGAAGCGATCCCGATGGCGCTGACCGCGCTGCTCGGCGCGACCGCGTGCGTCATGTTGCAGGTGGCACCGGCGAAGAACGTGTTCGCTCCATTCGCCGATCAATTGATGTTCCTCTTCATCGGCTCATTCATGCTGGCGCGAGCCATCGAACTGCACGGCCTCGACCGAAGATTGGCGCTGAGCGTGCTGACGCTCAAAGCGGTCGGCGGCAGTCCGTCGCGAGTGCTCTTCGCATTCGGAGCCACGACGGCATTCATCTCCGCCTGGATCAGCAACACGGCGACGACCGCGATGATGTTCGCCATCGGCCTGTCGATCCTGAAGGTGCTGCGCGATGAGTCACCGTCTTCCCCTCTCCCGGAGGAAGTGGGGACCGAACGGAAGCAGCTTGATCCGCGATACGCGACGGGGTTGATGCTGATGACGTCGTTCGCGGCGTCGATCGGCGGACTGGCGACGCCGATTGGAACTCCGCCGAACGTGATTGGACTGAACTTCATTCGGCAGCAAATCACGATCAACGGCGCACCGGCCGAGATCACCTTCTTCGAGTGGTGTCTGATCGGCGTGCCGGTGGTCGTGGTGCTGTTCCTCTTCTTGTTTGCATACCTGAATTGGCTCTGCCCAGCGGGGGTTCGTGAACTCGCCGGCGGTCGCGAGTACCTCGAACGTCAGCGTCAGCAGCTTGGCCCGTGGACGCGCGGGCAAATCAGCACGCTGGTCGCGTTCCTGGTGATGGTGGTGCTGTGGATCGCTCCCGGAGTCGTCGCACTCGGCTGGGGCGAGACCAGCGACGCCTACAAATGGTGCAAGCTGAGCCTTCCCGAAGCGGTGCCGGCGTTGCTCGGCGCGGGGCTGCTGTTTCTGCTGCCGGGCGAGCGCGGCCGACCCGCGTTGATGTGGCCCGAAGCGACGCAGATTGATTGGGGCGTCGTGCTGCTGTACGGCGGCGGCTTTGCCTTCGGCATGTTGGCTCAAGAGACGGAGCTCGCGAATGTGATCGGCAAAAACATGATCACGTTGCTGCCGAACGCGGGCAGTTTCGGGTTCCTCGTCGCGGCAACTCTCGTCGCGACCCTGGTCTCCGAAGCGACCTCCAACACGGCATCGGCCAACATCGTCGTGCCAGTCGTGATCAGCATGGCACTCGCCGCCGGCGTCGATCCGCTGGAGCCAGCGCTCGGCGCGACGTTCGGATGCAGCCTCGGCTTCATGCTCCCAGTGAGCACTCCCTGCAACGCCATCGTCTACGGCTCCGGCCTGGTCCCGCTGAGCCGCATGATCCGCTACGGAGCTCTGCTCGACATTGTCGGCACGGTCGTGATCGTGGCGGTCGTCAAGACGTTGTCGCCTCTGGTGCGATGAACCCGCTCGTGATGTGCCGTCTTCATCAGGAAGATGCGTCCGCCGATGACGTCGTCGGTCGGAATCAATAGTCTCAACCGGTTGATAGACAGGCGAGGATGGTCGGCCCAGAATGCTTAACGGTTATGGGAAAACTCGTTTGGGATTGAAATGGGAGACGGAGCTTGTCGCTGCACGATTCGATTCAACGTGAGGTTGATACTTGGCGTGCGGACGGACATCCGAGCGAGGCATTTCCGGCCATTGACGAGATCATCAACTGGTCTCGGCTGGATGACGGCGAACCGTTGCGCTTTTTGCGGCGTCCGCAATTGCGAGCGTTGGAAACCTATTGGTACTTGCGGCTCGTAAAAAACACGCCGCACGTCTTTGACCTTTACCGCGAGTTCTTTCCGAGCTTTCGAGAACTCCGTGAAGTGCTCGGACTGGAGCGAGATGCCATTCGGGACTTCGTCGCTGACCACGGCATGGAGTCATTGTGGGGCCACATTCAAGCCGACGATGAATTCGTTCGCGAGAACAAACTCGAAGCGCTCCGTGAATCGCTGACGCTCGACTATCCCAGCTACATCCTCGCGTTGGCGATGGGAGCTGGAAAGACGGTGCTGATCGGGGCGATTATCGCCACCGAGTTCGCGATGGCGCTGGAATATCCGGATGGACCGTTCGTGCAAAATGCGCTCGTCTTTGCGCCGGGGACGACCATCATCGAATCGCTTCGCGAACTTGTCGAAATTCCTTACGACCGCATTCTGCCCCCGAGATTGCACAAGCAATTCTCAGCATCAGTCAAACTGACATTCACGCGCGACGGCGAAAAGGACATCCCCGTTATCGCGGGTTCGTCGTTCAACGTCGTGGTCACCAACACCGAAAAGATTCGGATTCAAAAAGAGACGATCCGCAAGGCAGACATCGGCGGACTATTTGGACCGGGTGAGGAAGATGCTCGGCGCGACATCGCCAACCGACGACTGCAAGCCATCGCGAGCCTGCCGCACTTGGCCGTGTTCTCGGATGAAGCCCATCACACCTACGGGCAGTCGCTCGATACGGAATTGAAGAAGGTTCGGCTGACGGTCGATTATCTCGCGGCCAACACGAACGTCATCGCGGTCGTGAACACCACCGGCACGCCGTATTTTCAACGGCAGCCGCTCAAGGATGTTGTCTTCTGGTACGGGTTGGCTCAGGGAATTCGAGACGGCTACTTGAAGGACTTGTCGGACAACATCCTGTCGTTTCACTTTGACGGCAACACGGCGGCGTATCTCGATCACGTCGTTCAGGATTTCTTCAAGCTGTATGGCGACGTGCGACTTCCGAATGGCGCGGCGGCCAAGTTGGCGATCTACTTTCCGCAAACCGACGATCTCAAGGAACTGCGGCCAGCAATCGACAAGGCGCTCGCCGAATGCGGGCAGAGCCCTTCGGTGTGCATCGTCAACACGTCCGATACCGAACTGACCAAGCCCGCAGACATCACGGCGTTCAACTCGCTGAATCGGCCCGACTCGCTGCATCGCGTCGTCCTGCTGGTCAACAAAGGGACCGAAGGCTGGAACTGTCCCAGCCTCTTTGCCTGTGCGTTGGCTCGCAAACTGCGCACGTCGAACAACTTCGTGTTGCAAGCGGCGACCCGCTGTTTGCGGCAAGTGCCGGGAAACGTGAAGAAGGCGCGGGTTTATCTTTCGACCGACAACTACTCGATTCTCGACCGGCAGTTGCAGGAGACCTATGGCGAGGACTTGATGGAACTCAACCGCGCCCTGACGAACAGCAAGCGAGACAAGATCGTGCTGAAGAAGCTCGACATCCCGCCGCTGGTGGTTCGGCAGACCGTGCGATCCGTGGTGCGGAGGGAAGGAGCGTTGCCGCCGTCGATCAAGTTGACTCGTCCCGCGCCGATCCCTGCCGCCAAGTTGCGAAAGCGAACGTTGACTCTCACCGAGCATCAAGCTTCGCGGCGCGTGCTCAGGCAATTGGGCGACACGGTCGAAATCGAAACCGCGCTGGACAACATGGATTGCTACTCCGCCGCCGTCGATTTGGCCGCCAGATATCGGCTCGACTTGTGGACGATCTACGACGAACTGCGTCGGCTGTACGACGACGACATCCCGCTGAACGATCTCGACGGCCTCGCCCGGCAGATCGAAGAGCAAACGCACGACTACGAAGTTCGTGAGGAAACCGTTGAAAAGGCGTTGGCTCTGGTGAAGCCGAACGGTTTTCAGCACGAAGTCGCGGACGACGGCACGGACTGCTACACCGCCGACATCGTTTATCAGCGAGGCAAGGAATATCTGCTGATGTCGTGGGCAAAGATGCGGGACACGAATCCAGCCGACTTTGGATTCCATTACACGCCGTACAACTTCGACTCGCGGCCGGAGGTCAGTTTCTTCGAGCAGATGCTGACCGATTTGAATCTGAAACCGGACGACATTGAGGACATCTTTTTCACCGGCGCGATCACCGATCCCGCAAAGACCGATTTCTTCGTGGAATACAAAGACGCCACGGGACACTGGCGGCGATACACCCCCGACTTCATCATCCGCAAGAAGCCGGGCAAGGGACGCAAACGCGGCACCGGCCGAGTGCTGATCGTGGAAATCAAAGCGGAGCGTGATCGCGGTCATGCTATCGACGGCGAGAACGGCTTGAAGTCGCTCGCCGTGAAACGCTGGGAAACACTCAACCCCGATCGGCTTAAGTACGAAATGATCTTCGCCAAAGAAGAGAGTCTGAGCAGTGAGAACCTGCAAGAGGTCCGCCGTCTCATTCAGGAACCGATCGCGTGAGCAAAAAGAAATCCACCACGACACCCGCTCAAGTCAAAATCACCGCCGCGAAAGGGCGGCCGATGCTGACGTGGGTTGGGAAACGACCGCTCTCGCATGTCACCGCGTTTCCCGCGCAGTGCGTCGAGGTTCACGACGCGCTCAGCATCGCCGGCATCTCCCGCGCGGAGGACGACGATAAACCGAACCAACCGCGACAGTTTTTGAAGATGCTGGGCAAGCAGTGGAACCGCGACTGCTGGGAAGACGCGCCGTATTACCAAGCCCATGTCCCGGAATATGGCGGGCAGTTGTTTCACGGCGACAACAAGGAAGTGCTCGCCCATCTGTTGGCCAACGGCTTTCGCGGGAAGGTGAACCTGATCTACATCGACCCGCCGTTCGATTCGGGAGCCGACTACGTCCGCAAGGTCAGCCTGCGCGGCCCGAAAGGGACCGCCAAGCTCGATGGTGAAACCTACACCCTCGGCGAGCAAATCCAATACACCGACATCTGGGCCAACGACAACTACCTCCAATTCATGTTCGAGCGGCTCATGCTGCTCAAGGAATTGCTCGCAGAAGATGGCACGCTCTGTGTGCATTGTGATGAGTCGAAATCGCATCACCTGCGATGCCTTCTCGACGAAGTCTTCGGGGCAGATAATTTCCTGAACTCAGTTTGTTGGTTCTTTGCAAACAAGCCGCAATTCAGTTTCGTCTCGTATTTTCCCCGCGATATCCAAACCATTCACATCTACGCGAAGAAGCTCGGCTCGCATCATTTCTCACATCAATATGTCGCGAACAAACGAGTCCGAAAGCAGAACGTCGTCGTTTGGGATGCAGAGCAAAAGAGGCGAGTTTCAAAGAGAGACGAAGAAGGCAACGTCGTCTATCGGGACTCAACAGAACGACTGATCGGCTCAATGTGGGATGTTCCAATGGTGAATCCCGCTGGCGCAGAGCGAGCGGAATACCCAACACAAAAGCCGGAGGAACTCATTGAACGAATCGTGGTCGCGTCATCTCGTCCAGGTGACTTGGTGCTGGACTGCTTTCTCGGTTCTGGCACAACTGCGGCAGTCGCTCAAAAGTTGGGACGGCGGTGGATTGGGTGCGACATCAACAAGGGGGCGATTCAAACCACGGTCAAACGCTTGCGCGGAATCGTCGCCGAGCAGATTGACGCCGCTCGCAAGGCCAACGGAAATGGACGACAGAAGCAGTTGCTCGATGCTGGCGACGAACACATCGACGAGCCGCTCAACCCAGCGCAATTCGGGTTCACCACTTGGCGCGTCAACGACTACGACTTGCAGATTCAACACAACGAAGCGGTCAACCTCGCCTGCGAACACATCGGCGTCGAGCGGACTCGCTCCGATTCTTTCTTCGACGGCACACGCGGCCAATCGCTGGTGAAGATCACCCCCTTCGGCCACCCGCTAACGCCGCTCGACCTGGAAGAACTCAAACGCGAACTCGAATCCCGCCCCGACGAGGACCGCCCCGTCACGGTGGTCTGCCTCGGTTGCGAACTGGCGGCCAAGTCCTGGATCGACGACTGGAACCGGCTCCGCAAAGGCAAGCACGCCGTCAACAAGATCGAAGTCATCGAACTCCGCACCGACCCCAAGTATGGCCGCTTCCTCGCCCACCAACCCGCGACCGCCCGCATTAAAGTCACCCGCAAAGCCGACCAATTGCTCGTCGAGATTCAAGACTTCGTCTCGCCGACAGTCCTCGAACGCCTCAAAGGTCAAGCCAATTTGCTGTCACCCAAAATTGACGACTGGCGCGCGATGGTCGATTGCCTCTACATCGACGCCGCCTACGACGCCCAAGTCTTCAACGTCGGCCTCGCCGATATCCCCGAACGGAAAACCGACTTTGTTACTGGCAAGTACACCCTCGCCGCGCCATCCGGCGAAACAACGGTTGCAGTCAAACTCATCGATATGCTCGGCGAAGAAGTGCTCGTAACGTTTGTGGCTTAATGATCTGATCCAGACCAAAGACGAGCGCTGTGGAGTGGGTGAATTCGTAGAGTGATTGCGGATTGGCAAAGATTTGGCCGCCGTTGCCGGCGACGGGGGGGGGCACCCAGTTCTCTTAGACGTCGTCTCCTGCACCCGGAATCCAGCGCTGAAAAACGAGCACTCGGTCGGCGGCGTCGGAGCATTGTTTGTCTTCGAGAAACTCTTGGCCGATGAAGAGCATGGGAATGCCGGGGGCCGTGATGTCGTCCAGAGAGGCAGGCATGGGCGCTGGCTCCTTGGGGATTGTCAAACCGGGATGTCATTGGCCGACGAAGGATTCCGGAATGGAAGTCATCAGCGCGAGAGTCCCGTCAGAATCAACTCCGCGATTCGCGGTGGGTCGGTGGAGCGGAAGAGTTCTTTATTCTCGTCTTCTTCGAGGCCGTTGTTGAGAGCGGCCTTGAGACCGTTGCGGCAGGCGGATTGGATGTCGGTGGCGATGCGGTCGGGGTGGATGAGTTTGCCAGTCAGGTCCAGTGGGTTCGGCAACTCGTCGCCTGGGCCGATCACGGTGAGGCCCCGCTGCTCGGCGAGTTTGAGGATGTCGGTGATCGGCGGGGCGTTCTTGCCGAGATTGGGCTGGCGAACTTCTGGGCGGTCTCGGCCTTCGAGGAGGTCGATGACGGCTCGCGCGGCTCCGCCGAGGAAGCCGACCAGGTACAGCGGCTGCTTCGCGACGATCGACATCCACGCCTCTTCGACGACTCCGGGATAGAGGCCGGAAAATCCGGCGAGCTTGCCGCCGATGATGACTCGCGCTTGGCATTCTTTGAGATCGGTCATCTGTTGCCGCATCAGCGTGAGACCGCGAGTCCACGCCAAGCGGCGCTCGGGGGTGTCGGGCAGTTCCTTGTTGAATGGATTGCCGGAGGGGAACAGCACGTCGTCGGATTCGGGGACTTCCGTTGCGGAGGGACGAGCTCCTTTCTTCAGCTTGGCGGTTTTGCCGAACAGTTTCAGAACATTCGCGTTGTAAGCCAGCCAGACGGGCCACGGGGGAATGTTCAAGATCGGAGCCAGCGTGGCGTTCGTGTTACTCGCCAGTTGCGAATAGCCTCGAACGAGGTCGAACAACCGCTCGGTGAAGTTCGTCGTGGAATCGGTGGTCGATGGCTGGCCGGGCTGTGCTTTGAGTTTGGGCTTCAACAGGCCTCCGTAGGCGATGCTTTGCCCGGCCATCAGCAAGTCGAGATAGATTTCGTCAGACAGCGTCTGCTCGTGCAGTTTCCCCAGGCCGTAGCGTGCCAAGTCGCCGCTTTCGGAGATCGACACGGCGATCGTCCGCGCGGGTTGAGATCGCATTCGTCGAGCGACCTTGGTGAGCGGAGTTACGAAGTCAGCCTGACGGCGCAATGACTTCAGCACGTCCAACTCGTGTTTCGGCAGCGGCGGGTCCGGATACAAGAACACGCGCGATGCCGCGTCGGCCGGAGACCAATGCAAGGTAAGTGCCTCTGGAGCCGATGCCAGAATCTTGTCGACCGGCGGATCGTCTTTCGGAGCATTCGCCGCCAGGGCCGTCAAGCTGGCTCGGTTGTGCATGAATCGCAGGGCCTCGCGGACGGCTTGCTGCACGATTCGGCGAGCGGACCTCGGACGATCGGCACTGTCCCAACGCAGCGTCGGCAGGTTGCCGAGGTACGGAAAGTTGCGCGTCTCACCGGTCGCCAATGCATCGACGACGAGAATCGGGACGTCCATTTCCTTGGCCTTCAGAATCTCCCACTGGCAGTAGAACCGCGACGCGTAGTGGTCCGTCAAGAACGCCACCACGATCGAGCAATCTCGGATTCCGTCGCCGATGACCTTCTCGAACTCATCGGCGGGCGGAATGTCCTGAGCATCGAACCAATGCTGGATCGGCAGTTCCTTGATGCTGTCTTCGACATCGCGGACCGGATCCTCTTCACCCGGCTTGAGGTCCGCTTTCGCATGACTGAGGAAGAGTTGCACCGGCAGCTTCTTGGGAGAGCCGGGTGTGGCTTCCTGAGCCTTGGGTTCCAAGAGTTGAAGCGCTCGAATGGTGATGTGCAGGGCGGCATCATCGGCAGCACTGTCGAGCCACGGCTGAATTCGGGTCTTGAAGTCTGTGGGCGATTCCCCTGGATTCAGACCGTCGGGCGCTTCGCTCACTCCGACCATGTGCCTGTTGCCGGAAAGCAAATAGCCTTCTTTGCCGATCGCAACTCCGAAGACCATGTGCGCTCGGCTTGGTTGAGCGTGTTGAATTCCTTCTTCGAGGAATGCGGTCCATTCATCTCCCGTGCCGCCATCCACGGTTTGAGCCATGACCGCATCCGCCAACACGACCACCAGCGTGTGTGCCGCTGCATCGAGATTGATGCCGTCATCGCCGCCCCATTCCGGAGGCTTGCCATCGCCGCGATCTGGCGTGAAGAAGACTGGCAACCGCAGCCCGCCGCTCGCCGGCGGATCGACAAACCGCCGCATCAACTCCTGCGCCAGCAGCGCTGCGGACTCCGACTTCGGATGCGCCAGCAAGAAGAGCCGTAATGGAATCGGCTTCGCAACAGATTGCTCAACGCTCATGGTGGTCTCCTCATTGCGCTAGTCTCGCAGTGAACATACCAGTGCAATGTTGCCTATGCGAGTCTGCGGCAGCCAAATGCCGTGTCCGGCTGATCCTCCAGATTGCAGCCGGATCTCCGCAGACGGAACGACTGGAATCACGGCAGGCTAATGTTCAAATTGCGAAAGATGCTCCGCCATGTAACCCGAAGCGTCAGCGAGGGAATCACGAGACAATCCCTCGCTGACGCTTCGGATTACATACCCGGGGCCGGAGAATTAGCCAGCCGTGCGACTGGAATTGGACAACCTGTGATCGGCGGGAATGGCTCTGTACCATCCTTCGCATCCGGTAGACGCAACGAGCCAACAGCCATGACCGCCGCCCGCTTTGAGAACGACGAACGCCAGCGCTTGCAGCGGCAGTATGCGGAGATCGCGACGCTGGCCGGTGGTCTCGCGCACGAGATCAAGAACCCGCTTTCGACGATGAGCATGTTGCTGGAACTGCTGGCCGAGGACATGACTGGCAGTGAGGCTCAGCGCGAGCGGCGGATGCTGACCAAGGTGCAGACGATCCAGAAGGAGTGCCGGCATCTCGAAGACATTCTGAATGCGTTCCTCAAATTCGCTCGCGTCGGCGAGTTGACGCTGACGCCGGCCGATTTGAACTTCGTCGTGACGGAGTTCATCGACTTCTTTGCTGCCGAGGCCAAAGAACATCGCGTCGAGATCAGCCCGCATTTGGCCACCGACCTGCCGCGTGTCGCGTTGGATGTCTCGCTGGTGCGGCAGGTGCTGATGAATCTCGCGCTCAACGCTCAGCAGGCGATGCCGAACGGCGGGTTGCTGGAATTGCAGACGTTCGCTCGGGACGGTCGCGTACACTTGGCGGTGATCGACAATGGCCAGGGCATGGACGAGAAGACTCGCTCGCGATTGTTCGAGGTGTTCTTTTCGACGAAACCGAATGGCAACGGCCTGGGCCTGCCAACAGTCCGCAAGATTGTCGATGCCCATCGCGGCTCGATCACCTGCGAGAGCGAACTGGGGCGCGGGACGCGGTTCACGATCTCGCTGCCACCCGCGTAGTAACCCGAAGCGTCAGCGAGGGCGAATGCTTCACCGGTTTAATGATCGTCAGAAGCGTCCGCCCTCGCTGACGCTGCGGGTTAGTTTGCGGGCGAGTCGTCGTTGCCGATATGGTTTGTTGCCGTTCCACGCCAAGGGGTCGGGAGTCTTTTTCTGGCCGCGTCGTTTGACCGCCGAAAGACTCACGACACTCGGCGGCCAGAAAAAGACTCCCGACCCCGTCGCTCCACTATGACGCAACCCGCTGACAAACCCGAACTCCCCGGCACTGGCATCCGCGTCTTGATCGTGGATGACGACGAAGCCCACGCGCAGGCGGTCGGCGAAAGCCTGGAACGTGTCGGTTACGAATGCACCGTCGCTGGTTCCGGCGAATCCGGACTCAAGCTGATCGAGAAAGAAAACTACGATGTCGTCGTCACCGACCTGCGGATGGGGGAGATCGACGGACTGACGCTGCTCCGTCGCACGAAGGAAGAACTGCCCGATGCGGAAGTCATCCTGCTGACCGGTCACGCCTCAGTGCAGTCCGCGCTCGCGGCGGGACAGGCGGGAGCGTCGATGTATCTGACGAAGCCGCTCGACATCAGCGAGCTGCGCGCGTCGGTCGAGAAAGCTTCGACTCGCGTGCGTCTGATTCGGCAGAACACGGAACTCGCGCGGCGGCTCAACGAGAAGTTCGGCTTCGAGGGAGTCATCGGCAACAGCCCGTCGATGCGGAAGGTCATCGATCAGCTCAAGCATGTCTCGAACATGAACACGACCGTGCTGATCCTCGGCGAGAGCGGCACCGGTAAAGAACTGGTCGCCCGCGCGTTGCACCAAAACAGCGATCGCAAGAACAAGCCGTTCGTCCCCGTGAATATCTCGGCCCTGCCGGAAAGTATTCTCGAAAGCGAGCTGTTCGGCCATGAAGCGGGCTCATTCACTGGCGCGATGAGCAAGCGGATCGGAAAATTCGAGTACGCCAACGGCGGCACGCTGTTCCTCGACGAAGTGGGCGAGATGCCGGTCGATACGCAGATCAAACTGCTGCGCGTGCTCGAAAACCGTCGGATCACGCGTGTCGGCAGCAACGATGAAGTCGACGTCAACGTGCGACTCGTCGCCGCCACGAACGCTGATCTCAAAGAGTCGGTCTCCAGCGGAAAGTTTCGCGAAGACCTTTATTTCCGATTGAACGTCGTCCGCATCACGCTGCCGCCGCTGCGCGAACGAGTTGCCGACATCCCGCTGCTGATCGACCACTTCCGCAAGCTGCTGTCGGACAATCATGGCCGCGAAGTCCCGAACATCTCGCGAGCCGCCCGCCACGCGCTGGTCACCTACGACTGGCCGGGCAACATCCGGCAATTGAAGAACACTCTCGAAAGCATGTTGGTCAGCGACATCGACGGCCTGCTGGATCTCGATGATCTGCCGGAAGAGATCCGCCCCGCCCCCGGCTCAATCCCCGAAGCCGAGTTCGGCGAGATGGTTTTCGGAGCCGATCAACTCATCGGCAAGAAGCTGGACGAGGTCGAGAAGTACTACATGCAGCGTGCATTGGAAGTGACCAAAGGCAACCGCGAAGAAGCCGCGACGCTACTGGGAATCGGCGAACGGACGCTGTACCGCAAGATCAAGGAATACCAGTTGAAGGAATAACCGCACGAGGCTCACCAAATCCGACTCGGCCTGCATGTCGCGTGGAAACTCGTCGCGGTGGTTCGCCGTTGTAAGACATGTGACCTTCAACGCTGGTGCTGTTGAGCGTCTCCGTCAGCATTACGCCCAGCATGTGTGATCGTTGCGGTTGTCACGGATCGCACAGACCTTGACGGTGACACTCACCGTTCCGCTCGTTGCTCGACGCAACTTCCATCGACGACTACCATCGATTTCGTGCCCCTCACGCGCCGGAGATGCAGCAATCGGCCCAGGATGATTGACTCCGGCGGAATCTTTTGCGCCCGAGCAGGAATGCGCAATGAAGCCTCTAACGAGCAAGCTCGTATTCGTAATCGCTTGGTTGGCGACGGCCATCGCGGTGGCCGCCGACTCACCCGAGAAACAATCCGACAAGGCTGCCTTCGTGGGGCATCCGGTTTCTCTGGTGGTTCAGCCCGAAACGATCCGGCTGGCCGGGCCGCGCGGCATGCGACAGATTCTGGTGACCGGACGATACAGCGATGGCAGCGAGCGAGACTTAACGCACTTCTGCGAACTGAAGGTGGAAGCACCCGACCTCGTGAAAATCAGCCGCGGTGGATTGCTGCGTCCTCAAAAAGTGGGCGAGACGGTGTTGGTGATTCAGGCAGGAGAGCGGACGGCGCGCGTGCCGATCATCGTCACCGACTTCGACAAGCCGCAGCCGGTCAGTTTCCGGCATGAGTTCATCGCGGCGCTCAATGTGGCCGGTTGCAACGCGGGGGCTTGTCACGGCATTCCCAGCGGGCGGGGTGGGTTCAAGCTGAGTCTGCGAGGCTACGATCCGGCGGCCGACTTCATCGAGTTGTCGAACTCCGCTCAAGGCCGCCGCATCAATCGGTTCGATGCGGACGCGAGCTTGATTCTGAAGAAGGGACTGGGGCAGATCCCTCACGCGGGAGGGCCTCGGTTGTTGTCGGTCAATCCGGTTCCGCAAGAGATCGTTCGCGGCTGGTTGGCCGAGGGTGTGCATGACGACTCGGCTGACTTACCGGCCATGACCAAGATCGAGGTTCTTCCCGGCAGCCGAGTGCAGACCGCACCGGCTCGTTGGCAACAACTGGCAGTGTTGGCCCACTTCGCCGACGGCAGCGTGCGCGACGTCACCCGATTGACCGCGTTCAGCAGCAGCGATGACAGCATCGCCGGCGTCGATGCCAATGGGCTGGTGGAGATGAAGCAGACGGGTGAGGCGGCCATCTTGTGCCGTTATCTCAGCATCATCGAGTGCGCCCGCCTCACGTATCTCGAACCGCAGCCCAGCTTCGTCTGGCCTAATCCGCCCGAGCACAACGACGTCGATCGGCACGTCTTTGCGAAACTCAAGGCGCTCAACCTGCTCCCGGCCGATCTCTGTACCGACGAGGAATTCGTGCGACGGGCGTACCTCGATCTCTGCGCCATCTTGCCAACGCCGGACGAGTGCCGTGTCTTTCTGGCCGATAAGGCATCCGACAAACGTGCTCGGCTGATCGATCAGTTGCTGGAGCGACCTGAGTTCGCTGACTACCTCGCTTACAAGTGGCTCGACGTTTTACGCGCGAACCGGTTGACCATTCAGATCAAGGGGAGCCATGCGTATCGGCAGTGGCTGCGCAGCCACATCGAACGGAACACGCCGTGGAACGAAGTCGTCTCGGAGTTGTTGACCGCCAGCGGCAGCACGTTCACCAACCCTCCGGCGAATTATTTCCGCGGGCCGTACAGCAACGGAGCACCCGTCGTCCAAGACGCACATCATTTGGCCGAAAACACCGCGCAACTTTTCTTCGGCATTCGACTGCAATGCGCGAAGTGCCACAACCATCCGTTCGAGCGTTGGACTCAGGACGACTATTACCACATGGCGGCCTGGTTCTCGCGGCTCAAGGCGGAGCCGGATGGCGAGAATCCGGGCAGCCCCCCGCAGCCCTATCCGTGGCAGTTGCGCGAGAACGCGCTCGTGATTTACTCGGCCGTCAGCGGGGAAGTCACTCATCCGCAGTCCGGGAAAACGATGGCTCCCAAGGTGCTGGGTCTGCCCGCGCCGGTGATTTCGCCAGACGCGGATCGTCGCACCGTGCTGGCCAAGCTGGTCACCTCGCCCGAGAACCCGTACTTCGCGCGAGCGACCGTCAATCGCATTTGGTTCCACCTGCTCGGCCGAGGCATCGTCGATCCGCCCGATGACTTCCGCGACTCGAACCCGTCGGCCAATGACGCGCTGCTGGAGGCTCTGGCCCAAGAGTTCGTGAAGAGCAACTACGACGTCAAGCACGTTGTGCGCACGATCGCCAACTCGCGGACGTATCAGCTCAGCTCTCACGCCAAAGCCGGCAATCAAGAGGACGAGAAATACTTTTCACACGCGCTGGTCCGGCGGAAGCGACTGACGGCGGAACTGCTGCTCGACGCGATTTGTTCCGCGACCGGCGAGCCGGAGTCGTTCACCGGAATGCCCGAGGGGACTCGTGCCGTGCAGCTTCCCGATGGGCAGGTCATCTACACCGGCGGTCGGTACGCCTCATGGGACCGCCATCCGTTCTTGAAAGCATTAGGCCAACCGGCGCGCGAAGCGGTCTGCGAATGCGAACGGGAAAGCGACCTCAACGTGGCCCGCGCGCTGGAGATGAAAAACGGCTCCTTTGTTCTCGGCAAGCTCCGCGCGACTAATAACCGACTCGGTCGTCTTCTGGCGAAGGGCTTGCCGGATGCCGATCTTGTGACGGAGTTGTTCCTCGCAACACTCTCACGACCGCCGCTGCCCGATGAAGCCCGCTCGGTGCTCGACCATGTCGCCAAGTCCGACAACAAGCGCACGGCTTGGGAGGACATCCAATGGGCGCTGCTCAATACCAACGAATTTTTGTTTCGACATTGAAACCAACGAAGGGAAGCCAAAGAGGGCTCGGGCAAATTATGGTGAAAGATAAGTTCAATGAAACCACCCCCTGAACTTGACGGTGCACGTGTGCTTTGGTGGTCTTGGTCAGGAGAAGTGCCGTATGGCGAACACGGCACGGAAGGTGACGAACGATGGGTGCATGGATTCGCGGTGTGCCAGTATGAAAAGAGCGGGGCGATTTACCGATTCAGTTGCAACAAGCATTGGGAAGTAGTGAACGATGCCGACTGCAACACTGAAGACCAAGCGAAAGCATCGATTCCAATGAACTATGACGCGACGCGAGTAAAGTGGCATCGGTTTGTTACTTAACGAAACATTGAAACGCAGCCCTCGGTACATCAGCGACCGCATCAGGAGATTTGCCATGATCACACTGTTAGGCAGCCGACGACGTCTGTGTGACGGCCTGACCCGTCGCGAAACTTTGAAGGCCGGAGCGCTTTCCCTCTTGGGCGGAGCCTTCAACTTGCCGAGCCTGCTGGCGCTCGAAGAGAGCAACCGAGTGCGGCCAGCGAAGGCCAAGAGCGTGATCCTGCTTTATTTGCTTGGCGGCGCGCCGACGCAGGACATGTACGATTTGAAACCGAACGCTCCCGAAAAAATCCGCGGCGAGTTCAAGCCCATCGACACAAACGTGCCCGGCATCCAGATCGGAGAATTGCTGCCGCTGTCGGCTCAGTGGATGCACAAGACGGCCATCGTCCGCTCGGTCAATCACAAGGCCGGCTGCCACAATCCGCTGCCGAGCTATACCGGTTACGAGATCGCCTTGGCCGACATCACCAGCACCAAGGACACGTATCCTCCCAGCATGGGCTCGGTCTGCGAGTACCTTCGCCCGGCGACGAAGCCTCTGCCGGATTACGTTTACCTGCCCGACTACGCCGGAGCAGGCAATGCCGGCGGCACCGTCCGCTATCCGGGGCCGTACGCCGGCTTTCTTGGCAAGCGCTATGACCCGCTGTTCTCGGAATTCGACAAGAAGAAGGACCGCACGATCGGGAAGATGAAGGTGCTCGACGGCGAGCCGTTCCTCTCTCGAAACACTCGGCTGGCGGACGGCATTACGCTCGACGCCTTGCAGGCGCGCGAGGGTCTGCTGCAGCAGTTCAATCGAAACCAGAAGCGTGTCGAAGCACGAGGCGCGCTCGACGACGTGGACCGCATCCAGCAGCGAGCGTTCGGTCTGTTGACGTCCACGACGCTCAAGAGCGCGTTCGATCTGAGCACCGCCGATCCAAAACTGCGCGACCGCTACGACCGCACGCTGTTCGGCTCCAGCGCGCTCATCGCTCGCCGACTGGTCGAGGCGGGTGTCCGATTTGTGAACGTCACCTGGGACTTCCCCGGCGACAATTCGTGGGACACTCACGCCGCGAATTTCGACTGGCTCCGCGGCGCGCTGCCGTCGCTGGATCTCACGTACAGCGCGCTCCTGGATGACCTGAACTCGCACGGTCTGTTGGATGAAACACTGGTGGTCGTCATGAGCGACATGGGCCGCACGCCGCAGGTCAACAAAAACGCCGGCCGTGACCACTGGAGCTACGGTTACAGCGTCCTCTTCGCCGGAGCTGGCATCCGTGGCGGCACCATCCACGGATCCACCGACGCTCACGCCGCCTATGTGAAATCCCATCCCGTCAGCACCAGCGACATCTGCGCGACGATCTATCATCTGCTGGGAATCGATCCCGACATGAAGGTTTACGACAACGACCGCCCGGTCGCCGTGGCGCACGGCGGCAGGGCGATCGAGGAGATTCTGGCGTAGGTCAGGCTTTCTAGCCTGACTCAATGTGACAAAACGGCGTCGCTTCTTCATCGGGTCAGCCTGGAAAGGCTGACCTACTTCACCGGAGGCTCTTCGATGTTCGCAGCCCTGCTGACCTTGGCTCTGTTGGGGGCCGACCCTGGTCTATCGACCGCCGAATTTGAGCGGCTTCACGCCGCTCTGCAGCCGGAAGCCGATGCGCCGTGGCGGACGATCCCGTGGCGTGTCTCGTTGTTGGAGGCTCGGCAGGAAGCGGCCAAGCAGCAGAAGCCGATTTTCATCTGGGCCATGGACGGGCACCCGTTGGGCTGCACCTGAAACAACGGAGTCATCGACCGTGTGTCGACCTTCGCCAATCCCGAAATCATCGAACTGCTCAAGTCTCGGTTCATCAACGTCGCCATCGATCAGGCTTATCAACGTCGGCAGCAAGACGATGAAGGGGACTTCTATCGTCAGCTCGCCAGCCAGAGTCCGCGCAACAACTTCAACGGCACGACGCAGGGTCTCTATGTCGGAACGGCCGACGGCAAGTTGCTGGGCTTCACGAATCATCGTGGTCCGGATCGCGTGAAACAGACTCTGACCCAGGCACTGGAGAAGTTTAAGCCAGCCGACTTCACGCCCCCCGAGGCCAAGCGGTTCGATCCGCGATGGACGTATCAGCCTCCCAAGGATGGTCTCGTCGTGCGCGTTACAGCCAAGGTGCTCGGCGGCTACGAGCCAACCGACGACATGTGGCGGAAGGCATTCCAGGAATCTCTATCGCGAGACAACTTGTGGGTGACCGCCGACGAGCACAAAGCCTTGGTCGCCGGAAAGCTCTCAAGCTCTCTGGCCAATCGGATCGCCCGGTTTCATTTGGTGGACAACACTCGCGGCGAACCTCCGATGTGGGAACAGGCGGACGTTAAGTCCCTCAAGCTGACGCTCGCCGACGGCCGGATGTCGGGCACGTTCCATCTGGAAACCGCCGACGGCAAACGAGGCTTCAAGGGGGACGTGGTGGGGTTCGTCGAGACGGAGAACAAACAAGTGAAGCGTTTCGACGTTGTCGCTCGCGGTGAGTATTGGGGCGAAGGGACGTTTACCGGCGGCGCTCCCAAAGGGAAGTTCCCGTTCGCGGTGGCCATGACGCTGTCTGACGGCAAGGACGAGGCGGACAAGGTTCGTCCGCAAGCCTCGCGCGGCTGGGTCGATGGTTACCTTCGCAGCGAGCGCTGACCGTTTCCAGAAACGAGTTGTTTAAGGATCTGTTCATGCTCAACGTTTGGGGAAAGAAACAGAAGCGGCTGTGTGACGGCCTCTCGCGCCGCGACTTTCTGCAAGTGGGAACTCTGGGGCTTGGCGGCCTGACGCTGGCCGATTTACTGCGGCTCAAGGCACAGGGGGCGCAGCAGACGAAGTCCTCTCACAAGTCTCTGATCATGATTTATTTGTGCGGAGCTCCTTCGCACGTCGACCTGTACGACATGAAGCCGCTGGCCCCGGCGGAGTACCGAGGCGAGTTCAAGCCGATTCAGACCAACGTCTCCGGAATGGAAATTTGCGAGCTGATGCCGCTGCAGGCGAAGATTGCGGACAAGCTGACGATCATTCGCAACCTGTGAGCTCTTCGGCATCGATCCCGCGACGTCCCTCCCAGACCACAGCGGACGTCCGATCGCATTGGTGGAAGAGCGAGAACCCATCAAGGAACTGCTCTAAGGAGCGAAAAGGGGGCGCGTTCTTGTGCGACTTCGGTCTCGCTAAACGTGGCTCGGCCATCTGCTGGCAAAACCGACGAAAATCGCTCGCGCCACAACCACAGCGATTCCTCCTCGTCGAGTTAAGAGTGCAGAATGCTGAGGACGGGGTGACCAGATTTCCAAAGGGCCTCCATGAATGGGTCAAACTTCTCGCCAGTGACTCTGACCACGCAGACGGGACGATCCTCTTGTTGGCACGAAAACAAACTCGTCACACGGATGCGATGTTGAGCGGCGAGTGAGGCAATCACGGCCAAGATGTCCTCGCCTTTCGACACGTCGAATGTGATGCGCACCGACTTCTTGGATGAATCGAACAGACTGACGAACGCTCGAAAGATATCCGACTCGGTGACGAGCCCCACGAGTGCTTCGTTTCGGAGCACCAACAGCGCGCCGATTTTTTCCTCACGCATCACTTTGGCCGCCTCTTCGAGGGGAGTTTCTGGCGTCGTGGTCCGCAGATGTCGGCTCATAATCTCGCAGACAGCAATCGTGGGACGGCCTGAAACGGGGACAACGGCCGCGAAGGGGTTCACGTCCGGCGCGAATGAGTGATAAATGTCCGATTTGGAAACGAACCCCGCGAGATGCGGCCCCGCAGCTCGCTGCTCAACGACTGGCAAGCGCCGAATATGTCTTCGAGCCATGAGGGCCGCAGCATCCATGACGGATGCCTGCGGCTCGATCGTCACCAATTCCCGACTCATCCACATGCTGACAATCATTTGCCGTTCTCCTTGATCAGATGAGTCAATCCCGCGCAACAGCTTTCGCAGACATCTGTTGGTTGGAAGTTATCCGGATCGCAGGAATTCGCCGCGCGGCGCTAGCGCCGGTTCATGCGGTGTAACCGGGGCTAGCGCCGCGCGGCTAATTGTCGGGATGCGTATCAGGGGGCGATCAGGCTTAGAACCTGTTGATCGGTCAGAGCCTGTTTCCAGATGCGGACGTCGTCGATCACGCCATCCATGAACTCACCATTCCCCGTGCTGCCGATCCGCATGGTTTGGCCGGATCGCATCAGGCGAGGCTCCCCTTTGAACGGGATTGTCTTCTTGCGATCGGCATCGAGATACAGCCGGCATTCCTTGTGTTCGTTGTCGATGACGAACGTGATCAGAGACCAGCGTTTTGTTTCGAGATCGCCTCCTTGGCCGTTGGTGCCGACGTCGTCTTTGTAGAAGTTGATCGCTGTGTCGATCCAACGAGTGCCGTCGCCGATGTCGCCGTGGACTTTGTCGGCGTTCACTTTCATGTCGAACGTGAATTCGCCGCCGGCTCGCGTGCCGAGGACTCCGGAGAAGGTCGGCTCCTTCGTGAGCCAGACCCAGGCGGAGACTGTGAACGTGCCGATCTCGAAATCGGGGGAATGCGGGATGGCGATGTGCTGCTCTTTCGCACGGTCGAAGAGCAGTGCTTTACCAAACTTCCCTTCGTGTGACACCGCTCCATGAATCGTGCCGTGATGCGCGCCCGCGCTGTCGCGGGCCTCGATGTCGTCATCGAGCTTCCAGTGTGCGATGGGCATTGGTACGCCTTTGATCGGGGCCGAAGGCGTGGCACTTGTTGCTCGCAGACCGGATTGAATCCAGGCGATCAAGTCGGCGGCTTCATCGGAGTGGCAGGTGTTGAGCAGACCGGCGGCCATCAGCGAGACGGGTGAGGGACGCATCTCGGCAATGTCCTTGCGAGCGAACTCGCGCACGTCCGAAGGGACGTAGAGATTCGGTTGGATCTGCACCTTCTGCGGATCGTTGTTGATCAGCCGCCCGGTAATGACGGTGCCGTCCTCCAGTTCGATGAGCGTGGCGGCGTATTGATCGCTGACCACTTTGCTCGGTTCGGTGATGTGCATCAGCAGTTCGCGTGCGGCGAACTTATTGGCGGCCAGCGTGAGGTCCGGGCCGGTGACTCCCCCTTCGCCTCGGAACAGATGGCAGGCGGCGCAACCGGTCTCGCGATAGATCGTCTTGCCGCGTGCCAGATCGCGTTTGCTCTTCAGTAACGGCTCGACTTCGAGGAACAACTCTTCGGTGTCCCAGTTCTTGACGAACAGTCGTGAGGCCAACGGCGGCTCGGGGCGAACTTCGGGAGCCGCGTCGAGGATCGGCTGGAGCGTGGCTTTCTCGGCGTCGGACAGAGAGGCCACCGCATCCTTGCGAATGTCGGCAATGAATTTTGAGAGGTGCGCGGCCTTCTGAAACTTGTCGAGCAAGAACCAACGGAAGAATTTTTCTTTCGCCCCCTTCGGCCAACCTTCAGAAACGAATCGCAGGCTGACCGCATAGGCCAACAGCTCTTCCTGACTGGCCGCCTTTTCAAACAGCGGGAAGATCAATTTTGCCGCCAACGGCGACTTCCAACGCGCGAGCAACTGTCCCGCTTCGGCATTGAAGCGATCATCGTTCGAAGGCAACGAGCGATGCAGTTTGTCGAGCAGCTTCGTTTTCAGTTCTCCATCCGGATCGCCGAACCGCACGGCGATGACCTGCAATGCGCGAACGGCGTCGAGCCGCGTTTCCGCATCGAGCTTCGGTAACGTCAAACTCTCCCAACGTTGCAGCACCAGTTCTTTCGCGTCCATCTTCTCCAGCCGAGCCAACGCCAGCGTCGTCTGCACAATCGCTCGCGGATGAGTCAGAGCCAGTGCCTTGTCCTTCCACGCATCGACCGGGCGGAACTCCAGCAGCGTCCGCGCGGCGAAGCGAATGAAGCGGTCGTCGTGCGACAAACATTCGAGAGCCAGCGCCAGCGATGCGTCATCGGTCGCGTGATAAGCGTCTTCCAGTTTGTGCCGGAGCGTCCGCAGCGACTTCGCTTTCGGGTCTTCGACCAGCGGAGATGCCGCGGTGCTTTCGGAGCCGGTGTAGGTCACGCGATAGAGAGCACTGTTCGAGTTCCGGCTCCCTCCGGCGAAATACAACGCTCCGTCCGGTGCGATCACGATGTCGGTTGGCTTCGTGCCGTTCCCTTCCAAGAACACTTCCTGCCGAGCAGCGTAGGTGGCGCCGGCTTCCTTCAAGTGGACCGCGTACAACTTGCCGTAGGTCCAATCGGCGAGGAAGAGAGCATCCTGATACCGCGCGGGAAACTTCGCTCCGTAACCAAACGCGACTCCCGTCGGACTGCCGCGGCCGACGTTGATGACCGGCGGGAGCGAATCGACGTAGTACTCCGGCCACTTCCCCGAAACGCTGCGCCATCCGAACTCGGCACCGTCCACGACATGACAGACGCGCGTTGGCCGATACCACGGAGTGCCGAGATCCCATTCCATATCGGCGTCATAGGTAAACAGCTCACCGTGCCGATTGAACGCCGCGTCGTATTGATTACGCAGACCGGTCGCGGCCAGCGTCCATTCCTTCCCGTCCGGTGACATGCGAGCGATGTATCCCGCCGGTGCTCCGGCTCCGAGCATGAATCCATGCCCGACCAACTTGGGCAGAGCGAGGTCATCCTTCCAAATCGGCGGCACTTGGTGCTGCTGAATCTCGGTCATGCGGGTCGAGTTGCCGCAGACCACGGTGATCGACTTCCCGTCCGGAGAGAGCAACAGCGCATGCGGCCCGTGATCGCCGCTGCCATGAATCTTGCGAAGCAGTTCGACCTTATCGAACACATCGTCGCCATCGGTGTCACGCACTCGATAGACGCCGGAGCCGGCTTCATAGACCCCTTCCTGGCAGACCATCACATAGAGGCTGTCGAATGCCCACAGCAGCCCGTTCGCATGCCCGACCGGCAGCGCGATCGGTTCCATCTTCATCAGCTTCAGGTCACCACCGATCGGCGGCGGAGTGATCCGCACCATGCGGCCTCCGGCATCGGATGCAATCAGCCGCCCCTTGCCGTCCACACACATCGCAACCCACGAACCTTCGGCTTCATCGAGCGAGTGCAGCAGTTCCACTTGGAATCCGTCCGGCACTTTGATCGCGTCCGCCTTCGTCACCGACGGTCGCAACACTGCGAACACATCGCCCCACGGTGACTTGTCATACGAGTGCAGTGATTTCGCTGCGACCGCCTTTCCGCTCGCAGGCACGACTTGCCATGAGCCGTCGGTTTCGAGTCGTCGCCGGAGGCCGTCTGCTTCGGTGACGAACATGCTGAACGCGACCGCGTCGGCGTTGCCACCACGTTTCGCTTCGATGCGAACTTTGTTTTCGCCTGCAACAAGCTGCCCTTTGATCTGCAAATCCTTCGGTCGCTTCAAGTCCGTCTGGTCGCCGATCATCTCGCCATTGATCGCGACCGCGCAACCCGCGTGAGCCATCACACGGATCCGCCCGCCCGTCGGCTTCTTCTCCAAGGCAAACGTCTTCTCGAAGATGACCGTCTCCGCTTTGGCATCGACTTGATCCGCCCAAATCCAATGCAGGTTTGACGGGGCGGTGCTGATTGGTAGCTCATCCGCTCCCCTGCTCGCGGGAGAAGTCAGGAGCCAAAGACAAGCCGCGACGCAGAGTCTGCTGCAAGCACGGAGACAACGGGCCGTGCCCATGTGGGAAAGTTTCACGGTGTGATTACCTTTCGACGGTGAAGATCTTCAAGATGGATCGTTTGAGTGTCGGCAACAAGTGTCGTAGATCGCTGCGAGGCAGTCGAGTTTCCAAGTTCGGCAACCTTCCTTCTCGTTCTCGCGTGGCGACGACGCGTGAATTTGACTGCGGCAATGCGGTGAGAATAATGCTCGGGAATGCGTGTCTGGCTGCTCAGGGCATCGGCACTCACCTGATCGCAGGAAATGCCGTATTTCCCCGTCCCTGCATCGAGCGGTTCATTCAGACTTTGCAGCAGGAAGTGCGGGATGACTACGTGGTGTTTGGCGAGCAACACAGGGATCACTTCATTTCGGAATCCATCCAGCACGACCACGAGTTACGCCCGCGTCACGATTGGCAGAGCATCGCGCGGGGCAGACGGCCGCGGAGCGAGACGAGGACAACTTGACGCCACTGCACCGGGTCGGCGGGCGACGTGCGAGCCAGCAGTCCCTTGGCGAGCTTCGCGGTCTTACTCGACCCTGTCACCGTCGCGAGCACAGCGCGCGTCGCCTCGCGCAGCGGTTCGTTCAGTTCGACGAGCCATTCGTGCAGCGGGGCGAGCAGATGATGAGCGTCGTTCGGCAACAATCCGTTCGGCAGCGCGGACGCCTCGCCGAACATCGTCTGCACGATGCGGGAGCAGACGTGCTTGTGCAGCGGCGAGACTCGGACCACCTCGCCGAGTTGCTCGGCCAGCCGGTTGCATTTGACCGCGTCGCTGATGAGCAACCTGCGGAAGACGCTCCCCAATTCATCGCCGACACAGCGTCCATCTTCGATCAGGGCGATCAGCGCATCGACCGCGTAGCCCTTCAATCCGGAGTCTTTCGCCAGCAGCGACACGGCCACGAGCAACTGGGCCATCTCCGAGAATCGCGTCTGCGGTGCGAACAGCGGCTCCAGAAACTCGGCCGTCCGCCGCAAGGTCGAGGCGGGTGCATCGAGCACAGAGACGATGGAGATGGCTCCGGTCACAAACGTTGGGTCGGGATTGATTGGCCAGATTCGGAAAACGGCTGCGGCCGAGCCTGGTCCCCAGACCATGTCGCTCCAGCGCATTTGCGATTCGAGGCCCTCCAAGCTTGCCCATGGAAGCTGCTGTCTGAGGAGACGCATTTCGTTGGCGACCCACTCCTCATCCAGACGCGGTTCATAGTTGAGTTTCAGCGTTGGTAGATCGCTTCGAAACGTCTTCGGGGCGCAACCCGGTTTGACGGCAATCTTGATCTTCAGCGGCCAGTCCGCTTTAGCAGGAAGAGATTCAGGGCGACGGACGGCGTGCCATTCTCGCGACACGGGCGTCCAAACATCCGGACCATCCAAAACTGCTTGGTGCGTCGGAAGGAACTGTGACGGATCGCGTCCGCGCAGGGCCGCAATCCACAACGCGGGTTGAGCGGTCGCAAGGGCCGCAGCTTCGTCGAGAGGGCCACCGAGCGCGAAGCGGACGACGTCACCGAGCGGCGATTTCAACTTGCGAGCGGCAACGGCAGCCGCCTTGCGATCGTCCGGTGCCAGTCGCAGCAGCGCTTGAACGACATCCAAGTTGTAAGTTTCGCGGTCCCGCCTCTGCCATTCGAGCAACCGGTTCACGAACGCGACCGACGACAACCATCCGCCGCGATGAGTCGGTGCGGAAAGAAGCGGTGCCGCCAAGCCAACGGCGATTCGACGGAACAACTCGCGAACACGATCGACCAGAAACTCGAAGCCGGTGCGCTGCTGCACCTCCAATGTGTCAATGCGGAAGTTGGCATCGGGTTGACACCACGATTCCGGCAGAAAGCACGACAAACCACGCAGGCCCAGTTCATATTGCAGCGCTGGCTTGAACTCGCCCAACAGCTTGGTCGCTCGCTTCAGCAGAGGCGCAGTGCGAGTGGCGAAGTCGGGAGGCCGCTGATCGCACAGACGACTGACTCCGTCCAGGAGTCGCTCGAACTGGTCCGCGTCACACGGACGTTCGATGGCGGATGACAGTTCTTCGATCAGTTCGTCGAGCGAACCAATCGGCGTCAGTTCGTGCTCGGGCAACAAGTGGATCATCTTCAGCGGATCGACCGACACCGCGACCAAATCACCACCGTGATCGAGGACTCGCAGGCCGGCGTCGATTCCGCAGGCGGCTCGCTGCGCTTTGGTCAGAGCGGCGATCTCGTCCCGCAGCGCGGTCTCCTCCGGTGTGACTTCCTTCGCCACTGCGGATGAACCGGAAGAACGTGTGGCTGGAGTCGGCGACTTCGCCGTCCCCGGCGAGGACTTGGTGCGCTGGGGGATCGAAGACTCGACCTCAGCCACACTCGTGTCAGACGCACGTTGGACTTTCACATTCTTGCCAGTCTTACCCACCGCATCCGCCGAGCCGCTCGGCTGCACTCGTTGTCGCAACTGTTCGACTCGGTCGCGCAGCGAGGCGGCGACCGACTTGATGCGGTTGTCGAGTTCGCCAGCCACCGCATCGTTCGGTCCCAGCTTGAGTGATTCGAGCCATGTGATGGCGGCCTTCTGCACGTCGGGCGCTTCGTGCCCGAGAGCGCGACAGACCGCGACGGCTGCCGTCTCGGTGAGGTCCGGCTGCTGCTTGACCAACGGGCCGAGCAGCTTGATCGCCGTCACGGGCGGTCCCTTGGGGGCAACCTCGAACACGCGCGGCACCGCGTGGAGATAGCTCTTGGCGTCGAGTCGTTTTTCCTTGGCGAGCAAACTGAGCGCGTCGAGTGAGAACGTAACGACAGCCGGGACGGCGTTGCTGAGCAGGCCGAGGTACAAGGATTGTCGCTCGGCACGCTCGTCGAGCGTCGGGTCGAGGTACTCGTGGAACTTGAAGAACCAGGTCGCGCCCGCCGCGCGGCGACCGCGCCGCAGCGCCTCCAACGATTCCGTCAGCAGCCGACCGCGATCAATCTCACCCGACGCCGACAGAACTTTCAGCGCCCGGCTCCACGACATGGGGTGGTCTTCCAGATCGTTCGTGAATAAGAGCACGCCCTTACCGGGAGGCTCGACCTCGAAGAGTTTCCAGATTTCGTCTTCGAGCAATCCGGAGTCCGCGCGCAGGCTGTCGACGAGCTGCCATTTCTTGTCGGCAAGTCTTTCGTCCCAGTAACCGTGGACCATCTTGACGATGTAGTTGTCGTCGGTCGGCGTCGGGCAGAGTCCCGCGCGGACCAGCTTGCGCACCGTGCCCCACTGCGGGTTGAATTCGTCAGCGAGTTGATGGCTGGCCCATTGTGCGATCCACTCGGGACGGCGGACCTTCAAGAACTCGGGAAGCCAGTCGTAGAACCTGATGTCGTTGGTTGCGAGGTGTTTTAGCTCGCGATTCAGTTTCGTGACCTGTTCCCACGAGCCCAGCCCAAACACGGCGAGATGAGCACAGCAGTAGGTACGGCCGTTTTTCCAAGGCTGACCCTTCCCCTCCGGTTTGATCAGTGACGCGGCAAACTTGCCGAGTTTCGGTCGCTCTGATTCCGTCACGCCCGCCAGCGCATCGAGCAACGGCTGGGCATCGCCCGCAATGATCAGCGTCTGGAGTTCTTCTTCCGTCATGATTCCCCCTTAAATGGACAAGAAACGTAGGGCGTGCTTTATCGGAAAGGCTGTGATTTATTGGAAGGCGACAACTCTTCGGCTGTACGACGGACTTCCAGTCCGTCGCACAAAAGCGTTGTTGAGTCTGAAGCGACGGACTGGAATTCCGTCGTACGAAATTCATCACAGTCATTCATCGCCCTCGACCAACAAGCGAGCTGCCAGAATGTGTTTGCACGGGCCGCGTTCGTTTTGATGTTTGCTGTACCACGGGCAGGTGCATTTGTCTCCGTCGGGGAGGAGCCTGACGCGGTGTTCAACGTCGGTTCCCTGGACCATCACTTCTGCGATGAGCGTGTCGTCTGATCCCGTTCGCTGGATGACGCGGGCCTTGTTCTCGGCCAGCAGTTTTCTCGCGGCCTTCAGTCGCGGTTGCAGTGATTCGATTTTCTCCATGTCGAACGGCAGCTCGCGGTGGAAGTAGCAGCCGCTGACGATGTCGTAGCCAACGAGGCCCCTCGCGCCGAGCACGGCCAACGCGGCCTCAACCTCGGGCAGCTTCAGTTCGAGCTGGCTGGCGAGCCGCGCGGCGTCGATGCGGCTCTTGCCACGCAGGGCGTCACGCACATAGGGGAGGGCGGTCTCCCACTCGTTCCCCGCGAGTCGTTCGAGTTGTTGCCCCTCGCCGGAGAAGCCTCGCCAGATTTCGGGGCTGAGGAACAACAGAAACCGACCGTGCTCGAAGATCACTTCCCACGCACTCGTCCCCGAGGCGTCGTCGGACCAGACGCAAAGTTGTTTGGCTTGATTGAGCAATGGTTCGAGCAGCTTCAATCGGTCGGTCCCCATCACGCGCACGGTCCCCTTGGCTTCGCGCTGACTCAACCGCAGGCCGGCTCCGAGCGACTGCACGAACGACGGCGATTTGGGAGCGACTCCGCGCGGCAGCGATCGGATGAAGCGACGGGCTTCGATCGTGTTGACCTCGAACCGCCGCTGCAACGCCGGCAGATACGCCTGCACGTTGGTGAAACCCTTGATCCAGCGCATCGGCAGCGCGACCTTCTTCTCGATCACCTCGCCCGCCGCCTGAGTCAGCCGAAACTGGTCGGCCCCGACCGAGAACTTGATCTCGTCATGGTCGCGCACCTGCGTCAGAGCCGCCCGCATCGGAGCGTTGAAGTCGACGTTCGTCGTCCCGCGTCCCTGAATCTCGCTGTCGAACGCCTCGGCCGACAGATCGACTCGCGCGTAAACGCCGCAGCACGAACTGAAGCCCTCCAGCCGCAGCAACTCTTCGCTGCTGGTCACAACCGGGTCGAGCATCCTCCACGCACCGGGAAGATAGAACCGGCTATTCACCGTGTGGGCGAGAGCCAGCAACAGATCCGCCACCACGCGCGGTGATCGGCACCGCCCCTCGAAGAAAAACGGATGCGGCACGGCGACGGGACGAGGTGCTTCAACAACCGGCGACCGCGTCCCCGCAAGACCACTCGCCAACGAACCGCCAAACGTCGCTAGCCGCAGCCCCCACGCCGACCCCTCACGCTCCAACCGCGAGGCAAACGGGTAGCGATAGGTGTATTCCAGCGTGGCGCTCATTGGCTGTCCCTCGAACTGATCTTTCAGGTTCATCGACAAACGAAGTGCGCGCGAAAGTTCCATTGCACATGTCGGTTGGCCCAGGTTCGCAGAACCTGGGTGCCGCAGGCACAAGAAACTGGATAAGGACGATGATTCCGAAGTAGAGCCCGTTCTTTTGATTGATCCCCAAACTCAGGCTTCTTGTGCTTCGCACACAGCTTGCCGCGACGGCACGCTGTGCCGCCCGCGTACTTCAGCGGACTGCCAGTTGCTCGATCTGCTCGACTTCATCGGGTTCCAGGCGGAAACTCAAGACATCGAGATCCGCTCGCATGTGATCGGCGTCGTTGGTCCCGGTCAGCGGCAGCATGCCGACATCAAGCGTGAACCGGAAGGCAATCTGACTGACGGTTCGATCGTGGCGTTTGGCGATCTTGATCAATTCGGGTCGAGCCAGCACTTCGCGATTGGCAGTCAGCAGCGAAAAGCCCTGGTAGACGATTTCATGAGCGGAGCAGAACTCACGAATGCGGCGATCCCAACTCTGAACTGCGTAGCAACGGTTCTGGACGAAGCGCGGTTGGACTCGTGCCTCGCGACACAATAACTGGAGCTGTTCGAGCGAGACGTTGCTTACTCCGAGCAGGTATGCCCGGCCGCTGTCGTGGATGGCTTCCATCGCACGCCAGGCCGCCCAATCATCGGCAGCGAGACCCACTCGCTGCGAGGGACCGTGCATCAGGTAGGAGTCGATGACCTCGGTGCCCAGATGCTTGAGCGAGCTGGCGAATGACTGCTCCACCTGTATCGAGACGGGAGCCGCGGGATCGTACGGCAGTCGATGGTCCTGCCCGCGCTGGAATGTGAATTTGGTTTGCAAGAACAAATCATCGCGGGTCACGAAGCCCCGCGCGATCGCCGCCGAGATGGCCTGCCCAACCGCAGCCTCGTGGTAATGCCGCCGTTGATTGGCAGTATCGATCCCGCGAAAGCCCTGCTGCAGAGCCAGTTCGGTCAGACGTTGCGTCTCGTTTTCCTTCCAGGCGGTCCCATACAGGAAGCGGACGCGGGGCCGTGATTTCATGCCGAGAAATCCTTAGGTCGCCCAGTCGCGTGAGGGGCGGGAGCGCAGGCGGTTGGCTTCTTCGTCGCCAATGAATTCTTCCTTCACCGGGTCGAGCTTCAGTTTGCGATTCAGAATCCAGGCGATGGCGGCCGCATGGCAGGCGATGTGGGAACGTCGCATGACGTCGGGATTCGCCGCCGTCGCCTTTCGCGAACGGATGCAGTCGAAAAAGTTGCGCGAGTGCGCACCGACATCGAGGCCACGAACTCGTTTCGTCGGATCGGGCAGTTCCTTCTGGAGCGCTGGTGAGGAGGCGACGATTTCCCCTTCGTCGCCCGTTTCGACCGAGCCTTCGTCGCCGATGAACCGGACCGGGCAGGTGCCAAGCCGCGTGATGTAGTGCGGATCGCGATTGCCGAACGGTTCGGCCAGGAAGTCGATGATGATCTTCACGCCGTTGGCGTAGCGGCACACGATGTTTTTCTCCGTCGGCTCGTACTCGATCGGCATCGTGTCGTCGGCCTGATTGGCCCACTGGCAGAGATCGACCGTGTGGGCACCCCAGTCGAGCAATCGGGCTCCGGAATCAAAATCCCATTGCCCGCGCCACTTGCCATTCACGTATTGCTGATTGAACGGACGCCACGCGGCGGGGCCCAGCCACAGGTTCCAATCCACGACGTCGCGCGCCGGCTGCGGTTCGCTGGGGAGCCAAGTGTTGTCGAGCGTGGGGATATAAACCGAGGCATGCAACGTGTGGAGCTTGCCGAGCTTTCCACTGTGAGCGAACTCGATCGCCTTTTGAAAGTTCGGAATGCTGCGCCGCTGCGTACCGGCCTGAAAGACACGCTTCTGAGCGTGCATGGTTTTGGCGAGTTCCTGACAGGCGGCGATGGTGATGCCGCACGGCTTTTCGCTGTACACGTCTTTGCCCGCCTTGGCCGCGAGCATCGACGCGGCGGCGTGCCAGCGGTCTCCCGTCGCCACGAGCACGGCGTCGATGTCCTTGCGGTCGAGCAGTTCTCGAAAATCGCGCAGCACCACGCAGTCGCTGTTGCCGTAATGCTTGTCAACGAGCAGCTTGCCAGCCTCGCGCCGCTTAGCCTGCACCTCGGCAATGGCCACGCAACGGATGTCGTCGTGTTTCAGCATCGCGGTCAGGTCATACGTGCAACGCGGACCGATGCCGATGACTCCGAGCGTGATCTTCTCGCTGGGGGCCACCTTGCCCTCGCGACCCAGCACGCTGGCCGGCACGATCGTCGCCACTGCAGTTGCTGTCGCAGCGCTCACGAGGAATTCACGACGTGTGGTGTTGTTGGGCGTGTTCATCGTTTGGTTCTCGCAAAAAGAAAGGATTGGGGCTTGTCGTAGGACGTGTACTCTTGCCCGTCGTCGCTGCGACGGGCATTTCTGTAGGTCAGCCGACGAGCATCGGCCACGAATTCATTCTCGCGTTCTCGACCATGAAAGAGACGATCGGCAAGATAGAACAAGGCCCGGTGCTCACGCCAGGAAAGGGCTTCGATTGGTCGCTGAGTGGCACAATGTCAGCGCAGCATGGATCAATCGACGAACGCAAACTCGTTCGCCAAGAGCAGCGATTGAGCGAACGCCGTCCAGCGTTCGGTCGTCGGGGTGTCGCCGAGAAACTCGCGAGCGGCTTGTTGCTCGGCGTCGGTTGGTGTTCGTTGGAAGCAGATCAGAAAGAGTTGGCTCACGCGCGACGGTGGATCGACCGCAGCCACGACCTCGGGCCGAAACTGCAGACGTCTGGCGGCCTCATACGACAGTTCGCCGTTCATCAGGAAGAGCGCCTGCGGGGCGACGGTCGTTGAGTCCCGCTGCGGGTTCGTCGCGGCGGGAGTTGGGAAGTCGAACGTCGTCAGCAGATTCGGAACGTCCAGCCGATCGAGCGTGCCATACAGCGTCCGCCGCGGATTGAACCCGCCGAGCAATTCGACTGACTCACCGCCGACGCGACGATTCAGCTCTCCGGACACAAGCAGCAGCGAGTCACGCAGAGATTCCCATTCCAATCGTCGTCGGTTCGCATGCGACAACCAGCGGTTGTCGGGATCGGCTGATGGCTGTTGGCCGATGGCTGATGGCGGTAATCCCATCCCCGATTGGCTCGACGACCGCCACGTCGCCGACAACAGAATCTGCCGATGCAACCACTTCACCGACCAACCGGACTTCACGAAGTTCGCCGCCAGCCAATCGAGCAACTCCGGATGCGACGGCGGATCGCTGCGCAGACCGAAGTCGCTGGGAGTCGTCACCAAGCCGGTGCCGAAGTGGTGCATCCAAACTCGATTGACGAACACACGCGCCGTCAGCGGATTGCGCGGATCGACAATCGAACGCGCAAGCTCCAATCGTCCGCTGCCAGACGCGAACGGCTTGCGATCGGAAGTCGTGATCGCAAGCGGTTGTCTCGGCACCTGCGCCCCGAGCCGGTTCGGATTGCCGCGCAGGAAAATCTGTGGATCGAACGGCATCGCGTCATCGACCAAGACCATCGCGCGAGCCGGCGCGCCGGCGGTGGTCATGCTCCACTGTTCGAGTTCCTTGATCAGCTTTTGATATTCGCCCTGCGTTGGCCGGTCGGGGAACAGCGATAGAAACCCCCAGCCCATTGCCAATGGCACATCGGGCGGTGCGTCCGGGCCGTACAGAACTCGGCGGATTTCTTCTTCGTGCGGATCGGGCAGCGGAGTCGGTTTCGACTGCTGCCACTTCGCGTCGACCCGTTTGAGCAGTTCGCCGTATCGCGTCGCGACGTCGGCCAGCGATTTCGGTGGCGGCTCGCAGACAGACGCGAGAACCAATGGATTGCAGGAAACGGATAACGGCTTTCGCCCATCGGCCATCGGCTCTCGGCCGGACTTCAGGTGGTCGCAGACTTCGGCGGCTTTGGCTGCGAACTGGTCGGCGGGTAATGCGGCGAACTCGGTCCACGGTTGCCACACCGGATGCGGCTTCTTGCGAGCCGCTTCCAGGGCGACTTGCCAGCGGAGCGTCATCGTGGGATTGATGTCGTTCGTGTCGGCCAGCAGCATGAAGTCGTCGGTCGGAGGTTTTTCCGTTTGCGCTTGAGCCGCCAGCAAATACTCTGTCGCGCGGGTGCGAGCGGAAGTGACCAATGCCGAATGCTTGCCGGCCACGAAGTCGGTCAGCTTCTTCTGGCGAGCGGCCATCTCGGTCGAGAACTTCGTGTATTCCTCTGTCTGCGGTGGAGGCAGGAATTCCGGAGGCAGCGCCGGCTCGATCGAACTGCGGAAGACACCGTACAGCGAGTAGTAATCCGCCTGCGGAATCGGATCGAACTTGTGGTCGTGACAGCGAGCACACGTCGCCGTCAGTCCCAACAGTCCGCGCGAGACGACATCAATCCGGTCATCAAGCACGTCGTGCAAGTTGTTCATGAACCGCCCGCCGAGCGTCAGGAATCCCATCGCCGTGAGCGGTCGCTTGTCATCGCCCAGCTCAAGCTGGTCGGCCGCGAGTTGCTCGATCACGAACCGATCAAACGGCAGGTCGTCGTTGAACGAACGGATGACGTAATCGCGGTACGTCCAAGCCCACGGGAATTTCTTCTCCTCAAAGAAGACGTATCCCTTCGTGTCGGCATACCGAGCCACATCCAGCCAATGCCGTCCCCAACGCTCGCCGTAATGCGGCGAGGAGAGCAACCGATCGACGACCTTCTCGAACGCATCTGGACGATCATCGGCGAGGAAGTCTTCCAGCTCATCCGGCGTCGGCGGCAGCCCGATCAAATCGAAGGAGACCCGGCGCAACAACGTTCGTTTGTCGGCCGAAGGTGACGGCGACAGTCCGGCCGCGCGCAGTTTCGCGAGGACGAACCGATCGAGTGACGTGCTGGACCAATCGTCGGTCGGCAACCGAGGCACAGGCGGCGCAGTAATCGGTTGAAACGCCCAATGCCTCGCAGCCGTGTCGGTTGTCGGCGCGGCTGCATCGTCCGGCCAGAAGGCACCGCGACGAATCCACTCGGCCAGCACATCGAGTTCCTCGGCCGGCAGCGGCTTGTCGGGAGGCATCTTGCGGCCACTTTCCCTGCGGATCGCCAACAGCAACTCGCTTTGATCGAGCTGCTTCGAGTCGATGACCGCGCCGTTGTCGCCACCCTTCTTGAAGCCAGCCTTCGTGTCGAGCCGCAAGTTCGATTCTTGTTTCTTCGCTCCGTGACAGGACTGACATCTCGCGACGAGGATCGGTCGCACCTTGGATTCAAAGTCGCGTTGCTCATCCGCCGCGCGAATGGTTGGGAGGCTGAGCAGGATGAGGGTGACAACGCTCATCAAACGCAGAGCTGGCGGAAAATGAAGGGCGAAAAATGAACCGCAACATGAAATGGCCGTCTTCATTTTCTGCCCTTCATTTTCCGCCAGCCGCTCTTTTCAAAACTGACGCATCGCATCCAGCAACCGATCCACTTCGTCCTCATTCGTCGTCGGCCCGAAGCTGACGCGAATCGTACCGCCACCTTCCAGCGTGCCGAGGCTGCGATGGGCTCCGGGAGCACAGTGCAAACCGGCACGCACTTGAATCTGAAAGTCCTGATCCAGGATCGCCGCCATCTCCTGCGGATCAAAGCCAGCCACGACGAAGCTGACCACTCCGACAACAAGTTCGTCCGGCAGATCGGCCGCGAAGAGTCTCACGGACTTCGAGCTTGCGATCCCGTCGATCAAGCGGCGACGCAGCCTCAATTCGTGAGCATGCCGTTCGGCGATGTGGTGTTGCTCCAGCCAATCCAGCGCTGCTTCCAGGCCGAACAGGCCGGGAACATTGTGATTGCCGGACTCGTATTTGTCGGGCAAGCGTTCGGGTTGCCGGTCATCCTCGCTGAGCGATCCGGTCCCTCCCTGCCGGAAGCTAGCGACGTGCTGTTCGATGTCCGGTCGCAGATACAGCAACCCTGTCCCCAGCGGGCCGAGCAAGCCTTTGTGTCCCGGACAGGCCAGCATGTCAATTGGACTGCGGCGCACGTCGATCGGCAGATGCCCCGCCGTCTGCGCGGCATCGACCAGCATGAACGCTCCGGCTTCTCTCGCGATCGTGCCGACGTCTTCGATCGGTTGACCAACGCCCGTCACATTCGAGGCGTGCAGCAGCGCGATCAGTTTCGTGTTGGGCCGCAGAGCGTCACGGAATCTCGTCGGCTCGACGCGACCGTTGGCTTCCGGCTCGATGAGTGTCATCTCGATACCGATTCGCTGTCGCAGCTCGCTGAGCGGTCGCAGGACGGAGTTGTGCTCCAGCGTGGAAGCGATGACGTGATCGCCGGGCTTGAGGCATCCGTGAATCGCCACGTTCAAACTGTCGGTGCCGTTGAACGTGAAGATGATCCGGTCGGACGACTCGGCGTTGAACAGCCGAGCCGCTCGCTGCCGGCAGCGAGCGATCGTCGCATCAACTTCGCTGGCGGCTCGCGTCGCGCCACGACCGGCGGCAACGCCGAGTTCGCGGTGATAACGATCCATCGCCGCCAGAACGCCCTCCGGCTTCGGCCAACTGGTTGCGGCGTTGTCGAGATAGCAGCGTTGCATGGCATGCGCTCGTAGTGACCCGATTGATCGGGTCGAAGTCTTGGCGATTACAAAGTTTCGCGACGACCGCATGAATGCGGTCACTACGAGCGCGTGCTACCCCAGCGTCCACGGAGCGCGATACGGTCGCGAGACCCATTTCGCTGCGTCGTCGTCGCCGACGATTTGTTCGGTGGCTGGGTTCCATTGAATGCGACGTCCAAGTCGCACGGCGATGTTGCCGAGATGACAGATCGTCGCGGCGCGGTGGCCGATCTCGACATCGCAGATCGGCAGCTTGCGGCTCTTGAGGCAGTCCATGAAATTCTGATGGTGATTCGCGCTGACGTAGAGCCGCTCGTCGCTGGCGGTCATTGGTTGTTTGACAATGTCTTCGGGAGTGCTCGTGATCTTGCCGCGATCGACGAAGATCGTCCCTTCGCTGCCGATGAACGTGACTCCGCCGGGACAGTCCTTCTCTCCCTGGCCGACGACCAGGATGACTCCGTTGGCATAGGTGTGAGTCACTCGGCACGATTGCGTGACTTCATAGTGCTTCTCCGGATGGAATGTCGCGGTTCCCTCGGTGGCGACGGGGCCGGAGTCGTCCATGCCGAGCCCCCACTGCGCGATGTCGATGTGGTGGGCTCCGAAGTTCGTCATCTGTCCGCCGGAGTAATCCCAGAAGAAGCGGAACTTGTAATGGACTCGGTTGACGTTGTACGGCCGCAGCGGCGCGGGGCCGAGCCACATGTCGTAATCGAGTTCCGGCGGCGGGTCGCTGTCCGGCACCGGCTTCGCATTGAAGTTCGAGCCGGGGAGTCCGACCATCACTCGCTCCAGTTTGCCGAGCCGCCCGTTGCGGACGAGTTCACACGCTTGCCGAAAGCGATTGTCCGATCGCTGCTGCGAACCAGTCTGCACGATGCGTTGATGCTTGCGCGCGGCTTCGACCATCTTGCGACCTTCGAGGATCGTCAGGCTCAGCGGCTTTTCGCAGTACACGTCCTTGCCGGCCTGACAGGCATGAATCGTGGTCAGCGCGTGCCAATGATCCGGCGTCGAAATTACGATGGCGTCGATGTCCTTCCGATCGAGCAGCTTGCGGTAGTCGCCGAAACCTTCGCATTTCTTCTGCGTGTCCTTTTCAACTCGCTCCACCGCTTTCGCCAAGTGGGTCTTGTCGACATCACAGACCGCTGCCGGCGATGCGAGCTTTAGAAACGCGCCGAGGTTACTTCCCCCCTGTCCTCCGACGCCGATGTGTCCGGTGACGACCCGCTCGTTCGCTCCGAAGCACGAAGCCGGGATGACCCACGGAGCAGCGACCGCTGTCGCGGTCCCGGCGGCTGTTTGACTGAGAAACTGGCGACGAGTGGTGCGAGACATGAGAGGCTCTCCTTAAATGTCGACAATGGGACTGACCGATTTGCGAATGCTTGTGGCTGATGGGAACATCGTTCAACGGACTTCGAGCGTGAATTCTGGGTTGCCACGCTTGTTCGTCGAACGCTGCAAGCGGAATGACTTTCGGAAGACGGACGACTTGAGCCAGCCACCGACCAGGCGGATTGGTGAATAGCCTTTACTCGCGTGTTTCAGAATCTGAAAGTCGAGCCGATCACCGCGAGCGTCCACGAGCCAATACTCGCGGATGCCAGCTTTCCAATACGCCTCGCGCAGCAGTTCGTAATCCTTCTTTACCGAACTGTCACTGACGACTTCCAATACCATGTCGGGTGAGCCTTCCAGTTCGATGTAGCCTTGCTTGGCACCTTCGACCAATCGCACGGTTCCGTCATCAAAGCTTGCGTTCGTCACATACACGCCATCTGGATTGTTCGAAACTTCTGCACCGAGATGGCTGATTAGCAAACCATCGGCAAAGTACTCACCTGACAATTCTCGCTTAGCAAGGTTTGCCAAGACGCGACCGATTTCCGTTTTCAGAGCGACGTGTGAGTAGATCTGTTCTCGGCTCATGTCAAACATCACCTCGCCATTGAGAAAGCTGACGCGACCCTCTTCCGGGAAATGGTCCGACTGAAACCATTGGCGGAACGAAGCGTGATCGACCACCCAGCCGGGAATTCCAATCGACACATTGTCGACGATGAAGCGATGTGTCGCTCGTGTTGCGACAGCGGTCGGCTTGGTGCCGCGGGGTTTGGCCGGAATCACCACCACACGCTGCCCGTTGGCACCGCGAGCGGCAGTTCGTCGAGTGGCCACAGCTTGAGACATGAGCAACCTCCGCGAATCACTGTACCAAACAAAACCCCGCTTGTAAGGCGGGGTCTGTGTTGAGAACGAAAGCGTCTTTGAAGGGCCGGCAAGCAATCAAGCCATGTCGGCACCCGTTTCGGGTTCGCTGCCGACATGTACCGCTTTGTAACCGCCACGTGCTTTGAAATAGAGAATCAGTAACAAATAGAGGCCAGCCATTGTCAGAGGCACATACGACGTCAGCTTCAACGCCACCTTGCCACCGTGCAGTCCGGCTTCATCCACCAACTGCTTGTCGGCATCAGCCGTAGTCTTCGCCTCATCCCACCACTTCACGAGAGCATCGGTGTTCTTGTCCGACTTCCCTTCTTTCTTCAGGATCTCAGCCGCACGCGCCAGTTCCTTGCCGCCATCATCCAACACGCCCACCTTGGCACCGTCGAGACCGACAACTTTGTATCCCACGAAATGATTTTCTTCGTCCGACTTGTAGCGCTCGTAGACGGCCGGAGAACTCGCTTGCAATTTGTTTGAGGCGTTGTAGTCCTGCTTGAAACCGATGCCTGGACCACCGAGCAGACCGGCCGAAAGCATTCCCGCGCCACCGATGGCTCCAATGGTGATCGCGCCACCCTTCGGGAATTGCTCAGAAACGACAGCCAACATGGTCGGCCACAGGAACGTCTTACCGCAGGCATAAACGGTGGCGGCGGTAATGCACATCGCAACTGTCGTGGCATCTCCCAACAGTTGCAGGCCACCGAAGCCCAATAGTCCGCTGATAAACAACAGTCCCAGCGGCGAGATCTTTTCCACGATCGGACCGGCGAAGAATCGCAATGCGAACATCAGGCCGGAGGTGTAAACGAAGAGCAGCAGACCCTTCTGCTTCGAGGCCATGATCGCACCGGTGATTTTTCCAATCCACGAGTCAGTGCCGAGTTCGACATAACCGACCAGAGCGTGGATCAACAGCAACGCGATCATGATCGGTGCCACCAGTTGCGAGAACATCTTGCCGTAGCTGACACCGGCTTGGCTGGCTTCGGATCTCGGAAAGCGTTGGCCGATTAACATCACGCCGTACAACACGACGGGAACCATGAACAACGACATTTGGATTTCCCAGGTCACCGGCTTCGATCCATCCGGATTCATGAAGTACGACATCAAGCCGCCGATGATTAATCCACCGGGCCAACCAGCATGGAGGATGTTGAGATAGTGCGTCTTGTTCGTCGGGAAGAGCGTCGCCACCAGCGGGTTCACGACCGCTTCGCAGAAGCCGTTGCCGACGGCGAACAGAAACATGCCCCAGTACAAGCACTGGAACGCGGCGTCTTTGCCGCCTGCGGTGAAGGCCGCTCCGGCCGCGAGCGTGAGGATCGCCGAGATCAAGTGCGTGACGAATGCCAAGGCCATCAGTTTGCCATAGCCGACCTTATCGGCGATGAACGCACCGGCCAGGATGATGATGCCGAATCCAGTCAAACCACCTCCGGTGATGTTACCGAGGTCGGTCATCGTAAAGCCGAATTTCTCGGCCCATTGTCCGAGAATGCCACCTCGAATGGAGAACCCGACGCCTGCGGCGAGAATCGCCATGAAGCCAGCCCACAACAATCGTTGTGCGTTTGCTGCCGGAGCCTGACCTTGTGCTGTGTCGCTCATGATGCCCTTTTCGTTGCGTGCCAAAGAAAAACCAGACTTTCAAAGAGGCGGGCATCCTATCGGCGTGTTTTTGACTCGACAACGAAGTCGTATCAACGAAAACAGCCTGATCACCCAAAGGCGATCAGGCTGTCGATCCGCGAAATTTCAGCGACGCAAACTCAATTATTGATTGGCCGGGGCGTCTGGCATCGGCACCGGAGGGGTGGGTTCGTCCGGTTCGACGTCCGGAACGATGGGTGCGCGATCCGGGTATTTGTGGAAGTGAGCGAACTCAGAGCCTTGTTCGCGCAGGCATACGACCAAGCCAGACGGCGTCGACAGGAACAGCCGGTCGGTGCGATCGTTTTCCAGCCGCACGCTGAACGGCCGCAGCGGCAGAGTCCCCAGCGGTCGGCCGGTGCTGCGTTGCAACAAGACGATGTTGCCGGTCACGTCGGAGGTAAACAGCCGGCTCTTCGTCGCACCCAGGAAATCGGAGATGCCAGCCCGTTCCCACTTTTCGGTTCCTGTGCGGACCGACAAATTAAAGATGCCACCACGATCGGGCATAATGTAGAGGTCTTCTTCAATCACGACGGGAGCTTTGCGAATGGGATTGCCCGACGCGAACTCCCAGCGAGTCAGACCATTGTTGCGGTCCAAGCAGTAAACAAAATTGTCTTCGGAGGCCAGGATCAGCGAATCCTCGGTCGTGGCCAGCGGCGCGATGATCGGCGCGTTGGTTTCGAATTGCCAGTTGAGGTCTCGCTCCAAAGTACCGACGGCATACAGCGAACCGTCGCGGCTGGCGAAGTTCACCAGGCGACCGGTGGAATACGCCGTCGTCGTGATCTCTTTGCCGGTGCGATAGCGCCAACGCAGAGCTTCAAACGACCACTTCGGCAGCAAGCGATTGCGATAGAGTTCGTCAATCTTCTTCAACTCGAACGAATAGATGCTGCCGTCGAGCGTCCCAATATAGATGTGCTGATCATCGACGGACGGGCCGACCGACGGCATCGCGGGCAGAGTCAATTCCCACAGCACTTTCCCACCAAACCGCTCGATGCAGTACAGCGACATGCCGTTGACCGCCAGGAAGTGCTTGTCGTTGGATACGCCGGGGAAAATCGGCTCATCGCGATTGCCGAGTTGCACCGTCCACAATCGTTTGCCGGAGTCCGCTTCATAAGCCGTCACCGTCCCGCCGGTGGATTGCACGTAGACGTTTTCCTCGTCGAGCACCAGATACTTCACTTTGTCCCGTTTGGGATTGAGCGTGGCCTGACTCCACCAAGCCCGTTCCAGCCCATAGCGGCTGAGCATTCGCGAGGAGGGCAACTCCGAGGAAACGCTGACCGAAGAGGACTGAGCCTGCGCGGGCGCGGACTCCAGCAGTTGCGTCGCGCCGAACGCCAGACAGACAAAACAGAGATCACGGAAAGTTTTCATGAGTACCTCGTGTCGCAGCATTCGGCAGACGAAGAAGACGATCGGGTTGGTCTGCGAGTCTAACCTCGCGATTGAATCCGTCAGCCGATTCGTGAGTCACCACGCCGGCTTCTTCGTGGAAAGCGGCTCGAACTGCCGAAGGTGCGGCGAGTGCAGATTGCTCGTGCCGCCAAGCCGTCGTCAAGCCCGTGCGAAATTCGCGAATCCTGTGCTGTCGATTTGACCCGCGCGACGGCTACGATGCTCCCGCTTTGAATCCCCAGCGGCGAGTTCTTACGGCCGAATCTATTTCTCCAAAACAGGCTCAAGTCGTGAGTCAGCACGTTTCACGAGTACCGGTTTCGAGAATCAGGCGATCTGCAACGTTTGCTTCGCGAGTCGCCGCAGCCCGACGCACGAATTGGGAATCGCCCAATTTGATCTGTCTCAGTTCCATTGTGTGCGGACTCTTCATCCTTTGTGGAATCTTTCCGGCTCGACTTTTCGCCGACGTCATCAAGCTCAAGGACGGCGGCGAGATTCGTGGAACCGTGAAGCCGGCCGATCCGAAAGCTCGCCGCGAGAAGGGCGCGGAACCGGTGGAACTCGTCATCGAATCGCTCACGGGCGCGGAGATCGTTGTCGCTCGCGAAGAGGTCGTCTTCATCACCAAGCGGCCGCGCAACGTCGAGGAATACGAATCGCTCGCACGCCGCGTAGCCGATACGGTCGAGGCGCGCTGGGAACTTGCGGAATGGTGCCGCAAGCACGGACTAGCCGACGCTCGCAAGGAACAACTCAGCCACATCCTCGAACTGGATCCCGAACACAAGCCGGCGCATTATGGTCTCAGTCATCGCCGGCAGGGGAACACTTGGGTCACGCCGGAAGAAGCGGATGCCGAACTGCTCGCCGCCGGTTACGTGCGCTACAAAGGCCGGCTGATCACGACGCTCGAACGCGAGCTGTTGGAAAACGGTGCGACGCGCCAACAAGAACAGAAAGAGTGGTGGCCGAAAATTCGGCTTTGGGTAGGCTGGTTGAACGGCCGCGACGCGGCGCGGCGAGCGGATGCGGTGGTGAAGTTCCGCGAGCTGCGCGACCCCGACGCCATTCCGGCCATCGTCGATTTCTTGCTCGGTGATGCAAATGTCGAACTCCGTCGACTGGCAGTGCAGACGCTCTCGCAGATGGAGGGGAATGTCGCGGTGCCCGCGCTCGCACGAGTCGCATTGTCGGACGCGGATCAGTCATTGCAGAGCAGCGCATTCCAGGCCTTGTCGGATGAGCAACGTCCCGCAGCCGTTCCCTTCTTCCAGCGCGCGTTGCGAGACGAATCGAACTTAATCGTGCGTCGGGCCTCCATCTTGCTCGGCCGTTGCGGAGTCCGTCAGGCGATCCCCACGCTGATCGAAGCGCTGGCGACGTCGCACAAAATCCGTGTGCCGCAGGGACCGGCTTACGCCGCCAGCTTCAATCGCAACGGCTCGATGGCCGGTTCGGGAAGCGCTCTGCCGCCGGAGATCGAGGCGGCCATGCGCGCCGGACAGCTTCCTTACGGCGTGGTCATCGACAATTCCAACGTCCGTGCGCCGCCGGTCAAATGGGTCACGGTGCGACTGCCGTTGCAAAACGCGGAAGCACTCGAAGCCTTGCGAACTCTCTCGCAACAGGATTTCGGTTACGACAAACGGGCCTGGCGATTGTGGTGGCAAGCGCAGTTGTAAGTCGGTCATACAACGTGACGACGAAAAGTAGGTTGGGACTCTTTCCCGACATTCTTCGCGGAAGAGTCGGGACGGAGTCCCAACCTACGAATTCCGAGACGAACCTCACGAGGCACTGATGACGGACCCTTCGGATCACACTCTGCCGGACAACGTTCCCGCGAACGACGAGGCGTTGATGCCGACGGTGAATGCCCCGCCGCCGAACGACACGGCTCCGACACCACGCGCGGGAGGATCGGGAAACGACACTGCTGAGAATCCGCTGGGCGCGGATCAACTCACGATGGTGGAGCCGCCGCGCTCGCCAGATTCCATCGGCTCGCAAAGCGGCTTCTCCGAGTTGCTGGCGGACGAACCGGTGATCGGCCGAGTCGGGGATTACAACTTGGTGCGCGAGATTGCTCGCGGCGGAATGGGAGTCGTGTATCTGGCTCGGCAGCGCCGGCTCAATCGGCTCGTCGCTTTGAAGATGATCTTGTCCGGGCAGTTGGCCTCCGGTGACGAAGTGCGGCGGTTTCATGGAGAGGCCGAGGCCGCCGCGAAGCTCGAACATCCCTGCATCGTGCCGATCTACGAAGTCGGCGAGCACAACGGTCAGCATTATTTTTCGATGGGTTTCGTGGATGGTCCCAGTTTGCAAAAGCGGCTGCACGATGGCCCGTTGATCGCGCGCGAGGCAGCCGAGTTGCTGGCCACGATTGCCGAAGCGGTGCAGTACGCTCACGAGCAAGGGATCATTCACCGCGACCTGAAGCCCGCCAATGTGCTCTTGGCGTCGAGCGGTTCCGTCGCGCGGCGCACCGGTTCCACGTCGGGCGGATCGACTGCGGCGATTCGAGCGGGGTCGATCTCTTCCGTGTCGTCCGCGAATCGGTCGCGTTCTTCGACCAGTTCCGTCCGCAGCAAAGATTCGTCTGCCTCTCCGAATTGGATTCCGAAGGTCACCGACTTTGGGTTGGCGAAGCGAGTCAGCGAAGATGCCAGCGGGATGACTGCCAGCGGCGCGATCATCGGCACGCCGAGCTACATGCCTCCGGAGCAAGCAGCCGGGCAAGTGCATGTCATCAACGCGACCAGCGACGTGTATTCGTTGGGAGCGATCTTGTACGAGATGCTCTGCGGTCGGCCACCGTTTCGCGGCGCGAATGTGATGCTGACGCTGAAACAAGTGCTCGAACAAGAGCCGGTCAAGCCGCGCTTGCTCGACCCGAACATCGACCGCGACTTGGAAACAATCTGCCTGAAGTGTCTGGAGAAAACGCAGAGCCGCCGATACGCGACGGCCGGCGAAGTGGCGGACGATCTGCGGCGCTATCTGAACGGCGAGCCGGTGCTGGCTCGGCCGGTTGGGCCGCTGTCGCGAGCGTGGCGGTGGTGCAAACGAAAGCCGCTGGTGGTCGGCTCGATCGCGGCGACATTGCTGGCGCTCGCAGCCGTGAGCATCGCGTGGTCCGCGAGACAAGCGGCTGTGCAAACCAAAAAACTCGCAGAACTGCAACATGCCTTCGCGGATGGACTGGAAGAATTGAAGCTGGAGACCAGCGGCTTGCGTCAGTTGGAAGCGTCGCTGGCGATGATGGAAACGTTTTACGTCGCCTCGGCCCGCGAAGCGCGACTCAAGCTCGCAGAGCGGCATCTCGCACTCATCGAGCGTGCGATCAAGCAACCGAAGCTCAGTGACGAAGAGCGTGGACGGATCGAAACGGCGCTCGCTCTTTTGGAAGCGCGCGACGCGGCGACGGCGGAACGATTGCGCGGCGAACTCAAGAAACGGCTCGGCGGCTGGGAAGTCGTGACAGACCTCGCGAAGTCGTTCGACGGCATCGGCAAGGTCTTCAACAGCGGACGAGTGACGATTGCCAACGATCGGTTGAAAGCCGCACGCATGCTGAAGCCCGCCGCAACACCACAGGAGACTGCGTCTGAAGAACTGCCGATTGAGACGCGGATCGCCAGCGTCGGCAGCATCCGGTGCGAGTTGTTGTTCGACGAAGGATGGGACGCGGCGCAGCGGCTGGGTGTCGCCTTCGGCAATCTTGGTTCGACGGCGCATGCGTTTCGTCTGTCGGTGTCGGCGGCCGCAGCGGTCTCGGAAGATGAGGGCGGGTTGATTCCATCGGCCAATCCGAAAGCGGACGGAAGTCACTCAGCGGCGCAAGCCACGTTCGCGGAGGTGCGGGGTGGCGGCGGTCGCGTGTGGCTGGAATTGCGTCGTGGCGAGGTGCTGTTGCAGCGGCAAGAGATTCCGATCGCGCGATTGCCGAAAGGAACGTTGCGCGTGTTGTGCGAGCGTGATGGAACACGGCTGTCGCTCCAAGTTCACGATTTTGAACCGCTGCGGTTTGATGACGTCTTGCCGCCTCCGACCTCTGGTTCGCCGACGCTGATGCTGGAATGGCCGAGTACTGCGGGGCTGGTCAGCCTGCGCGTCTCGAAGCGGTTGCTCGGCGATTCGCTTAGTCCGTTGCAACGCGCGGACGAGCACTTGCTGGCGGGCGAATGGTCCGAGGCGGAACGGCTGTTTGAAGAATCGTCGCGTGGTGAGTTTTCCGAAACCGTGCAGCGCGAAGCGCGGTTCAAGCGTGGCTTGTGTCTGACGGCGTTGCAGCGCGAGGACGAAGCGGGGGAGTTGTTTCAACAATTGCTTCTGTTGGAGGACGAGCGTTGGTCTCCGGCGGCGGGATGCCAGTTGTGGCTTTCCTGTTTGACCCGGAAAAAAGGAGCCGAAGCGGATGCGGTGTTTGAAATCCTGCAAACCCGCTATCGCCCTGAGCAGTTGGCGCGGCTGGTCCCGACGCAGACTCGCGATCGCATTGTCGAAAGTTCGCTCATGGACTTCGACAAGATTGAGAAGATGTTGCGCCGCGACCCGGAACGCCTGCAAAATATCGAACGGACCGCAGCGGTGGATCGGCTGTTGAGCCTGGATGGCCAGGGGACGCTCCCGGTCCAACTGACGCTGCTGCGAGCGTATCGTTACGAGGACCGACTCGAAGACGCGCTGCGCGTTTGCGAGATCGCCTCGGCGCATCCGGCTAACTCGGCGAATCCTCTCCTGGCGCGACATCATGCGCGCGTGCTGCGACAGCTCGGCCGCACGAAGGAGGCGCTGGCCCTCTCTTCGAAATGGATCGAGCGGAACACAGGGGTCGTTCAGCAAGCCGCGATCGAAGAGCTCTGGCACGAGATGTTGCGCAGCTTGCTGCGATCGGAACAGTGGCAAGAGGCGGAGGAGATGGCGGACAAGATCCTCGCGGGGGAGTCGGGGCGCACGGCGAATACCGCCTATGCGGCCACGAGTTTGATCAAAGGTTTTTTGCTGGAGCAGCGTGGCGCTCCGGGTGAAGCTCTGCGACTCTGGACGGAAGCCTTTCATCGCTTGCGAACCGCATTTGTGGACATGCCCGTGACGACTTCCGGCTTCAATGATTTTGTGGTCCTTGGCTCACTGACGGATCAGCCGATGCAGCCGGAGGTCGACCGAATCATGAAGGCACTCGATTCACTGGGAGGCTTGGGACCGATCGGCACGTTTGTGCGTGCGGCGGTCAATCCGGTGTCGATGGAGGCCGCTCTTCGCAACGCTTGGCGCACGCCAAGCGGCCGCGAATGGGCCAAGCGGTACGCCTTCGATCTCATCACGATGCGCGAGCGGGTGCAATCACCCGCTGTGCTTTGCGGCGGCGAGTTCATCCGCCGCAACGCGTTCGGTGAGGTGTATGAAGACGGACAAGGTGAGATCGCCGCGGATGTGGCTCGCAAGGTGTTGCTTGGCGCGGTCTTCGACGGCACGTTCACTTCGGCGCAATTGGTGCAGTTCGGGCTGACGTGGAAAGGGAGCTTTGGGTTCCTCGGCTGGGGCGCGCTGGCTCCCACGCTGCCGCCGGAACTGCGCGCGTCATCGGCCTACATCATGGGTCACCGCGCGCTGCGATTGAATCAGCCCGGCCCAGCCACAGACTTGCTGAAGCTCGCCGCCAGCTTGCGCGAGGCGAATCCGAAAGTCGCCGAACGCGCGACGGCCGACCTCAAACTGTTGGACGAGAAGCAAGGAATTGTGCGCATCGAATCCGAATGGCCTCAACCGCTGAAAGTCATCTTGGAAAGAGACGGTCAACCTCCGGAAACCGTGTCGATCGAAGCCTCTCAAGAACTGACGCTGCCCGCCGCAACGATTCGGCTGCGCTTGGAAACGGACGAGCCATCGTTGCGCATCGAACCGGCGCAGCTCAACGTCGCGCCGTTATCGCGGCTGACCGCCAAAATCATTTGGCCGTGGAAGCCGAGCGTCGAGCCGTTTCGTCATGGCTTAGTGGGTCATCCCGCGCCGCTACCTGGCGCGGGACGCTGGCAGGCGTGGTGGGCACATAGCTCCGTCATGGCCGGGCCGGCGATCACGCCCGATGGAAACGTCGTCGTGTATGCGGGCGTGGACGGCGCGCTGCGGTGGCTCGATGGCAAGTCGGGCGAAGTGCTCGCGCTGACGCCGTTGAATGAACGACCGGCGGCCGCGCTGGCGCTGTCTCCGGATGGAACCAAGCTGGCGGTTGGCGGCTGGGATCGTCGCGTCACCGTGTTCGATGTGGCCACACGCCGCAAACTCTGGTCACGTCGTCTCGGCATCGACTTGATGTTGGTCACCTGGAGCCCCGACAGCCAACAACTGCTGGTTCGCGACTCTTGGTCAGACGTGTTGCTGCTGCGGGCCGATGGGAAGTTGGTGCTCCGCAAGACGATGGCCCATCCCCCGGCGATCACGGCGTGGGACGGGCAGAATCGTTGGCTCGCCACGGCCGTGTGGGATCAGCCGAGCATCCATATCTGGTCGCTCCCCGCACTCGAACCACAACGCACGTTGGATCTCGACCCGCAGCGTTTGAGTCAGCTTGCCGTCAGTCCCGATGGTCGCTGGCTGGTGGCCGTCGGAACCAACGGCTTGCTCCGCGTGTGGGACACGACGACGTGGGAACAAACCTTCGACGGCCCGGCCGAGCCGGTCACTTACTTCGATGTGAAGTTCGCGACGCGCGGCGGTGGACTGGCGGCAATTGATTTCAACACCGGACACCTCTTCACGCTACGCGATGGCCGGCTGGAGAAGAACGGTACGATCCCGGCGTTGGACGCAAATCGAATGTCGATCACCGCGGATGGCAAACACTGGGTGACTCGCGGCCACGACTTGCAGATGCGAATGGTGGAGGTGGATTCGCAGCGGGTCCGCATGATCTCACAAACGCACGGGTGGGTCTCGTCACTGCATTGGAGTCCCGATGGCCAAACGCTGGCGGCGGCGACCGGCGATCGAACACTGTTGTGGTGGCGTCCGGACTCGAACGCGGTCCAGCGCGGCGAACGCAGGGTCGGTTGGAACGCTCACGTTTGCTGGTCGCCGAAAGGAGATTGGCTGGCGGCGGCGTCCACCGATCGGATCGTGCGGCTCTGGAAGCCCGACGGCCGCGTGGGACTCGAACTGCCGGGCCACACGGCCGATGTTCGCGGCGTGACTTGGAAACCAGACGGCTCACAACTGGCCTCATGCGGTGAAGATGGCAGCATCCGCTTGTGGAATCTCGACGGCCGCGCCGGTGCGATGCTGTCGCCGAAGGAACCGCGACAACTCCTGGCGCTCGATTGGTCTCCCGATGGAAGACAAATCGCAGCGGTCGGCCGGCAGCCGCAGCTCGTGCTGTGGAATCTCGAAACGGGCGACTCACGTGAGATTCCGCTGCCGGCCTCCTCGTACAGCCTGCGCGTCCGTTGGTCGTCGAATGGCGATCGGTTGGCGGTGCGGAGTGACGACATGCTGGTGCTGTTCGACGAGACCGGGCGTCGCCTGCCGGAGCCAAAGCAACCCTCCGGCATCCAAGACTTGGCGTGGAGCCGCGACGGCCGGCAACTTCTCACGAGTGCGTGGGACCAGCGCATTCGCGTCTGGACCGGAGACCGTCTGGACCACGAATGGTCGCACGGTCGCAGCCCGCCGAATTACGTGGCGTGGTCTCCCGATGGACAACGCATCGCCCTTGCTAACGACGACGGCATCATCCGCCTGTGCTCGTTCCCCGATGGCCGCCAGTTGGGAAGCCTGAGCACCACCGGCGACTTCGGCACGGTGGCCTTCACCGCCGGCGGCCAGCGTTCGCTGTTGTCACCCGATTTGGAAAATCAATTGCGCTACACCGTCGAGCAACCCGACGGCTCGTGGCGCACGCTGTCCGTCGCTGAATTCGACCAACTCGTGAAGTCTGGAGCGGCCAAGTGAAACGCATGGGATCAGAGACAGTTTCAAAACCCGGTTGCGTCGTAGCCACGTTCGCCAGAACGTGGGGTTTCCGCCGGTTAGCCCACGTTCTGGCGAACGTGGCTACGCGATTCAAACCGCTTCTGGCCATCTCGCTCTTCATGGCGGTTGGTGGCGTGATCCAAGCCGAGGAACCCGCCCCCGCGCTCAAAGTCGTCGGGCGATTGCCGGAGTCGATTCGTGAAGCCTCTGGTCTCTGCAAAAGCCGGCAGCATGAGGGTGTGTTCTGGACGCACTCCGATTCCGGCAACGCGCCGCTCTTGTTTGCGATCACGCGTACCGGCGAACTGCTGGCGACGTATCGCGTGAAGGGAGCAGTCAATCTCGATTGGGAATCCATTGAGACGGACGACAGCGGCCGGTTGTATGTCTGCGACGTCGGCAACAACTTGCCCGGCGGACCGCTGAAGACGCGCTGGATCGACATCGTGCGCGAACCCGATCCGCGCGCAAAACCGGTGACTGAGCCGGACGAACCGCGTGAACTCGCCATCGAACGCCAGCAGCACTTCCTGTTTCCCGATCAAGCGCACGACGTCGAAGGTGTTGTCCACACGAAGGACACGCTGTTGCTGTTCGGCAAAGTTCGCGAATCGCCCGCACCAGTTTTTGCTCTGCCGTTGAAAGCGAATGAAACCGCACGGAGCTCGAAGCCCGTGCCGCTGCGGACTCTGGGGACGGTTTCCGCCACGCGCATCACCGGCGCGGCTCTGACACCTGATCGCGACCGGCTCGCGCTCTGCACCTATGACCGAGCGTGGCTGTTTGAACTTCGCGCCGACGAAGACTTCCAACAGCTCGACCGCCGGCTCGCCCGCATGGTCCGCTTCGCACCAACACAAATCGAAGGCTGCGAGTGGGACGGCGATCGTCTGCTGTTGGTCAGCGAAGACCGCTCTCTCTACGAGATCGCCTGGCCAAAGGGTCGCAATGAGAAGAATAAGCGGTAACGCCAGACCGGTGCTCGCGACCAAATAAACGTAGGACGGACAATCCTGTCCGTCCTCAAGGCTCATGACGGACAGGATTGTCCGTCCTACAAAATGAGCACGGCTCACGATCTCAGTGACGCCGCTTGATCATCGTGATTTCGTTACCGGTGTCGTTGAAACGCACCTCGTCCATAAAAGTGCGGATCAAGAACAGGCCGCGCCCGCTGCACTTTTGCAAGTTGGCCGGATCCCTCGGATCGGGCAACTTGGAGGGATCGAAGCCGCGGCCGTCGTCACGAATCACAAACGCCGCTTGCTCGCGGGAGAAGCGGGCGGTGACGAGCACATGCCGATCGCGATAGGGTTGCAGTTGGCGGCGTTCGTCGACGAGGTTCCGGTAGGCCTTCGAGTGCTCGCTCTCGCGCAAGTCAGAAGTGAGTTCGAGGTTGCCGTGCTCCATCGCATTGATGAGGCACTCGTGCAGAGCGGTCCCCACGCGGATCAGGCCGGCCTTATCCACCAGGTTCATCATCGTCAGGTGATCCTGAAGATGATTGATGAGCGGCTGAACGCGATGCGGGTCATTGGACAACAGAAAGCGAAATTCGGTTTCGATCAGGCATTCCAAAATCTGCTGCTGGTTCCGGGTGGTCCGGGCCATGTCGAGCACTTTTTGAGTGGTCGGGATCAAGTCGCGCGCCAGATCTCGTTTGGGGACGTAACTGGCGGCACCCGCTTTGAGCGCGGTGACGGCAATCTCCTCGCTGCCGTGTGCGGTCATCAGGATGACCGGCAGATACGAGTAGTCGCGGCGAATCGCCTCGACCAACTCCAGGCCGTTCATTTCCGGCATCTGCAAGTCGGTCAGGACCACATCGGGAACCTGCAACTTGATCAGCGCCAGAGCATCCCGGCCATCCTCGGCAAACACAGCCGACCAGCCGGCATGCTCTTCGATCAGAGCACCCACCAGGTGCCGGTCTAGCGTGACGTCATCGACTACCAAGACGGTTTGCATGTTGCGATTCCTAAGACGGCGAAGCCACCACCCAAAACGTTACAGGCGAGCGGAGCGGCGTCAGCCCCCCGGTCTGGGGTCGATCCACCGGGGGCTGACGCCGCCCCGCTCGCCAAAACATGCGTGCAAAAAACGCTCACCATTCACACCAACACTCTATCACTACCTAGGCGTCACCGAAAGCTGCGCGTTGGGCACGAATTTCGTCAAAGCTTGTTTGAGTCTTTTGAGCTCGTGTTCCAGCACGGAGTAGGCTTCGTCCGCGCCCGTCAGATCGTCGTCCCGGCCCATGAATTCTAGTCGCACAGCCGCTGACACAGCCGACGGGGCGGCAAAACAAGACGCCGAGCCTTTGATGGAATGGGCCAATCGCCGCACTTTGACCATGTCCCGCTGGTCGATCGCCTCGCGCAGTGCCGGGACCAGCTTGTCGGTTTCCTTGAAGAAGATCGCCGCCATCTGCTTGAGCAAATCCTCGCGCCCACCGACCCGGTCCACGGCGGCATTCCAGTCCATGATCGACTCCACAGCCGCTTCGGACGGTCTGGATTCGACCGATTCTTCCTGATCAGATCGGGCGACAACCGCGATGCCTTCGACCATTTCATACAGGGTTTTGGACTGGATCGGCTTGGAGAGATAGGCATCCATCCCCGCCTTCAGGCAGCGCTCGCGATCCCCTTTCATGGCATGTGCCGTCATGGCGACGATTTGCAGGTGGTTGCCGGTGGTTTGTTCCTTTTTGCGAATGGCCGCGGTCGCCTCGAAGCCATCCATTTCGGGCATCTGCACGTCCATCAGCACCAGATCAAACGACCCACGCTCGAGCGTCTCGACCGCTTCGCGACCGTTGCTGACCACCACGACCTGATGCCCACGCGACTCCAGCAACTCGCGCGCGACTTGCTGGTTCACCAGCCCGTCCTCGGCCAGCAGAATGCGCCGTGATCGTCGAGGTTCGGCAGCCTGTGTCGTCGTCGCTTGGGTCGCTCGGCCCGGCTCTCCCTGCTCGCTGAGGACTCGCAGAATCGTTTCACGCAGATCGGATTGCTTGACCGGCTTGATGAGGTATCGAGAGACACCCAGCTCTTGGCAACGCACCGAATTCTCCGTCTGCCCAGCCGACGAGAGCATGACCAGCACGCAATCGTTCAACCGCGAGTCTTGCCGAATTCGCTCCGCAACCTCGAAGCCATCCATGTCCGGCATCATCACGTCCAACAGCGCCAGCCGGAACGGCTTGCCACGATTCAAGGCGTCGTTTAACTGAACCAGCGCAACGAGCCCATCGTCGGCCATCATTGGACGCATTCCCCAATTCGTAAGCGTGTCTTCCAGGATGCGCCGGTTGGTGCGATTGTCATCGACCACGAGCACCGGCATGTCAGCCAAACTCTCGAGCCGCAGCCACGAATGCGCCGGCGCGTCTGGAGAGAGTCCAAATCGAACCGTGAAATGAAACTCGCTCCCCTTGCCAGCTTCGCTCTCGACCCAAAGGTGTCCGCCCATGAGTTTCACCAACTGCATCGAGATGGTGAGTCCCAAACCGGTGCCACCGTAACGGCGCGTCGTCGAGCTGTCGGCTTGGCTAAACGCTTCAAAAATCTGTTTCTGCTTCTCAATCGGAATCCCGATGCCGGTGTCCGTGACCACGAAGTGCAGATCGACTTGCGATTCATCAAGTTGGTCGACGGTGACAGCGACAACGATCTCCCCCTGCTCGGTGAACTTCAGCGAATTGCCCACCAGATTGATGATGATCTGACGGAGCCGCCCCGGATCGCCGACGAGGTTTTCAGGCACGTCCGGCGGAACGAGGTACGTGAGTTCCACTCCCTTCTCAGCGGCCCGCAACCCGAACGTGTGCATGGCGTCGCCCAGGCTGTCGCGCAACGGAAAGTCGATCGTCTCCAACTCCAGCTTGCCGGCTTCCACCTTGGAGAAGTCGAGGATGTCATTGAGCAACCGCAGCAGCGCGTCGGCCGATTGCATGACGATAGTCAGATACTCGTGCTGCTGGTGCGTCAGCGAAGTTTGCAGCGCCAACTCCGCCATCCCCATGATGCCATTCATCGGAGTGCGGATTTCATGGCTCATATTGGCCAGGAAATCGCTCTTCGCCCGGTTGGCTTTCTCGGCAGCGTCCTTCGCGACTCGCAGTTCGTCTTCGGATCGTCGCAGCTCGGCAGCGGTCCGCTCCAATTCGTCGTTGGAAACGGCGAGCTCCTTTGCTCGTGCCTCGGCTGCCGCGGTGCGTTCTGCCACGCGCTGTTCCAACGTCTCATTCAACAGCCGCAGCTCGGCGAAGCCTTCCGCGTTCTCCAGAGCGGCACCGGCAATGGTGGCGATGAACTCGGCCAAGCGTTCCTCGTCCTCTCGGAACAAGCCACTCACCTGCCGGTGATCCACATAGAAGCAACCCGCCGGCTTGCCGCGCACAAACACCGGCGCGCACAAAGCCGAGCGGACGCCGGCCAATAGAGCGCCTTCCTCGTCCGCCTGGCCGTCGGTGAAGACGATGACTTCTCCCGTGGCGAGCGCCCGATCGGCCATCGCTCGGCTGTATTCCGCTTCGATCTCCCCAGAGACCATCGTGAGGTCTTCGGTGGCATCGTCTCCCTGGAGTTGCAGCAACAGACAGCGTTCCCCGCGCAACAGCCGAAACGCCGCTTCACGCACTTCCTTGAAGATCGCCTTGCGAGTCAACGCCGAAGCGATCTTGCGGCCGGCATCGAGCACAGTGTCGAACCGATCGACCAACGAGAGCGTCGCCGTCTTGGCGGGCGCGGCTTGTGTTGTCTGTTTCTCATCGAGAGCGAAATCCGCTCCCAGCGCACGCAGGGCTTGGCGAGCAGTCGTCACTTCTTCCTGAGCACCCGGCCAACCGACTTCGATGCCGACACGCCCGCGAGCCAACAATGTCTGAGCATGTTCAAAGCGTGCTCCTTGGCGCTCCGCGACCGCCAGGCTTTCGTCCAGACATTGCCGTGCCCGGCCGAGCGAGCCTTGCATCGCCGCGATGAGTCCGGCTTCGCGCAGCGCATGCGGCAAGTCGTTTTGAAACGTGCGGGCGACTTTGACCGCCTTGTTGGCAACCGCGCTCGCGTGTCTTAACAGTTTGGCCCGACGTTTTGGCGTCCAGTGGGAAGTCTTCTCAGCCTGCCTGCGCAACGCCGAAGCGAGCCACGAGCGCAGAGGAAGAACCCAGGCGTTGATGACGCCCGCTTTGGCCGCGAGTTGGTAGCCTTCCTCGAAAGCGGCCGCAGCCTCTTCGACGCGATCCAGTCTGAAGAGCCGCACGCCCTCGGCTAATCTCACCTGGGCGCTCACTTGAACGTCGGCGCGTGGTCGTTGGAGTTCGGCTTGCAACTTCTCCGGGTTGACTTGGCCCCCCGATGCGAGCGTCCAGACGTCGAGACAGATTGCCATCGCCTGGATGTCGCCCAGTTCCAATCCCGATTCATGAATTCGCCTGGCCTCGGAAACGGCACCGGAGAGATCTCCCATGCGATAAAGCGAGTTCGCAATATGAGCGCTCGCGATGTTGACTTCCCAGACATCCCCCGTTCGTTGCAGCAGTCGCACGGCCTCTCGGCACTTCTCAATACATTCCGCGAATCGCGAGGCCACAAACAGAACCAGGCCATCAAAATGAAACGCTTGCCCCTGGCCCCATAAATCTCCCATCGACTTGCAAATGGCCAACGATTTTCCGGCATAGGCGATCCCCCGGCTGTAGTATCCCACCAAGCTCATCACCGGAGCATGGGTCGAATAGGCCTGTGCCAGTTCCAATGTGGCCGGATAACGCTCCGCCAGATTCATGCCGCGCAAGTGAGTCCAAAGGCATGGGATCTGACCCCGCCCGAACCAATAGGCGTAGGTGAGGCGATTGTGGAGCCGCAGGACCAACAGTTCCTTCTCCACACCTTTGAGTGGTTTCCGGGCCATGAAGAGGCCAGGAAAAAGTGTGTGAAGAACTTGCACGACCGCTTCTCTTCCCAATTGAACCAGCACCCACACCGACCATCGTGGCACTTTGTGACCAAGCAGTTCGAGAGCACGTTCGATGGCCTCCATCGCCGTTTTCATATCGCCGCGTTTGAAGGCCAACTCACCCAGCTTGCCTTCGACTTGGGCTTTGGCGACGTCTCCAACAGCCAGCTCGCGCGCTGCCTCGGTCTGCGAGGTGGCATCCACATAGCGGCCGCGCAACATCAGCGCATCTCCGAGCCCTTCAGCAATCCGATAACGGATGGCCCCATCGGAGGAATCGCCACGCTCTGCGATGCGATACTGCTCTTCGGCAACTTCCAGCGCGTGTTGTGTTCTTGCCTGTTCAGCGGCAGACAGTGCGTAGGATAAGGCTCGCTGGTTTTCTCCGGCGGCGTCGAAATGGTAAGCCAAATCGAAGACGCGCTCAGGAGCCTGAGCTTCCAGGTCGAGCGCTGCGAGTAAATGCAATTCTCTGCGCTCGTCCTCTGGCAAGCGATCCAGCAAAGTCTGGCGGAGCTTGTCGTGAATGAAGGCGCATCGATCGTCCGTTGCTTTGGCCCAGACGATGTGGCGCTGTTGAGCCTCGCGCAGCGCGGCAATCGCCTGCGCCGAAGTTTGCCGAGCCAGCTTCGACGCGGTGAATAGATCAAACTCCTTGCCCAAAACCGCTCCGACGGAGAGCAGCTTGATTGTCGTCTCTGGCAACAATTCGATACGGCGCACGAGGAACGCGGCGGCATGCCGGGAAGACTGCACACCAGTCATGGCCAGCGATTCGACGCGCCAACCCGACGGCACCGAAACCAAGGCACCCGACTCCACCAGTCCGCGCAGCGCTGCCGATGCCATGAACGGACTGCCTTCGGCCAAGCGTTCGATGACATCCACCGCCTCATCGGGAAGCGGTCCTGCCATCGATTCGACCAGCTTGCGAACGTTGGCCGCCTGAAACGCAGGTAGCTTCAAATGAGCAAGCGATTGCAGCGTGCGCAGGAGATGGTTTGCAGGAACCTCCTCCGATCGGAAGGCTGCGACCAGGAGAACTGGACGCTCGGCGGTCGTCGTTCGGCGCTGCCAGTTGCTCAGGACTTTGAGCGTCAATTGGTCCGCCCATTGGCAGTCATCCAGCAACACGAGCACAGGGCGACTCGTCGCTCCCAACGCATCGAGAAAGGCGGCCAACGCCTGCACACTGCGCGTTTCCGCGAATGACTCAGGGCCAAGATGACCCAAGGCAGCGGAACCAAACACCTTGGCCAACTCCGGAAGAGCGGAGCAGGCAGCTTCCCGTTGGTCCCCCAATCCGAATCGGATTTTTTCATCGAGTCCAGGTTCCATGCGCGCTGTTGCGAGCAATCCTTCGGCCACTCCCGTCAGCAGTTGGAACGGGCGCTGAGCGGCTTGGTCGAGGCCCTGTCCTCGCAAAATCCACGCTCCCTGTTGTGTCCCGCGCAATGCAAATTCGGCGAGCAAACGAGATTTTCCGCCGCCTGATTCGGCTTCCAGCAGAACCAGTCCGCCTTGCCCCGCCTGCGTCCGTTTCAATTGAGAATTCAGCACCGCCAATTCCTGGCCTCGGCCAACGAACGCAGGTTCGGTGAGTGTTTGACGGCGATCGTGCAATCCGACGACGAGTGCCGGTTCAGACTCCCCTTGTTCGAGCGCCTCCGCAATCACGGTCAGGTCCGCAACCACCGCCTCTGCCGTTTGGTAGCGGTCGCGCGGATCTTTGCGCAGCAATCGCTGGATGACTTCATCCAACACGCGCGGCACCGGCAGTCCCATGCTCCGCAATTCGGGAACTTGCACTGTCATGTGCTGCCGCAAAACTTCGCCGACGCTCTTGCCCTGAAACGGTGGCCGGCCGGCGAGGCACTCAAACAACACAATTCCCGCGGAGTACAAGTCGGAACATGCGGTGACTTCCTGATCGAGCAGACCCGCCCCCTCGGGCGACAGATACTGCGCCGTCCCGACCCAATGGTCTCGAATACTCGCATCCAGATTCGTGCTCCGCGCCAGACCAAAGTCGATGAGCGTCGCCTCGCGCAGTGGAGACTCTTCATTCACGATCACATTGGCCGGTTTGACATCGCGGTGCAGCACGTCCTTGGCATGGGCCGCACTCAGCGATTTCAACAGCGCACGGCCCAGCGTGATCGTGTCCATCACCGGCAGCGGACCTCGCTGCAAGCGCGACTGCAACGTGATGCCCGGAATGAAGGGCATGATCAGGAAGACTTGATCCCCATCGGTGCCGGAATCGAGCAAGGGCGAGAACAGCCCATTTTTAATTTGCGAGAGGACGTGGGCTTCATGCTCCAGCCGCATCCGAGCCGAAGCGGAGAACGAGGCCGCCGCCGCCGTCTTGATGACCACGCTCGTATCGCGTGTGAGATCGGTGGCCAGCAGAGTTTCCGTGTCATCGCCATGCTTCAGAGAACGCAGAACTTGGTAGCGACCAGCAATCATTCGGCGATCGGGAATCCCATTCGCATCAACGACGCCGACAGACAGACGCAGAGGTGGGGCGATGCTCATGCCAAGTTTTCGTGATGGCCTGGAAGCGGCCGGAGGACAGGATTCGGACGGTCGAATGGCCCAATGATCCTACCGTGCCGCTCGCGTATTCCTAGTGCCGCGTCACGACTAAAACTTCGGGTTGGAGTTTATCGAGAATTCGACGACTCTGCGTGTACCACAAGGAGGTGGTCTATGCACAAGAAATATGTAGTTCGATTGACGGACGAGGAACGGGGAGAGCTTCAGCTTGTGATCA
>CAMDPX010000008.1 GCA_945905295.1 Planctomyces sp. SH-PL62 | reverse complement strand
CCCGGTCCTGCGGTGAATGCACCGGGGGCTGACGCCGCCCCGCTCGCCTCGCTGCGATAAACAGATGCCTCCAACATTCGCCGAACTTGTTGCTTCTCGACAGCAATGGATTGCGGACATCCTCAAGCCGTGGTGTCTCGCCGCTTCGTGGAAAGAATTGTTCCGGGCCGAGCAGGACTGGCCGGACATCGCGGGGCAAGTTGATCCGCAGGGAACGCTCTGGGCTTGGGCGTGGAGTCGCTTTCCGGCGCTCGTACATGACGGGTTGCCGGGAATCGAAGAGACGCATCTGCTGCGTGTAACGACTCGCGATGGAAGACTGATTGTCGGATATCCCGACAACCGCGAAAGCCAGCACGGCAAACTGCGTCTCTTGTGCGAGACATCGACGGACAGCGGACGTCACGAGTTATCCGAAGCGATTTCGATTGATGACATCGTGACGGTCGAGCGTGCGTAGACAACGGGATCGCGATCATTTCCGTAGCCGAAGTCGTGAGACTTCGGTCCGAACTCTCACGAGTTCGGCTACGTTCTAATGCAGCCCCGTTCGTAAGTTCGACTACTTCACCCGCACGGCGACGGCGGAGTTGATCGCGAGATTCGGCCACAGCTTGCCAGCCGGACGAATGCGAACGGCGACCCACGAGTCAGTGTCGATATCGCGACGATGAGCTTGTGGCGAAATGCTCTCGACACGGCCTTTGTGATCCTCACCCGCGAAATCGAGACGAATCGTTTGGCCGACTTGCAGTTTGCTAATCTGACGAGACGGGACATCGACGTCGACGAACGGCCGCTCGCGATCATGAATTGTGACCAGCGCTTCACCGGCCGAGATCGGATCAGCCACCTGCTTGGAATAGGCACCGACGACACCGTGGCCCGGCGACATCACTGCGAGCGACGCTTTCTGTTGATTGAGCGTCTCGAGTTGCTCGGTCGCTTCCGCCAGCTTCGCTTCGGCCACATCGACCCCCGCCGCTTTGCGAATCATGTCCGGTAGATTCTGCCGCAGCTTTTGCAGTTCCGTGATGTGATGGTCGCAGAGTTCGGATTGAGCCTTGTTGACCTCAGCCGAGTTGCGTGCCAATTCCTGTCGCATGATCGCACTCAGACGCATCTCTTCCGGGATCGCGACGGGGTTGTTGACCACGGTATCAAACAGTCGTTCCGGCTGATTGAGAAAGTCGGGAGACGCGGCCAGCCAGCGGCCTGTGTGTGATTCTTTGCCGATGTTTCGCCAAGTGACTTGCTCGAAGTTGGCGGCAAAGTGGTCGCGGAGATATTTCGCCGATTCCAACCGCGTGCGGAGCAGTCCCTCATCGACGCTCTTCCGTTCGAGGCTCAACTGGACTTCGGCCTGTGCTCGGCATTGATCGAGCACGGCTTGCAACGAGGCGACTTCGCGAACCTTTACCGCGATCTCGTGATCCAGCGTCGCGTCGGACAATTGCATCAGAGACTGCTTCGGCTTCACCGTCTCGCCGGGCCGAGCCTGCACGGCAGCCACTCGTCCGGCGTGCGGCGAATAAACCACCGATTGTTCGGCGCGGAGGTATCCGATCAGGCTGACTTCTCCGGCACGAGCGATCCAGGCGGTCGCTCCCAAGCCCGACAACAAAGCGAGTGCCGCGAGCGGCATCAAACGCACAACCGAGATGCTGGATGTCACAGAACGGTCCTCCACGATCGCGGGAGCCGTCGCCGAAAGCGGCGTTGAATTCATCACGCAAGTCCCCTGAGCCGGCCAGTGGGCGGACAATCTGCTTTGGTCAAACATGCCGGGCGGCACGTCAACTTAGGATCGGAGCGGCAGCATTCGCAGAATGATGCGAACTCAGCGATGTGCGGAGAGTTGCCGTTAGAGTCGGAGCAAAGCCCCGCTGAGCGGACTGCGCGGAAAAGTTTCACAGTCAAATTTGCGAGCGTGACACGTCATCCGCATTCCGAAAATTAGCCGCGCGGCGATTTTCTGCGATCCGTATCAGGTCTGTGCGTGTGAGTTCGCCTCGGTCAGGCGCTTGATGAGGATCGTCGCATACGAACCTCGTGGAAGTTCGAAAGACAAGCTCAGTTTACGGCGACCTTCATAGACCTCATCGCGGTCCGACTGATGTTGCAGGTTTCCGGGCAAGTAGACCGCTGCTCGTTGACCTTTTGAGAAGAAGACATCGCGTGGGTATTTCACGCGCATCGTGCGCGGTTCGAGGCCGAACTCGGTCAACACTCGCTGGAGGCGATCGAACAGCGGGCCGCTTTCGAGCTTGAGCCGGCCGGAGGGGAGCGGCAGTTCGAGGCTGCCGAGATCCCAGCGTTGCGATTCGTCGAGCGAATGAAAGAACGGCGCGGGGCGTTCGCCGAACTCAACCTCGCAGAGCTGTTCCGGGCGGCAGAGGTCGCGCAGCGATTCAGCCAGCAGCCGATTCCATACCGCGCTTTGAAACGCCGAGAGCCACAAGCCGCGCAGATCGAGTCGCATCAACGCCAGTGCGCGGCGATAGTCCGTCGGATGATCGACCAAGTACGTGACGATGCTCCGCCGGCTGCCGCGTGGCATGTCGGTTTTCAGGCCCAGCCAGTCGCCCCAGCGGTCGCGGAGCAATTGTTTTTCGTCGCGGTCGTTCGGCCGGTCATGTTCGTTGGGGTCCGCGAGTGCCAGCCATAACGCCCGCTCGTAATCGCCTCGGCACCACGGCACGGCGATGAACTCGCCCGACTGTCCCAGCGAACCAAAACGCTGATCGTCGTAATAATTGGGAACGCCATTGATCGTGACGTCACCGATCGCTTGAGTGGCTCGCATCACTTCGTCATCGCTCAGCGAACGCATCACGATCTCAAAGCGATTCCCAAGATTGTCTGCCGAGTCGAAAGGCCGGTCGGTTTGGCCGACGTAAGTCAGTTCGAGATTCGTCTGCATCTGATCGTTGCGGGGGCCGTTCTTGATCGTGATGAATTGCTCGGTGACGGCATGCCGGTCTTTCAGGCCGCCGTAGCTGACTTGTTGCCGAGCCAGATTCCAACGTTTCAGAATCGCGTCGATGGCTTCCGGTGTGCCGAGCGATTTCTTCGTCAGCCGATACAGCGCGAACGGGCCTCGGCCATCGGTCACTCGATCGGTCAATTCGGTGACTCGAAAATCCTCCGGCAAGCATTTGAGTTTCATCAGGCGTCTCGTGAGTGGGGAACTGCGACCCTGAAACGGCTCGCGGTGAAGATTGAGATGTTTAACCGCAACGCCAGCGGCGTGCGCGGGAGTCGTTTGGCTCTTTCGCCCACGCCGCTGGCGTTGGGGTTAAACAGCTCAACGGATTCCGAGAGGCGTGGCGGTCCCGGTGATCTCAAAAGGTGCCCGGATTGGCATTCGCCGGCGCGGGATTGGGAGCAGGGGCCGGCGCGGGAGTCGCTCTGCGGGCGGCGGGGACTTGTTGGCGGCCGTCGTTAGCGGCCTCGTCGGCAGACTTCTTGAGTTCCACTAATTCCTCGCGTTGCTGTTTGATCTTTTCGTCGCTGAGGTAGCGTGCGACCAGCTCCGCCGATTCGGTGCAGAGCTTGTCGAGTTTCTTTTCCAGAGACTTGTCCTTCTTGGGCTGCATTTTTTTGAGCATCGCCGCTTTGGTCGCGTCGAGCAGTGTCTGAAAATATTTAGAATTCGGTTGGCGATCAAATTCGGCGAGCGTTTCGGTAAAGCGTGGCCAGTCGCTCGCCTTGGCAGCCCCTTTCACGCGGACGATCAATAATGCTCGCCGCGCAACCGTGTCGATCAGCTCGGCTCGGAGCAGCTCCAGGCGGCTTTCGATTTGCAACCGCAACGAATCGTCGGGAAGTTCGGCAGTCGTCGTGGAGGTTACTCCGGGGATGAACGGGAAACGTCCCAGCAAGTTGCCGCCGCTGGAAACGTACAACCAAATCAATGGCCGCTCCGGGTTCAGCGGCACGGTGACGCGGCCGCGCCGATCGGTAATTAGCTCCCGCACTTTGTTGAACTGCGCGACGAACTGTGGGCCAGCCGGCTTCTTCGGTTCGTCCCCTTCCGCAGTCGAGTCGTCACCCTTGTCGGCCGCAGCCTTCGCACCGGGCGCGGGCTTTTGATCGCTGGCGGGCTTCTCTTCGGCGGGAGGGGCTTGCGGAGCGGGGACCATGACCCGCTCGTAGATGTTGACTTGGTAGCCAATCAGCGGCTTGGTGGGATTGTTGTGCGGTGTCAGCCGGATGCGTGTCTCGGCGAACGACGGTCGCACGCCGATGGCCCAGCTTTCCATGCGTTTGCTGTTTTTGCCCAGCGGCAGACGCAGACCGGTGTGAATCGAGCATCCGCCGTGAGCGCGGTCGCTCGATTCCATCAGCAGATACGACCACGGGACCATTTGGACCTGCGTGACTTCGCGGTCTTTGTTGTAGTACCGCAGCACCGGCTGGAAGAAATTGCCGTTCGCCAATTGTTCGACACTCGGATCTGCCGGCGGGAACTCACCGGCGCGAACACGCACCCGGCCTTTGCCCGCTTCCACGCTCTCGATCAGCAGGAGCGGGCGAAACAAGTCCCGAATCAAGACACCCAATTCGTTGGTCAGCGCCCGGCGGTCGCCGACGAGTCGCTCGTGCCGCACGCTGAGCTGCTGAGTCATCCGATCCCATTCACGGCCACACAACCGCAGCAGTCCGCCCTGTCCCGACACGCATATCACGAACGCTTTGTCGAGTTCCTTGTCCGCCAGTTGTGTTCCGACCTGCGGCCAAGTCAGCCGCGACAAGCCTTCATCATTCTCCGGCGCGAGCCAGTGATTCTCTTCGACCGTGGCGTCCCACATCTGGCCGTAGGTCCGTTCGATCCAGACCGTCAAGTCGTCCAACACTTCCTGCCGCACGCGAGTGGTCAGTGAAGGATGCTCGTCGAAGGCGACACTGACGCGCACGCGATACGGCTGCAATTCCATGGGAATCGGCGGCGGCGGTTCGGGTGGCTTCGGCGGCTTGGCATCCGCTTTCGCCGGAGTCGTGGCGGCTGGCGTGGCGGGAGCGTCTTGCGCGAGGATTGGTGCTGCAAAAACGGAGATTAAGAAAAGGACGCATTGAAAATTGAAAAATGGAAATTGGAAATTGGAAATTGAGCTACCACAACGACCACCTCTGGGCATCGTCGCCTGCTCCGCACTTTTCATTTTCCAATTTTCAATTTTCAATTTTCAATCTCCTTTTAATCAATCGCGTACCAAGGCTCTGAAATCCACAACTCGACATCGTGATACGGATGCAGCGGAGCATCGGGAATACCGCGGACGGTCTTGCGGAAGATGAGCGCGTCGTCGATTTCCCACAGCGGGATGAATTGCGCGGTCTCGGCCAGTTGGCGATGCAATTCCTGAAGCGACCCGACCGTGGTGGCCCAGTCGGCGGTGCGGTCGAGGTCGATCAAGCCTTGCCGCAGCCAGTCGGGCAGGTAGCGGATCGACTGCACTCGCGCGACGGTGTCGAGCGAGAGAAGCGGCCAGAGATCCATCATGGGCTCGGTCGAGCGGGCGGTGCGATAGACCAAGTCCCAAGCTTGCGGCTCGGCGGACGCCGTGACGGCGTCTTGGCCCGATGCGACGGGGAGCCGGTCCACCGCTTGCGGGCGTGCGACCTCGGCCGGTGCGGAGTTGGAGACCAATTCGACGGTGATGTCGATGCGCTTCCATTCTTCGATCAAGCGTTTGGCCGCCGCTTCGATCAACGGTTCCGGCTCGCAGATCATGCGCAACGGCCGCATCTCGGTTCCGAGGCTTTTCTTGGCAGCGGCCGCCAGACCGAAGGCGAGTGACAGGTCTGACTCACGCGGCGTGATGACGCTGTTGTAGGCCGATAAGTTGGTCGCCCACGGAGCGGTGACCACGCGGCCGCGACTCGGCTGACTCCGTCTGAACAGCAGTTGCAGCGCTTTGCGGTATTCAGGATCGGGACTCAGCGCGGTGAACTTTCGCGATTCTTGATCGGTCATCGACAAGCCGCTCCAGACCAGTTCCGCCTTGGGCTCGTCATACGTCAGGCCGCTATCGGGAATCAGCTTGGCGACGGGGACATTGGCTTTCGGGAGCGCTTCACGCAGCGTGCGCACGGTGATGTCGCGCAAGATCACATCGCGCAGGACTTGCGATCGGTCGAGGCTATACAGCAAAGCTCGCCGCAGTTCCGCGCTGCGGAGCGGTTTGCTCTGCGGGTTGAATTGCACGAAATGCGTTTGCGGCACCGCGTACTTGCGGACGAAGAAGTTGCCATTCTTTTCCAGTTGATCGAGCTGCCAGACCGGGACACTCGGCAGCATCGAGATCTCGCCCCGCAGCAAGCCTTGCACCGCCTTCTCGTACGACGGGTAACTGGTTTCCGTGATTTCGGCGACGTGACGCTGCAAGACACGTTCTGGTTCGAGAACCATACGCTGCAGCGAGACCGACTTCTCCGACATCGCTTGCACGCGGTAGCGCTGGTCCAATTCCGCGCTGGTCTGGTCGTTCGTGCCGAGCGGCATTGCGAAGAGCGCTTCCGTCCGCACCGGAATGCGCGAGAACTTCACCGAGAACTCGAACGGCCCGCGCACGGCGATGCCGTCGATGAAACTGGCGAGCCTTTCGTCGTAGTGCCGCGAGTTCGGGTCGAGTCGTTCGAGCAAGGCCGTGACCGCTCCAGACGCGGTGATGATCGGTGACGTTTCCCACGACGAGCGACTCGACCGCAGCGTGAACACCGCTTGCCGGCCAAGGTCTGTTGGCTCCCAGCTTTCGAGGAACCGCGAGCGATACCGCGCCCCGCCGTCGATGCGCGACGGCTCGAAGAACGGCAGCCGAGTCAGGCCGTCACGACGGCGAGTCGCCTCGGTCGCGAACGGAAAACTCGTGACCGGTTTGACGGGACCAACCATGCCGACCTTCAGGATTTGCCAGCGCTGGCTGACGGGCCGATGTGCATTCTTCAAGCTGGGGGTCGCCGGCCAAACCAGCGCCGCCTCGTCGGCAAGCGCGGCGGCTTGATCGAATCGATTGGCAGCAGTCGCCTGAGCGGCCTCGCCGAGCAAGCGACCGGTCTCGGCCACGAGCCGCTCGCGCCACTTCACCGCGTTGGGATGTTCCGCTTCGAGTTTGATGAGCCGCGAGAGATGAAATCGTGCCTGCCGAAAATCGCGAGCTTGAACCGCCGGCTCGATCAGCGTGTCGATCACCTTGCCTAATTCGGCCGAACACTTCTCACGGTCGAGTCCCATGGTGGGATAGCGCACTTGCGGATCTTTGGAATTGATCGCCTCCTTGATTCGGCCGTTCATTTGTTCGAGCAGTACGAACGCCGGTTCGGCTTCGCCGCGTGACAGCTTGCCCTGCGCGTCAAGCAGCAAGAACCGATTCAGCCGCTCGCTGGCGCTGAGCCAACCGGGTGCGCGGCGATCCAACATCAGCAGCAATTCGTAGGCGTCTTCCAATTCTCCCTGGTCGAGCAACAGGTCGACACGCTTCAGCGCGATGTCCTCGAAGTGAATGACCTCGCTGACGTCGCGGACGATGTTGAGGTTGTATGAGGCGTCGTCTTGTTCCTCGGAGACTTTCGTGGTGTCCGGCAACTCCACTTCGATGCTCTCCAACTTCTTGAGCATTTTTGCCGCTTCAATGACGGAGGCTTTTGACCGTTCGGTGAACGCGTCCTGGCTTTCTCCGGCCATGCGAGTCGGCTTCGGGAATTGCGAAAGCTGTTTGCGCTTGTCGGCCATTTGTTCCAGCGTCTTGGGCCGAGGCTGCACCGGTTTGACGACCAGCACGGTGTCGTCTTTCTTGAGGACCACCCAATCAAACGGCGGTTTTGTCAGCAGGTCTGCTTTCGACGGCAGATTCCTCCACATCTGGTCCTTCTTGAGGAGCGGAGCCTCCGCCGACTGCTCCGTCTTTTCGGTTTTCGGCGGCTCTGGCTGCTCCTGATCTTTGGTGTCCGCCGGTGGCGCATCGGCCGGAGCGTCGGCCTTCTTTGCCGGTTCCTTGGTGGTCTTTGGCGTGCCTTTCGTGGTTGCATTCTGCGCCGACGTCAAAGCGGCCTGACCGAAATACAGCCACAACAGAACCAGCCCCAGGGTTGTTGCCAGCGTTTGATGTCGTTTGCGATGTCCTGCCATCTTTCGGCCTCCTCTGGCGGCAATTTACGCGGCCCCCTCACCGAACGGAATCATGCCATGCTGCCAAAGGGCACATTTCTCGGCCTCGCAGCCCTTGCGGTTCAAAATCTCAACTCTCAGATTTCGAGTTCTCATGCCGAACTCGAAATCCCCAGCCACGCTGACCGCCCCCCTCCAAGTCCATTTGCTTCCGAGCCTCGTGTCCGAAGAGCAACTTCGCGGCGGCGTGGCCGTCGTGCTCGACGTCCTGCGAGCCAGCACGACGATGACCCAGGCCCTCGCCAGCGGCGCGGCCTGCGTGATTCCCACGGCCACCGTCGCCGACGCTCATGCGGCCGCGGCGGCGATCACGGGGTATTCGTTGCCGTCCGCAAACAGCGAAGTCCCTGCCGACGTCCGCGCGAAGTCGAACATCCTGTTGGGGGGCGAGCGTGGTGGATCGCTCATCCCCGGCTTCGATCTCGATAACTCACCAATGAAGTATGCCCCCGGAGTCGTGGGCGGCAAAACGGTTCTCTTCACGACGACCAACGGCACGCAGGCTCTGTTGAAATGCCGGCTCGCCGCACGCACGTTGATCGGCTGCTTCAGCAATCTGCATGCGGTCATCGCGCTGCTGGCGAACGACTCGCGGCCGATTCATCTCGTCTGCGCTGGCACGGATGGCATGATCTCGACCGACGATGCTCTGTGCGCCGGAGCAATCGCGACCAGCGTCTGGGCCGCTCGCAATTGGCCGAAGTGGGAGGGGGACGAACTGAGGCTGGTCATGGACTTGTTTACCTGTCGCTGCCAACCGCTGCGTGAGGTTGTCGGCGCACTGCGAGAAAGTCATGGTGGGCGGAATCTGATCGCGCTGGGTCTCGAAGCAGACATCGAGCGGGCCGCTCGCTGGGATTTGTTTCGCATCGTTCCGGAATTCGATGCAGCCACTCGGCAGTTGCGGCCAGCGAACGATGTCCCCGCCGAGCCGAAACAAATCCTGATGGCCCCGCGCGAATAACCGGCCTTGCAAGGAAACATCGCGGCACGTCCAATCACGCCTCGTTCGCTGTGTCTCTCAATCGAAAATCAAAAATCTCGAATCGAAAATCTCAACATGCCCAAGTCGATGGATCAAATTGTTTCGCTCTGCAAACGCCGGGGGTTCCTGTTTCAATCGTCGGAAATCTACGGCGGGATCAACGGCTTCTGGGATTACGGCCCGCTGGGTGTCGAACTGAAACGCAATGTCCGCGCTGCGTGGTGGAACGACATGATCACCAATCACGATGAGTTCTCGGTGCTCAACGGTGCCCCGCGCGAATTCCAAATGACCGGCATCGAAACGTCGATCATCATGCACCCGCAGGTTTGGAAAGTCTCCGGGCACTTCGATCTGTTCTGCGACAAGAAAGTCGATTGCCACACCTGCAAGGGGCGCTTCCGCGCGGATCACCTCAAGTCCAGCCAGTGTCCTCAGAAGCCGAGCAAATGTCCCGGCGAGCACGACGCCTGCAAGCTCACCGAACCGCGCGACTTCAACCTGATGTTCAAGACGACGCTGGGAGCGATGGGGGGCGAAGACGATGCCGCCTTCCTGCGTCCAGAGACCGCTCAGGGGATGTTCGTGAATTTCAAGAACGTCGTGGACAGCATGTCGGTTCGCGTCCCGTTCGGCATCGCTCAAATCGGCAAGAGTTTTCGCAACGAGATCACGCCGCGCAACTTCACGTTCCGCTCGCGCGAGTTCGAGCAGATGGAAATGGAATTCTTCTGCCACCCGGCCGAGTCGCGGCAGTGGTACGAGTACTGGCGCAATCGCCGCTTCGCGTGGTATCAGAGGCTCGGCATTGCCAGCGACAATTTGATCCTCCGCGATCACGCGCAGGATGAGTTGTCGCATTACTCGGTCGGCACGGCCGACGTCGAATATGCCTTCCCGTTCCTCGGCCCCGGCGAGTACGGCGAGCTCGAAGGGATCGCGCATCGCGGCGACTTCGACCTCCGCTCGCACATGGAGGGCAAGCTCTGCAAAGGTCCGAACGGTCTCGAACTGGAAAAGTTGGAAGACGGTTCGCCGAAATACAAAGGCTCCGGCAAGGACATGAATTACTTCGACGACCAGTCCCGCGAGAAGTTTCTGCCGCACGTCATCGAGCCCGCCGCCGGTGCCGATCGCGCGACGCTCGCGTTCCTCTGCGAAGCCTATCACGAGGACCAGCAACCGGACGACAAGGGAGAGATGCAGTCGCGCGTCTATTTGAAACTGCATCCGAAGCTCTCGCCGGTCAAAGTCGCGGTCTTCCCGCTGATCAAGAAAGAAGGGATGCCGGAGAAGGGCTTGGAGATTTATCGCGAGCTCAAGTCCGCTGGCATCGCTGCCGTCTACGCTCAGCAAGGAGCGATCGGCAAACGCTATCGCCGCCAGGACGAGATCGGCACACCGTGGTGCATCACCGTCGATGGAGACACGATGACCGCTGGCACGGTGACGCTCCGCGACCGCGATTCGCTGGAACAAATCCGCCTGCCGGTGACGGGCGTCGTCGATGAAATTGCCCGTCGATTGCGAGTCTCTTAACGTGAGCTGACTCGCACGCGGATGACACGGAGGACGCGGATTTGCACAGTCAGATCCGCGTTTCTCCGCGACATCCGCGTCTTCCGTGTTCTTTGCCGTTAGTCCAATCATGTCGTGGTCCGTACTCCTCGAAGATGGCCCGATCCTGGCGATCAACAAGCCGGCGGGATTGCTGACTCAAGCTCCGCCCGGAGTGCCGTCGTTGGAGGCCGAGGTCAAAGCGTGGCTCAAGGAACGCCTCGACAAGCCGGGCAACGTGTATCTCGGCATCCCGCATCGGCTCGACCGAGGTGTTTCTGGCGTGATCGTCTTCACGCGGAACTCGAAGGCCGCCGCGCGCATGGCCGAGCAATTCGAGCAGCGCGGCGTTCGCAAAATCTATTGGGCCGTCGTCGAAGGGATTCCCGATCCGCCGGTTGCCGAGCTGACCGACTGGATTCTGAAGCTCCCCGAACAATCGCGAGCCGAAGTCGTCACCGCTGTCACGCCGGGAGCGCGCGGCTGCCGACTGTCCTACCGAGTGCTGGCCACTCGCGGGAACGAATCGCTGGTCGAGATCGAACCGCACACCGGCCGGATGCACCAGATCCGCGTGCAGTTCGCTAGCCGTGGCTGGCCGGTCCTCGGCGACATTCAGTACGGCTCGACGCGCACTCCGTTTTCAGAGAATCAACGCATTGCGCTGCACGCGCATTCGCTGACCTTCCAACATCCCGTCCGCTACGATCCGCTGACAGTCACGGCTCCACTGCCGGACGATTGGCCAATGGCTGAAATTGAATAACGAAGGGATGGGACAAATGCGACTCATGAGACTGTTGGGAGTTGTGGTGATGCTCATGGTGACTGCGATTGCGACCGCCGCGTTCGTGGACGAATACAAAAGCGGCATCGTTTGGCCGAAGCCGGCCATCATCGACGTCGGTCCCGCACCGACCGCTCCCGCGCCGGTGCCGTCGGATGCGATCGTGCTGTTCGACGGCAAAGATCTCTCGGCCTGGGAAGGTGGCGATCAATGGCCAATCGAAGACGGAGCCGCCACGACCGCCAAGGGAGGCATCACCAGCAAGCAGGTGTTCGGCGATTGCCAGATCCATCTCGAATTCGCGACCCCCTCGAAAGTCGAAGGGAGCGGCCAAGGTCGAGGCAACAGCGGTCTGTATTTGATGGGCCAGTACGAAGTCCAAATCCTCGACTCGTTCGACAACGAGACCTACTTCGACGGCCAGTGCGGAGCGATCTACAAGCAGCAACCGCCAACCGTGAATGCCTGCCGCAAGCCGGGCGAGTGGCAGACCTACGATATTCTCTTCACCGCTCCGCGCTTCGCCGAAGACGGCCAAGTCGAGAAGCCCGGCTACGTCACCGTCTTGCACAACGGAGTCGCCGTTCACAACCACTTTGAGTTGCAAGGGGCGACCAGCTACACCGAACCGCCGAAGTACTCCAAGCACGCCGACAAGCTGCCGCTCCACATTCAGTTTCACGGCAACGCCACCCGCTTCCGCAACATCTGGGTCCGCGAGGCCGTCGCTCCGCTGATCGGCAAGAAGCCGTAGCCACGTTCGCCAGAACGTGGGACCGTCCGTGAAACCCCACGTTCTGGCGAACGTGGCTACGTCGTGTCCGGCCGTTCGCCGACAGCCGTTATACCGTTTTTATTGCTTTCACAAACGACGACACCCTCATGCGCATCGTCCAACTTCAAACCTCCGATCGCGGCCGCCGACTCGGCGTCATCAACGGCGATAAGATCCTTGATGTCACTGAGGTCGACGGCACGCCGACGCTCCGTTCAACTTACGAAGCCTTTCAACTCGCCGACGAGCGCGGCACCTCGTTGTCAGATTTGCTCGCGCCGCGAGCCAAAGAGACGTCGCGCCGGTTCGACTATAAATTCGTGCTCGCCGCCGAACCGCACGGCGACAAACCGTTCCTGTTGCCGCCGCTCGATCATCCCGATCCGTATCACACACTCGTCGCCGGCACCGGCTTAACCCATCTGGGCAGCATGAAGTCGCGCGACGAAATGCACGTCACGCCGGATGCCGCAGCCGCTCCGAAGACAGACTCGGCGAAGATGTTTGAAATGGGCCTCGCCGGAGGCAAACCGGCACCCGGCCAGCGCGGCGTCGCTCCCGAGTGGTTCTACAAAGGGAACGGCACAATCCTGCGCGGCCCGCGCGAACCGCTCGACATCCCCGAGTTCGCGCTCGATGGAGGTGAGGAACCGGAGATCGTCGGCTGCTACGTCGTCAACAAACTCGGCGTGGCGACACGGTTGGGCTTCTCGCTCGGCAATGAGTGGTCGGATCACGCGACCGAGAAGATCAATTACCTCTACCTCGCCCCATCGAAGTTGCGAACCTGCGCGGTTGGGCCCGAACTCAACACCGATTGGGATTTCCAAGAGGTCTCGCTGCGCTGCACGGTGACTCGTGGCAAGCAGACGATCTACGACAGCGAACCGCTCTTAAGCGGCGAGAAGCACATGAGCCACTCGCTGGCGAATCTGGAAGACCATCACTTCAAGTACCCGCAGCATCGTCTGCCCGGCGACGTGCATCTGCATTTCTTCGGGACCAGCAAGTTGAGCTATTCGACACGCGATTGGAAATACGCCGACGGCGACGTCGTGAAGATCGAAGCATCGGGCTTCAGCGCGCCGCTGACGAATCGCGTCCGCCGCTAATCGCCTCGATTGCCCGCTGCTGCGTCATGAAGAGGCGGTGAAGCATTCGTGGAGCACGTTTTCAACGTGCTCGAAAACAAGCGGAACGGGCAGGCTGAAAACGTGCCCGACGCCATTCATTCGCTGCCACGCAGCTTCGCCAGTTCCGCTTCGAGTTGTCGGCGAAGTTCTCTTTCACGCTGAAGCGCCAATTCCGCCGCCGTAGCGCGGTCATCGGCCGCCAATGCCCGATCATCGGCTGCCAATGCCCGGTCAACGGCCAGTTCACGAGCCGCACGCTCTTCGGCTTCACACTCCTCGGCCGTCTTGAGCCGGTCGCCGGTCTGCTGGTCGATCAAGACCAAGTCACGCCCCTCCAGCCTCAGCAGCAGTCCCAATTCTTCACTGACGAGCGTTTGTTGGTCATCCAACTCCATGCGGACAAGCCCCGCATCCGGTTCGTCACTCGCAATCCGGCGAAAGCCTGCCAAGGCCGGCTCCAGATACTCGGCCAATGGATCGAACAGGAAATACTCACGCACCCCCATTTGGTCGTAGACGCGCGGCTTCTCCCACAGATCTTCATGAGTCGTGCTCTTTGAAGAGACTTCGATCACCACGTTGGGGACCGCCTCTTCTTCCCACAGCTTGTAGACGCGGCGATCGTGTGGTTCGACCCCCTTCACGACAAACACATCGGGGGCGACCCGCTTTTTCGGATTCCCCTCGACGTAATACAGCAGCAAGTTGCCCGACACATACGTTTGCGTTCCGGCGTACCGGCGTCGCAGCAAATGAATCAATCGAAACATCCAGTGCAGGTGCCAGTCGGTCTCCGCCATGGGCTTTCCATCCGAGCTAGGATATGTCACACCTTCCGATGCGGTTTTGGTCGTCAGCAGCGACATGATTCTGGACTCCGAGTTCGTGGCGTCGGCAATCTACCAGACGCTCCGGCGATCCAACATCACAAACTGGTTTCGAGATGGAAATCCCAATGACATCGCTCGCTCTCTCCCGGACGCCGATCACCGTTCGTGCCGTCTGTCCGCACGATTGCCCGGATGCCTGCGGGATGCTCGTCACGTTGGACGGCGACCAAGCCGTCGCGGTGCGCGGCGACCGCGAGCATCCCTTCACGCGCGGCTTCTTGTGTCACAAGGTCTCGCGATACACCGAACGCGTTTATCACCGCGACCGATTGCAGTTCCCGCTGCGGCGAGTCGGTCCGAAAGGTTCCGGCCAGTTTGAGCGGATCTCGTGGGACGCCGCGTTGGACGAGATCGCCTCACGCTTCCGAGTGATCGCTGACGGACCACACGGCCCCCAGGCGATCCTGCCCTACAGCTATTGCGGCACGATGGGGAAGATTCAAAGCGAGGGACTCGACCGTCGCTTCTTTCATCGGCTGGGAGCCTCGCTGCTGGACCGCACGATTTGCGCGACCGCCGGCGGTATCGGCTACACGATGACGATCGGCAGCAAGCAAGGGACCGATCCCGAAGCGTTCAGCCAGTCGCAATACATCATCAATTGGGGCTCAAACACGGCGGTCACCAACATGCACCTCTGGGTGCGAATGGTCGAGGCTCGCAAGCGGCACGGTGCGAAGATCGTGACCATCGACCCGTATCGTTCGGTTACGGCTGCTCGCAGCGACTGGCATCTCGCGCCACGGCCGGGGACTGATGCGGCGTTGGCTCTCGGACTGATGCACGTCATTTTCCGAGACGGCCTCGCCGATGAAGCGTACCTGCGAGACTTCTGCCTCGGTGGCGATGAACTGCGAACGCGAACGTTGTCCGATTACAGCCCGCAGCAAGTCGCTGAGATCACCGGCCTCGACATCGCGGACATCGAGCGACTGGCACTCGAGTACGCAACGGCCGGAAAGTGGGTGGCACGCCCTGAGGCTTTGCGAAGGGCATGCTCGGCAACCACGCCCTTCGATGACTCAGGGCGTGCCACCCCTCCTGCGAGCGTCATCCGCATCAACTACGGCTTGCAGCGTCACGCGGGGGGCGGCATGGCGGTGCGAACGATTGCTTGCCTGCCGGCCGTCATCGGAGCTTGGCGACATCCCGCCGGTGGGATTCTGCTTTCGACGAGCGCCACATTCGCGTTCAATCTGGCGGCCGTGCAGCGACCCGATCTGATTCCGTCCGGAACGCGCACGGTCAACATGACGCAACTGGCCGAGGCTCTGCACGGCGAGTTGCCCGGCCCACCGGTGCAGGCGTTGTATGTCTACAACAGCAACCCCGCCGCGATCGCGCCGGATCAGCAGCGAGTGCTCGCCGGCCTGCGACGCGAGGATCTCTTTACCGTCGTCCACGATCAGTTCCCGACCGACACCGTCGATTACGCCGACATCGTCTTGCCGGCGACGACGCAGCTTGAGCACTTCGATCTGCATGGCTCGTACGGTCATCAATTCGTGCAGGTCAACGTCCCGGCGATCGCACCGCTTGGCGAAGCGCGTTGCAACACGGAGGTCTTTCGCGGCCTCGCGCAGCGGCTTGGCTTCGAGCCGGAGTTGTTTGACGTGACCGACGAACAACTCGCTCGCGAGTTGCTGTGGGAGACAGGGCCTCTCGAAAACGTGCCGGCCGCGATGCGCGGGTTTACGCTGGAACGACTGAAGAATGAGGGGGCGATCAAGCTCAACGCTCGTGGTGCAGGCGGCTCGCCTGCACATGACTCAGCGACCAGTGACATGCAGGCGAGCCGCCTGCACTACGACGCACCGTTCGCCAACGGTGGTTTCCCGACCCCCAGCGGCAAGTGTGAACTGCGCTGCGCGCGGCTTGCCCAACTCGGATTCGATCCGCTGCCGACGTTCATCCCTCCGGCCGAGTCTCCGGCCTCCGCTCCTGAACTGGCCAAGCGATTTCCGCTGCAACTGTTGTCTCCGCCGTCGCCGCACTTCTTGAATTCGACGTTTGTCGAAGTCGATTCACTACGCCGTTCGGCGGTCGAACCGCAATTGGAGATCAGCGCCGCCGATGCGACCGTTCGCGGCGTTCAGCACGGAGACCTCGTCAACATCTTCAACGACCGCGGCTCGTTCATCGCGCGAGCGCTCGTCGGTGACAACGTCCGGCCCGGAGTCGTCGTCGCGCCGAGCATCTGGTGGAACAAGCACAGCCTCGGCAATCGAAATTGCAACTCGACCACGCCAACTCGACTGACCGATCTCGGCGGTGGAGCGACGTTCTTCGATAACTTGGTGGAGGTCGAAAGGGAGGGCGAGGCTCCCGCCGAGCCGGTGCGAGAATGATGTCAACTTCCTCCCGCGGCTCGGCGGGAGCCTCGCCCTCCCGAATCGCGGCGTCTTGGATCGCCCCTCAAAACGGCACGGGCAGCAGCAGCGTGTGATGCTCGAACAGCACGCGGCGACCGTGTTCGCTGATAGCCGGCGTGAAGAACAAGATGAAAACGTAGATCCCCACCAGCACGCCCAGCACGATCTTGCACAACCATCGCCACGGCCACCACGCACGCACTGGCCGGCGCATCGAGCGGCCATACGCCCAGCCGAGCGCGACCTTCGTCGGGAAGATCGAGACCACGAAGATGATCGTGACGAACCACATCGCGTCTTGCGGCGGCGACACGGCTTTGAACAAGTACATCGGCAACGCCAGCAAGTAGGTCAGCACAATGGCAAACAACCACGCGAATGGCGCGCGGCGGAACAGCTCGCGAGCTTGGCCGAGTTCACCAAACGCCAGCACACGGTTCTCCGCCGCGAACCGAGCTTGCAGCAGTGGGGCCCACATCAGCGTCAGCCACAAGCCAACGCCGCCAGTCAGCATGACGAGCACCTGCGCGGGCTTATCGGGATTGTGCAGCGAGCCATACAGCGCGGAGGGCAGAACCAGCCACGCCGCCGTCCCCAGATAGCCTCGCCAACCGGCCGAGTAGTACGACTGCGCGTTCAGTCCGGAGAAGAATTGACCGATTGCCGTCGAGGCTCGAAGCCAATAGTCGTGGTCGCGCCAACGAGCCAGCAGCCAGCGCACGTTTTTGATCGGCCGGAAGAAGCACGACAACGCTCCGCCGCGAGCCAACGCCAAACAGAGATGCGCGGCCATCAACCACTTCGCGACAAACAGCCCGCCGGCCCAACGCGCCGCGACCGCGCCATTCGGATCAATCAATGCCGCGTCCGTGGCCGCGCCGGCCAACAATCTTAGAGGCAGTATGCACAGCCAAATGCCCAGCACGATCGAACCGAATCGGGGAGCCAGTCCCAGCAACGGAAACGAGGCTCGGATTTTGCCGCTGCGAGCGACTCGGCCTTCGACGTCCAGCAGATAGCCCAGAACCCAAAAGTTGACGAGCGGTACGGCGGCCGCAATCGCCAGTAGCAACGTCAGGCTCGCGAGACCGAACAGCGTGCGTGCGATCCACAACAGGCACAGAATCGGATGCCGCCACGGCACGGGGAACGGCGGCAAACGGTCGGCGATGAGTTCTTCTTCGAGGACCGGCAGTGCAGATTCTGAAGCGAACTCGCTGGCAGGCTGATCGACTTCGAGGACCGCCAACTCTGGAGGCTGTGCGGCCCATCCAGGGAGCGGTTTGAGTGCCACGGGCTGTGTGGTTGGTTCATCGGCGACGAGTGTTGGCAAGTCGTCGTTCGCCGGTGGAGTCGGGGCTCGACGCTCCGATGGTAGCGGCGGTCGAATGCTCGGTTTGGTCGGTCCTGGACTGGTCACGGCTGCATCCAAAGTAGGTTGGGATTCCATCCCGACCGGTCGGGACAGAGTCCCAACCTACAATTGCCGACATACCTCGACGGCCTCGCTGTGGTTTCGCGATGATCCCTGAAACGCCGCAGGGCGTCGAGTGGTATGAGCATAGGTCAGCCTTTCCAGGCTGACCCGAAGTAGGTCGGCCTTTCCAGGCTGACCCGAATGAGTGGACGCGAATTGGACCGTTCGGGTCAGGCTGGAAAGCCTGACCTACGAGAGTCTCCCATGCGATGGAAATTATTGCTGCCTGGTGGTGTGTTGCTGGCCGTTATTTGGCTGGTGAGTTTCGTCACCAATCAGCCGCTCAAAGGGATCGCGACTGAAGAGTCCGCTCGACCGACCGCGAATCTCGACGAGTCCGTTCAGAAGGTGAACTCGTTCTTTGCGAAGCGTTGGGCCAGCGAAGATCTCCAGCCGGTGCCGATGGCGGACGAACTGACCGTGCTGCGGCGTATTACGCTCGCGTTGATGGGGACGGTCCCGTCGCTGGAAGAGATTCGAGCGTTCGAACAAGACAGCGGACCGGATCGTTTGCAGCGTTGGACCGCGCGGTTCCTGCACGACCGACGCTACACCGAGTATTTCGCCGAGCGATTGGCTCGCGGATTCGTCGGCGTTGAGGGAGGACAGTTCATCGTCTATCGCCGCGACCGGTTCTTGAATTGGCTCAGCGGGCAGCTTGAAGCGAATCGCCCGTATCCGGAAGTGGTCCGTGAGATGATCGCCGGCAACGGCCTGTGGACCGATGAGCCGGAAGTCAATTTCGTGATGGCCGGCTACGACGACGGCGAGGGTTTCGACAAGAACAAACTCGCCGGCCGAGCGGTGCGTGCGTTTCTCGGCCAGCGCATCGACTGTGCTCAGTGCCACGATCACCCGTTCGATCATTGGAAGCAAAACGAGTTCGCCGGCCTCGCCGCACACTTCGGGCAACTCAAACTCAGCCCGGTCGGAGTGCGTGAGGATGGCGATTTGAAGTTCGAGGTCGAAGACCGCAACACTCTGGAAAAGAAAGTGGTCGAGCCAGCGGTTCCGTTCGGCGACGAATGGGAGCCGGCCAAAGGGACTCGCCGCGAACGTCTGGCCGCGTGGGTCACACACCCCGAGAATCGCCGCCTCGAACGGGCAATCGTGAACCGAGTTTGGGGACTGCTCTTCGGCCGGTCGTGGATCGAGCCAGTCGATGACCTGCCCGATCCGCCGGGAGAAACGATCGCCGGACCGAATGTCGAGGGAGCCAAACATCCCAAGAGCCTGAAAGCCGGCGAACAAGATCTGCTCGATCTGCTGGGAGCCGACTTCCGCGAGCATGGCTATGACCTGCGACGATTGATCGAAGTCATCCTCGCCTCGAAGCCGTTCTTGCTCGAATCGAAATCGGAGGTCGAAGACTCGCAACGGCTCGACCGGATGAAAGAGCACTTCGCGATCTTCCCGCTGACTCGGCTGCGGCCGGAGCAAATTATCGGCTCGTTGCTGCAAGCCTCGTCGCTGACGACGATCGATCAGAACTCGCACTTGATCTCGCGATTCATCAAGCTGACTCGGTCGAATGATTTCGTCAAAGAGTACGGCGACCTCGGCGAGAATGAACTGGAAGACCGAGCCGGCACGATCCCGCAAGCGTTGCTCCGCATGAACGGCAACTTGGTCAGCGAGACCATCGACGCGAAACCGTTCACCGCCAGCGGCCGCATTTCGCAAATGGCTCCCAACGACGAGACGTTTGTGGAACTGTGCTATCTCGTCTGCCTGACCCGCCGCCCGGCCGCTGAAGAATCCAACTACTTCCTGCCGCTGCTGAAACAAGTTCGTCCCAATCGACGAGGCCAAGCGGTCGAAGATTTGTATTGGACCTTGTTCAACTCCCCCGAATTCGCGTGGAACCACTGATCCGAACGTAGCCGCGTTCGCCAGAACGCGGGCGTCAGACCTTCTCCCGCACTCTGGCGAGTGCGGCTACGGTGCCAAAGAGGCTGCCATGAATCTCTCTCGTCGTGATCTCCTGAAAGCCGCGTTCGCCTCTGGTCTTTCCGTCGCCCTTCCCGGTCTCGACCTGCGAGCGGCCGAGCGTCGCGGAGACGAACGCCAGAAATCGCTGATCGTCATCTGGCTCGGCGGTGGCGCGAGCCAATTGGAGACCTGGGATCCGCATCCGGGGACGCTGATCGGCGGGCCGACGAAGTCGATCAAGACCAAGCTGCCCGGCCTCGAAATCGCCGATCTGTACCCGCGCGTCGCCGAACAAATTCACGAACTCAACGTCATTCGTTCGCTGGTCTCGAAAGAAGGGGATCACGAGCGTGGGAGCTACCTGCTGAAGACGGGATATCGCCCCGACCCGACGCTGATTCATCCGTCACTGGGAGCAATCGCAAGTCACGAGCTGCCGAACGATCGAGTTGAAATCCCGTCACACATTTCGTTGCTCGGCGGGCAGTATCCGGCACGTGGCGGATTCCTCGGCGAGATGTTCGATGCCTTCAAGATCTATGATCCGAGCAACGGCATCCGCAATTTGAAGGCGCGCGTTGGTGATGATCGACAGCAGCAACGACTCAAGGCGCTGGATGTCGTCTCGAAATCCTTCCAAGCCGGACGGCGCGTGCAAGTCGAGAACACACTGCACCAACTGACGGTCGAGCGGGCGTTGCGGATGATGACCTCCGAGCAGCTCAAAGCTTTCGAGATTGATCAAGAGCCGCAAGCGATTCGCGACGCCTACGGCGACACGCAGTTTGGACACGGCTGTTTGGCAGCTCGACGGCTCGTCGAAACGGGTGTTCGTGCGGTCGAGGTCACACTGATGGGCTGGGACACGCACGCCAACAACTTCACGGGACATGAGACGCAAGCGAAACAACTCGATCCCGCACTGGCCGCACTGATTCATGACCTCAAACAGCGAGACTTACTGGCATCAACGGTGGTGCTGTGCATCGGCGAGTTTGGTCGCACGCCGAAGATCAACCGACTTGAGGGCCGAGATCATTGGCCACGAGGCTTCTCGTGCCTCGTCGGCGGCGGCGGACTGCGATCCGGCGTGGTGATCGGAGAAACTGACACCGAACCTCAAACGGAACAAGACGCGAATAAGTCCACCGCGATGCCGCACGATCCGATCGAAGTGCCCGATCTCTTCGCAACAATCCTGCGGCAACTTGGAGTCGAGTTCGACAAAGAGGTTCTGACGCCCATCGGCCGACCGATGAAGTTCAGCTCCGGCAAGCCGATCGAGCGGTTGATGACGTAGTCACCGAGCCGGAAGCGCAGGGGTCAGGTCTTCAAATTTCATTTTTGGCCTCGCGAATGACGCTCGGCGTGGACTGGAATGGCGACGTGGGATTGGAGTCAGGGGTGGATCGCGCTGCCAAAAATGAAATTTGAAGACCTGACCCCGGATCGTTCGCGACGATGCACCGCTCGCGGCAGTTCGCCCGCCACGTCCAGCAACGTCGTCGAATCAATTCGATCAAGGTCGTCACGCTCGGCAGCCGCCAAGGCCAGTCGACATAAGCGGACAATCTCGCGCGGCACTCCGCCACTCAGGTCGAACAACGTGACCAGTGCGTCTCGGCGGAGGATCTCGCGATGACCACCAGAGTTTTCGAGCAACTCCCGAACGAAGAACTCCGATTCGCGCTGGCTTAAACAGGGCAACTCGATTCGCAACTCCGATTGCTCGGAAAGTTCTCCGAACGAGCACTCATCCAGCCCCTCACGAGCCGCCGCCAGGATCGTCAGACCACCGTCGTTCGTGACGTCGAGATGCAGCAACCGCTCGATCAGGCTGAGACAATCCGTTTCGGCTCGTTCCAAGTGATCGAACAACAACACGCTCGGCAACCGGGCCGAGTGCAGCGCGTGCCAGTGATCGCAGACCGTTCGCCACAGTGCCGCGTGCGACCACCGCTCGGTCGGCCCCAAACGCAACGCGATCGCCAATTGCCAAAGCAGGTCATGCGAGTCGATCCCAAACAGATCAATTATCGCGACTTCGCGGCCGAGCCGTTTGGCCTCGCGAGCCGCGGCGTGCAAGACGAGTGATTTCCCAGTGCCGGCCGGCCCAAGCATGAGCCCAAAGCGGCGACGATGCTCGACCTGGTATTCCAATCGAGCCAACGCCTCTTCGTGCGGTGGAGTCACGATCAACCCGCCCTGTCCGAGCGGGCCTTGCAACGCGAGGTCATTCCGTCCCCAATACAGTCCGTGCATTGACGTGCTCCCTCGTGGGGCACGTTTTCAACGTGCCCGTCACTGCTTGAGAGGGCACGTTGAAAACGTGCCCCACTTCCCAAGTCCGTATTCGGCAGAGGTTCCGGTATCCCATGACCCGCCCACAATCTGCACGGCCAGAATCGCCGGTCGAACGCTTCTTCCTTTCGCAACCGTTACAGCTTGCCACTGTCGAGCAAGCCACAGTCGAATTGGATGGCTCCGAAGCGCATCACCTGTTGCACGTCCTGCGGGCGAAAGTCGGCGACCACATCGGATTGTTCAACGGACAGGGAGACGAAGCGGTCGCGGAATTGATCAACCACCGCAAACGCTCCGCGGAATTACAGATCCTCGATTGCTGGACGACGCCGGCCGAGCGGGATGAACTCATCCTCGCCACTGCGCTTCCAAAAGGTGACCGCGCCCGTTGGCTCGTCGAGAAAGCGACCGAACTTGGAGTGACGCGAATCATCCCGCTGCGCACGACTCGCAGTGTCGTCGAACCGGGAGAGGGGAAGATGGACAAGCTCCTGCAAGCTGCCATCGCCGCGTGCAAGCAGTCTGGCCGCTCACGTCTGCCGCGCCTCGATCCACTGACGGCGCTGAATGATGTCCTTCGCGACTTCTCAGCAACGTTGCCGACGCGAGTTCTTTTCCTGGCCGATCCGCGTGCCGAACAAAGTCTTGGCCAACTGTTCGCGTCGTTCGGCGATGACCTGCAAACAACGATTGCGCTGATCGGGCCGGAGGGTGGCTTCACTGCGGACGAGCACTCCGCGGCAATCGCCACCGGAGCGATCTCGGTTCGGCTCGGCTCACACATTCTTCGCATCGAAACGGCCGCTCTGGCGGTCAGCGCGGCGTGGCAACTTCGCCAGTCGTAGCCCGACTCTCCGAGTCGGGTGCATTCCAGCGGAATTCGCGACTCGGAGGGGCTGTGAAGTTTTCGTGGAGCACGTTTTCAACGTGCTCGAGAATAGGCTGATTGGGCACGTTGAAAACGTGCCCCACGTCATTTATTCACAGCCTCGGAGAGTCGAGCGACGTCAACGAAAAAACCCCGCAGTGTGTCTCACGCACCGCGGGGTTCGTATTTGCTGGTTGAGGTCTCTCAGTCTCACCTAAGGAACGCCAGCGCAGCTTCCAACATTCGAAAGAGGAGTGCCGTTCGCAACCGCTTGGGCACTCCGCGAGCCTGGCGACGACCTCTCCACCGCTCTCACACGGGGAGACGCACAACGGGGGACAATCTAGTTGCGCCAGCGCTCGATTCCATTTCGCCGCAGACAGTGGGGGGCCAAAACCGGAGAGAGAGGTTTCGCGAACTGTCGATCGGCTTGCGATCGAAGGTCTCGAAATGTTTTGGAACACCACCCGTCTGCGAAGCGAATCACATCGCCGACAGATTGCAGAGTTCGTGCCGGAACGATTCGTTGCCCAACCGCCACACTCGTCGAGTCCAAGTCGCCGAATGGAAACGGCTCGACACAAACGTCACGGATTCTCGGGTTGGCAAGGAGTTCGCGCGGTTGGTTCGGCCTCCGTCCGAAAGCAATAATTCGCGGGCAATCATGAAGGCAAGTGAGGCACCGCCGCGACGACGCGCTAAGCTGGAATGACATTTCGCTGCGGATTCGCGTTTGAAACTCCGAACATTTCGGAGGAACACGAACTCCGCTCACCGCATCGCGCTAAGAAGTTGAAACACTCTGCGCCGCTGGCGGCGCATCGGGGGTCGAAGTCGTGAAGTGATACAGAAAAATCCCCGCCGCGATCGCGACGTTCAGCGAGTCGGCCGCTCGCATGGGGATCGTCAGCCGCCGGTCGCAAAGCTCCAGCCATTCGGAACCGAGTCCCTTCGCTTCGTTGCCAAACAACAACGCCAGCCGCGCCGGCCGGCTCGCGAGACCGAGCGGTTCCGCAACCTCTGTAGTTTGGACGCCCTCGTCCGAACGCTCGGACGGGGGCGTCCAAGCGACAAAGTCTTCGTCCGTCGGATCGCGGTGTTCAACGACCGTTGCCGCGAGTTGCACTTGCCATTCGGACTTCAAGCGTTGCAGGTCGGTGTTCAAGTCGCGACTGCACACGATGGGCAGAGTGAGTGCGTTGCCCATCGAGACTCGCAGCACGCGCCGCGAGAACGGATCGGTACACGCCGGCCCCAGCAGCATCGCGTCGATGCCGAACGCGGCACCGAGTCGAATCAAGGTGCCGATGTTTTCGGGATCGTTGACGTCGGGGCAGACGACGAACGTCATCCGTTCGCCGCCGCGAGCCATGATCTCGTCGAGGCTGGGACTCGGCCGGCGCAGCGCACAGGCCATCGCCCCACAGTGGAAGTTGTAGCCGACCAATTCCGCGGCCAGCGTCTGCGGCATCACGAAGGTCGGCACGTCCGGTCGCAGCCAGGGGGTGAATTCCTCGACGCGACCTTCGGTGAGCACCAACGATTCGACGACGTAATCACTGCGCAGCAAGCGTTTGACCAGCCGCGCTCCCTCCGCGATGAAGTATCTCGCCCAGCGTGAATGGCGTGTGGCTTTGACATCGCGAAAGACGGTCAGCCGTGGATCATCGAGAGACTGAATCGGGAGGAGGGGCATCAGTGGCGATCCGGGGTCAGGTCTTCAAAATTCATTTGTACTGCCACAAACAACCTCCAACGTCATTAATCATGCGTCGGACAGCTTTCGGCTGGGATGCTCTCTGGTCATCACTTCGTGGTTGCGGGGGGAAGTCGCTTCAGCTCGATGAGCCACGCGAGGGACTGCTCTTGCCAGGCATCCCACATCGGGCCTTGGTAACCGTTGAGGCCGTGGCCTCCGGAGGGGAGTTCGAGGTACTTGCTCGGCACTTTGTGCCTCTGCAGCGCGTCGTAGAACATCTGACTGTTGGCGGAGACGACCGCCTTGTCGTCCTTGGCGTGTGCGAGGAACGTCGGCGGGGTCTTCGCGGTCACCTGCTTCTCGTTGGAGTAGAGTTCGATCAGCTTCGGTGAGGGATCTTTCCCCAGAAGATTGTTCCTCGATCCTTGATGCGTCGTCGCATCCATCGTGATGACGGGATAGACCAGGATGGCAAAGTCCGGCCGACAACTGACTCGATCAACGGGATCGGTCCCCTTCGAGTCGCCGTCGTCGAAATGCGTCGCGGCGGTTGAGGCCAAATGACCTCCGGCCGAAAACCCGATGATGCCGATGCGCGCCGGATCAATCTCCCAGTCCTTGGCATTCGCTCGCACGGTGCGGATCGCACGTTGAGCGTCGAGCAACGGAACTTGATGGCGTCCCGCAGGGAGTCGGTATTCGAGCACCACACCGGTGATGCCGTGACCATTGAGCCATTTCGCAATGCCATGCCCCTCGGCCCCGGTGACGAGACCGCCGTATCCGCCACCGGGACAGATCACGACCGCGGTTCCGTTGGCCTTCGCCGGACGATGGACCGTGATCCAAACCTCGGTCTCCTGAACCTGCCCCTCACCGAGCGAGGCCCGACCACCCCACAGCCCGATCCGCTTGGGTTCGATCTTCTCCTGTCCCATCGCGAGGCCGAAGCTCAAGCCCAGAACAACGACCAATCCCATCCAACTGAGTTTCAAAACCGACTTCATCGAATGTTCCTTCGTCTTTTGAAAGAGAGCGAATCCAGGCCAAGTCAACCATTCCATCCACTGCCACGCCAGAAACTCGATGACATCGCCTCATTCAAATCGAGTCGTGGCTGGTTGCGCAATGGTCTCAAGTCACGACACGCCACTCAATGATCTCTGGTTTCGATGTCGCCGCGTTGAGTCACAGAATCTGTGTCTGCGAAGTTTTCAGGAACTGAGCCAACCAGATAAAACGCGACACAACGGCTCAACGCGTTTCCGTGATGACGAGTCGGTGATCAAGCCGGTGGCGATGGTGGGTGGAGTTCTTGTGAGGGGAGATTCCGGATGTCATGTCGATCCGAAGGAAAGATGTCATGGCTGGTGGCCGTTGCGTGGCTAGTGCTCGGCGTGTTGGTCGAGGTTCCTGGATTTTGGGCGGCGGATGCGGCGGAGGTTTCGCCGGTGGTGCAAGCGCTGTTCAAAGCGCAGTGCGTGAAGTGTCACGGCCCCAACAAGCCGAAAGCCGGGTTGGATCTGAGTTCGCCGTCCGGTCTCTCACGCGGGGGCGAGACCGGGGCAGTGGTGGTTGGAGGAAAGCTGGATCGGAGCTTGTTGTGGCAGCGAGTCGCGGCGGGAGAGATGCCGCCGACAGGCGCATTGAGTGAAGCCGAGAAGGGCGTGTTGCGGACGTGGATTCTGGAGGGAGCCACCGGGCTGGAGGCGAATGGCGCGTTGCATTGGGCGTTCATGCCGTTGGTGCGACCGGCTGAGCCCACGGTGCGTGACACAACTCGCGTGCGGAATGCGGTCGATCGATTCGTGCAGGCGCGATTAGAGCGGAAAAGACTTTCGCTGGGACCGGACGCGGGTCAACGGGTGCTCGTGCGGCGTGTGAGTCTCGATGTGACCGGGCTGCCGCCGACGCCAGCAGAGGTCGAGAAATTTCTGACCGATGCCGCGCCGGGTGCTTATGAGCGGATGGTCGATCGTTATCTCGCATCGCCGGGCTTCGGTGAGCGGTGGGGCAAGCATTGGCTCGACGCCGCTGGCTATGCCGACTCCAACGGCTACTTCAGTGCCGACACCGATCGGCCGCTCGCCTACCGCTATCGCGACTACGTCATTCAGTCGCTCAATGTCGACAAGTCGTTCGATCGGTTCCTCCGCGAGCAACTTGCGGGGGATGAGATCGCGGCGTTTCGTCCGGGGACAGCGACGACCTCCGAGGCCATCGAACTGCTGATCGCGACGCACTTCCTGCGCAACGGGCAGGACGGGACTGACATCGGTGTGCAGGAACCGGAGGCGTTCGAGATCGACCGCCGAGCGGCACTCGAAGCGGCAGTGCAGGTGACCGCCTCGTCGTTGCTGGGGCTGACGGCGCACTGCGCGAGGTGTCATGACCACAAGTTCGAGCCGATCACTCAGCACGAATACTACGGACTGCAAGCGGTCCTCTTTCCCGCCTTCAATCCGCAGGACTGGATGAACCCGAAAGATCGCATCGCGTATGCCTACCTCCCGGGTGAGAAAGAGACGTGGGAACAGAACGAGCAACGGATCAAGAACGAGCTGGCTCGGATTCGCACCGAGTTGAATGACTGGCTGGCAAAGCATCGCGAGCCTTCGGAGTTGTTGTTTGAAGACAAATTCGAGGACGACGGCTGGCGGACGCGCTGGAGCAACACGGCTCCGGGAGATGACAAGCCGGGCGGGACGGTCTCGCTGACGAGCGCGACTCCGAACGCCGCTCAAGTGGTGGACGGTGCGTTGCGAGTGATCGTGGGGCCGGCCGAAGCCTGGCTCTCAACGGCATTGGCGATCGACTGGACTCCGGAGAAGACCGGCGACTGGGTGCAGGCCACGTTCGACTTGGTCGACAACAAAGTCGGCGCGAACTCGGCCGAGCGGATCGGTTACACGATCGCGGCTCACGACTTCGATGACTCGGGAACAACTGCCGGCGGGAACATCCTGGTGGACGGCAACCCGATGACCTCCACTCAGCTTTATCCCGACTATCCCGGCAGCGACAGCAAGCCGAACGGTCTCATCGGCCTTCAAGGCTATGTCCCCGGACGCAACTACGGCGTGCGCGTGACGAATCTCGGCAACGACAAATATCGCTTGGAGCACGTCGTCGATGGGTTGCAGGAAGGGAAGTCACACGATGTCACTGCGGCCGATCTTCCCAACGGCGGGTTTGCGTTCTTCTACAGTTCGAATCGTGGCTACGTGGTGGACAACGTCCGCATCGAACGGAGCCTCGCGACACCGACCACGTCAGTCGATGTGGCCGCGTTGCGAAAGGAAGTCGAAGCGCATCGGAAGACGTCTGACGAACAGCGGCAGAAGCTGGAGGCTCAGCGAACGAAAGAGCCGGGCCGAGCGATCGCGTGGGTGACGGACAAGACGACGAAGCCGCCGACCGTCCCGCTGCTGACACGCGGCCTGTACCACCTGCGTGGACCGAGCGTTGAGCCGGGAGCGCTGGCGATGCTGACCGACGCGGGGCATGAGTATCAGCCACAAGCCTTGCCGAGAGACGCGACGACGACTGGCCGTCGGCTCGGATTCGCAAACTGGTTGCTCCGTTCGGAGGGACGTCCGGCCGCGCTCGTCGCGCGAGTGCATGTGAATCGTATCTGGAGCGAATACTTCGGCCGCGGACTTGTGGCGACGACCGACAACCTCGGGCAAAGCGGCTCACCCCCGACGCACCCCGAGCTGATCAATGAACTCGCCGCGAGCTTCATTCAATCGGGATGGAACCAGAAATCGGTGCATCGTCAGATCCTGCTCTCGACGACCTATCGCCAGTCCTCGTCCCCGCGTCGTGAAGCGATCGAGGCGGATCCAGACAACCGGCTCTACTGGCGGTTCCCAGTGCGCCGACTTCAGGCGGAGTTGATTCGCGATGCGATGCTGGCGATCTCGGGGCAACTCGACGCCACGCCGTTCGGCCCGTACGTCGCCACGCGACAGACTGCCGTCGGCGAGGTCGTCGTCAATCCGCAAGACGCCGGAGCACGCCGCCGCTCGGTCTATCTGCAACAACGTCGTTCGCAAACGCTGAGCATGCTCAAGGTCTTCGACGCTCCGGCCATCGCGACCGTCTGCACGACGCGGCCCTCGTCCACCGTGCCACTGCAATCGCTGTCCCTGCTCAATTCCGATTTCGCGGTCGTGACGGCGGAAGCATTCGCCAAGCGGCTGCGGACCGAGACGGATGGGACCGATGCCGCCCTCATTCAGCGAGCGTGGTTGCTCGCCGTCGCTCGCGCACCGACCGTCGCCGAGCAGCAGATCTCTGCCGAGTTCCTCGCGGGACAGCGGGCTCAATACACCGGGGAACAAGCTGCTGAGTGGGGGCTGGCAGATTTTTGTCAGATGCTGCTCGCCAGCAACTCGTTCTTGTATTTGGAGTGATCGCCACAAGACTTTCTTACGAACTGCCGTTGTGGATGATCCGCCGTCAGAAGATGAGCGCTGCCTCGGACCAGAGTTTCATTCATACCAACTCGGTCGTCACGGTTCCGAAGCAGCCGAAGTCGGCGAGGATGTGGCTGCCTTGTTGGATTGGGATGGGGACCACGCTTGTGCCGGTAGTGATGATGTCGCCCGCGCGGAGTCCGATGTTGTGGGTGCGGAGTTCGTTGGCGATCCAGGTCATGGCGTGTCGCGGATCGCCCAGCACGTTGGCTCCGACACCCTCGCGAGCGAGCGTGCCGTTCAACTCCAAACGCACGGCGTGCGAAGGCAAGTCGATCGAACGCCAATCGGCCGTGGTCGGATTTCCCAGCACGAAATCATGAGCACACGCATTGTCGGCGATGAGTTGTGGTGAGCCGACGATGCAGAAGTCGCTGTAGCGTGAGTCGGGAATCTCAATGGCGGGATGCAGCGTGTCGATCGCGGCCATGACCTCGGCGAGTTCGTAGGGCTGCGGCCTCGGCGGCAGGTCGTGGCCGAGTCGAAAAGCGAACTCCGCTTCGGCGACGCGCATGCCGTTGTTACCGAGCACAATCGGCGTGCCGTCGGGGTGAACTCGGTTCGCCAACAGACGACCGGCCAGCGGGCCATCGACTTGCAGATGCTTCTGTCCGGCCGTGCTGGTGGCGGCGATCTTCCAGCCGACGGTGGCTTGGCCGGAGTGGTCGGCCAGTTGGCGTTGAATCTGATAACCGTCGGCTCTGGCTGCGGGGCGAAACGCTTCGGGGATCGAGTCGATTCGTCGCTCTTCGATCCAGGCATTCCAGAGCAACTCGGCAGCAAGCTGTGATTGGACTTGGTTCATGAGTGGTTCATTCCTTTCGAGAATCGGGCGTGGACAGCCTTTTGAAATCACCACACCTCGCTGGCCACTGGGGCAAGCCCAAGGGGGTGATTTGCACCAGGCGGTTCGGTGCGAGCCGTGAATCGTGCCAACGTATATCGGCCAGCGTCCAAGTGCGGTACGGCTCCGTTGAGTTGCTCGGCGACCAATTTGCCGGTGGGCGGGGCCATCGAAACGCCGAGCATGTTGTGTCCGGCGGCAATCAGCACGCTTTCCATCGTTGGGCTGCGGTCGATGATCGGAACGCTGTCGGGAGTCGTCGGTCGCCCGCCGAACCATTCTTCTTCCTGCGCGAGCGCCGTCGCGGGTGAACGATGCCGAGGGTGTTTGAAATTCAGACTCGCCTTGGCAATTCGCCGATGGTCAGGGACGATGCCAAGGACGGACCTCGTTGCGGTTCGGTGTTGGCGGCTTCTCTTTAGATTCTCATGGTGAGTTCGCATGGATCGCGACAACTCGGCAACGGATGCTGTTCTCGACGGCGACCGCGAGACGCAGGTGCTGCAGCTAGAGCCGCACAATCTGCTGGCGCTGTCGGCGTATTCCGTGCTGCTGCGGTTCGCGTGGATCTTCAAAACCGAGAGCGTGATCATCCCGGCGTTCTTGGACAGCATCGCGAGCCCCGGATGGCTGCGCGGGTGCTTGCCGGTGCTCAATCGGTTTGGGCAGAGCTTGCCGCCGATCTTCTTTGCGCGGCGTTTGCGAGCGGCTCGTGTGAAGAAGTGGAGTCTGCTGGGAACGTCGTCCGGGTTAGGGTTTTCGATGTTGGCCGTCGCGGCGCTGTGGATGCTGACTGACAACAAACACCAAGCCTGGCTGCCGCCGGCGTTCTTGCTGTTGTATTTAATCTTCTTTGCGTCGAACGGATTGAACCAGCAAGTCTTCGGCACGCTGCAAGGCAAACTGATTCGAGCGGACCGGCGCGGCGAACTGCTGGGTCTCTCTGGTATCGGCGGTTCGATCACGTCGATCATCGGCGCGTGGTTCCTGTTGCAATACTGGTTGAGTCTGCCGGATCGCGGTTTCGGCTACATCTTCGGATTCTCGGGCTTGGGTTTTCTGGTGGCGGGAGCGACCTGCTTCTTCGTAAAGGAACCGCCCGACGTGGGGCACGTTTCCAACGTGCTCGTGCCAGATCGAGATTCCGCCGACGGGCACGTTGAAAACATGCCCCACGCGGACGGCGGTCTCGGCGCTTCGTATCGTCTGGTGCGGGACAATCGCGACTTTCGACGGCTGGCGATCGTGGCGATGCTGTTCATTGCGATTCAGTTGCTGTTCCCGCACTTTCAGACTTTGGGACAACAGCATGTCCCACCCGATCAGATCGGCTATCAGCTAATGCTCTGGGTGATTGCTCAGAACGCGGCCGTGGGGTTGTTTAGCTGGGTGTCCGGGAAGCTGGCGGATCGATTTGGAAATCGGCTGTCGTTGCAGTGGCAAGTGTTCGGTACGGCGTGCGTGCCGTTGCTCGCGTTGCTATTCACCAGCGGCGTTGAAGGTTGGGGACCACAACATTTCTGGATCACGTTCTTCTTCCTGGGGCTGACGCCGGTGACGATCAAGACGCTGACCAACTACGCTTTGGAGCTGACCGAACCGGCTCAGCATCCGTTGTATGTGGCGACGTTGCACGCCTGCTTGGCGGTTCCGTTTATCTTCGCGCCGCTGGTGGGTTGGCTGGTGGACTGGCCGGGGGGCTTTGAGCGCGTCTTCATCGGAGTCAGCGGCGCAATCGCACTGGGCTGGCTGGCCTCGCTGCGGTTGGTGGAACCCAGACATCAAGCGATGGATGCCGCCCCGCTCGCCTGAATGCCGAACGGCGATTATGCCGCGATCTCTGCGGGCGACACCGGATCTGCCGCGAGTCCCGCCAATTGGTTTCCGCGTGTGTTCATCACCAGCATCGCGGCTTGCACACGAGCGACATCGGCTCGCAGATCCGCGGTGTCGGGGGCAATGTGAATTGGTTCGCCAGTTAGCAGATGGACTTTGGAGAACGGCTTCGGGACGAGGAGGTCGGTCCAGCCGACTCCAAATCGCCAGCCTCGTTCGCAGGTGAACGCGGTAGGGACGATTGCTCGTCCCGAATGCGCGGCGAGAAACACAACACCGGCCGAGAGTTGCCGCCGCGGCCCGCGCGGTCCATCGGGAGTCATCACGACGTGCTTCCCTTCCGCCTCGCGAATGAGTTGCCGCATGGCAAGTGTCCCACCACGGTTGCTCGAACCACGAATCGGCACGATTCCCGCGCTGCGCAACCCGGCCACGACGAACGAGCCATCCTGGTTCTGGCTGACCAGCGCCGCCGTGTGCCGATGCTTGCCGCCGAAAATCGGTATCAGCAATTGATCGTGCCAGACGCAGTAGATGAATCGGTCCTCGCCCTCAATTGCATAGGGGTTGGTGTTTTTGGCCGTGTGAAATCTCAGCCGCAATGTCAGGAACAAACAGCGAAACACCAACACGGCGAACGCCCCGATCAGCCAGTTTACCGCTTTGCCGCGCAATCGCATCGTCGTGATCCATTCGTCTGATTCATGGTCTCCTCGCGGACATTCGCAGCAAGGCGTCAAATCATCAAGACGGGTTTCGACGGCAAAGTGCCGTTGGGCGCTTCGCAGGAATTAGCCGCGCGATCGCCCCCCTCGAAGTTTGGAAGCCCGATGGAATTGATCAAACAGTTGCTGGAGTTCTTGCTGCGATTTGACCGGCATCTCAGTGAGATGCTGGATTGGGCGGGGCCTTGGACGTACGTGGTCTTGTTCGCGATCGTCTTTTGCGAGACCGGTTTGGTCGTGACGCCGTTTCTGCCCGGCGATTCGCTGCTGTTCGCGGCCGGAGCACTGGCCGCCAAAGGTGAGCTGTTGCTGGTCGTGCTCTTCGTCTCGCTGATCGTCGCGGCGATCCTTGGCGATGCCGTGAATTATCTGATCGGAGCGAAGTTCGGCGAGCGGTTCCTGGCCACGCAACGGCTCCCCTGGATTCGGAAAGAGCATCTCGATCAGACGCACGCGTTCTTCGAGCGGTATGGCAACAAGACGATCGTGATGGCGCGTTTCGTGCCGATCGTGCGGACATTCGCGCCGTTCGTGGCGGGGATCGGCCGGATGAGCTATCGCCAATTCGGCGTCTACAACGTCGTCGGCGGCTGCGCGTGGGTGCTGACCTGTACGACCGCGGGATTTCTGGTCGGGAACATTCCGTGGGTGAAGGAAAACTTCTCGCGAGTTGTGATCGGCATCGTGCTGGTTTCGGTGTTGCCCATCGTTTGGGAAGCCGCGCGGAATCGCCTTCAGAGATCGAGGTCGTGAGTCCTGGGATCGCGACCAATGGATTCCGCCACCGCGACACGCTCGACACGCCCTCTCCCAGACTCACCGGCGGCGAAGAAAATCTCTCAGAAAAACTCAGAAGAACCAGCCGCGACGCCTGAACCTGGAAATTCCCATCGTTAGTCTGTCGACTGTTGTTGTACTGCCGTCCTTCGACGAATCCACACCTCACACTTGCCCGGACCAGGAGGAATTATGACTGCCTTTCTGCCTCAGCCCGCCCCTTGCTTGCCTCAGCAAGCACCCATGCTGGGACGTCTCTTGCGGAAAGTTCGCATTCTCTGGGATCAGCGAAAGTACAAGTACGATTACTCGCATGTGTCGCCGCTAGCGGTCTTGAAGCATCTCCCGATCACCGATCAGTTCGGGTTCGAGTGGATGAAGATCGTCGGAAAGCGAGTGATCGATGCGCTGGAGAATCGCGCGGAATTGGAATTGGGGACGCACACCGCTCAGAAACATGTCGAAAAGCACAAGCTCATTCGCGAACTGCTCAATATCGGTGAAGCGTCCATTATCACGGTGACGCATCACATCTCAGAAGCGCTGCACTTCGATGGCCGGTTCGGTGCGCCGGCGACTTCGGCGAAGTCGCTGCAAGAGTACGCCGATCTGTTTCGGGCGTTCGGCCTGCCGCCGATCGCCAAGGACTTCACGGACGATCGAGCCTTCGCCGCGATGCGCATTGCCGGTCCGAATCCGGTGATGCTCAAGCGATTGAAAACTCTCGACGAACGGATGAAGGTCACGAACGAGATGTTTCGGATCGCCGCCCCCAAGGATTCCTTGAACGCGGCGCTTGCGGAAGGCCGGCTGTATCTGGCCGACTATGCGCTGTTGGACGGGGCCGAACTCGGCACGTACCCGAACGGTCAAAAATACCTTTACGCGCCCTTGGCGTTGTTCGTGATCACGGGTGCCAAGAAAGAACTGTTGCCGGTCGCGATTCAATGCAAGCAGAAGCCGGCGGCGGACAATCCGATCTTCACGCCCAACGACGGCTACAACTGGCTGATTGCCAAGACGATCGTCGAGACCGCCGATGGCAACATTCACGAGGCGTCCACGCATCTGGGCCGCACGCATCTGACGATGGAGGCGTTCGTCATCTCGTCGTACCGGCAATTTCACGATAGTCATCCCCTGGCTCTGCTCCTGTGGCCGCACTTTGAAGGGACGTTGGCCATCAACAGCGCCGCCTGGAAGCATCTGATCGCCGACAAAGGTGGGGTTGATAAGTTAATGGGGGGGACGATCAACACCTCGCGACAAGTGACTGTGAACGGAGTCCAAAGCACTCGCGTGATGAACGATCTGCTGCCGCTGACGTTCGCACAACGCGGCGTTGACGATCGCGAAGCCTTTCCCAACTACCCGTATCGCGACGATGCGCTGCTGTATTGGGACGCGATTCACGAATGGGTCAGCGCGTATCTGCGGTTGTACTACCCGAACGACGCGGAGATTCAGCGCGACACCGAACTGCAAGCCTGGACTCGCGAGCTGGCGGCCGACAACGGCGGGCGGATCAAGGGCCTGCCCAACGACGGTGCGATCCAGCGGATCGAAGAATTCATTGAGGTCGTGACCTTCGTGATTTACACATGCAGCGTGCAGCACGCGGCGGTCAACTTTCCGCAGTACGACTGCATGAGCTACACCCCGAACATGCCGTTGGCCGGATACCGTCCGGCTCCCACCATGAAGACCGGTGCAACCGAAGCCGATTTTCTCGCGATGCTGCCGACGCTCGACATGGCCGAACTGCAAATGGATTTGGGATATCTCTTGGGAACGGTGCATTACACGGAACTCGGTCAGTATGGCCGGCACCAGTTTCACGACCAGCGAGTGGCGGCACCGCTGCAACAATTTCAGAAGCGGCTGGCGAACATCGGACAGAAGATTAACGAGCGCAATCTGACACGCCGGCCCTACGAGACGCTCACTCCCAGCGGCATCCCTCAGAGCATCAACATCTGAAGTCCGCGTCGTCCGGTGGTGTGCCGAACCCGAATTGAGGATTTCGGCGTCTCGTATTCAGCCTGTTGCACTTCCGAGCGGGAGAAGACTTTTTCTCTGATCGAATCCCTGACGAGGGGGTGTCACAGGCGAAATCTGGAGACTTCGTGATTACTATCGTCCGCGTTATGACTGGGTTTCGTGCAACCCTTCAAGTCACGATCGTCGATGGAAGTCGCGATGACATCGCCTTTGCGGAACGAGTCTTTGAATTCGCTCGATCAACACCGTCTCGACTTCGCCAAGGATGCGTTCAAGTCGTCGCTAGATGGTGGTCGGCAACCACGGATCGAAGACTTCTTGCCGTTTGTTCCGGAAGAATTGCAATCCGCGCTGCTGCCGGAGTTGTTGCTCGTGGAGTTCAGCTTTCGGCGCGCCGCGGGGGACTCCGTCTCGTCCGCCGAGTACGTTGCTCGATTTCCCAAATACTCAGAAATGATCTCGAAGCTGGTTGAGCAATCCGCATTGCTGGGAAGCGTCCCCGGTTCTGCACCGAAGGTCGAGACGGCTCGCGAAGGCCAGACGCGGCAGGTGGGGGGCAAGCACGAACGCTCGAAAACGGCGGAGCAGCCGAGCGCCGGTAAACCCGAGGCGTTGCCTGAGCAGTTCGGCCGCTACCGGATCGAGCGGGAACTGGGCCGGGGCGGCATGGGGGCGGTGTATCTCGCGCACGATGGGCAATTGGATCGCAAGGTCGCGCTGAAGATTCCGTTCTTTCGTGACGACGATGATGCCGAGGCCGTTCAGCGCTTCTATCGCGAGGCGCGTGCGATGGCGACGGTGCAACACGCGAACCTGTGTCCGGTCTACGATGTCGGACGTTTCGAGCAGTGGTACTTTTTGACGATGGCTTTCATCGACGGGCAGCCGCTCTCCAAAAAGCTGAAAGAGGCGGGCGGGCTGGGCCTGTTGCAAGCAGCGGCGCTGTTGAAGAAGGTCGCGCTGGCGGTACAGAAAGCTCATGAGGCCGGCATCGTCCATCGCGATCTCAAGCCGGCCAACATCATGCTGACCAGCGATCTCGAGCCGATCATCATGGATTTTGGTTTGGCTCGGCGGCAGATCGCCGGCGAAGTCGAGCTGACTCAAACCGGCGCGATCTTCGGCAGCCCAGCGTACATGGCTCCCGAACAAGTCGAGGCGCGGCATCACGAGATCGGACCAGCGACCGACGTGTATGCGTTGGGTGTGATCTTGTATGTGATGGTCACGGGGCAGCGGCCGTTTGAAGGATCTGCCGCTTCGATCTTTGGACAAATTGTGTCGCGTCCGGCGACTCCGCCATCGAGTTTGCGTCGCGAACTCCCCGCCGAGATCGACGCGATTTGTCTGAAGGCGATCGCGAAAGCGCCGTCGGAGCGGCATGCCTCAGCCGCAGACTTTGCCGAAGATTTGTCGCGATTTCTGGGCCGGGCCGGCGACCTGTCGCCGACGATGAGTTTTCGCCCCGACCCCGATTCCAAATCATCGAGTTTTGGCTCCGATTCAGGGCATCACAGTGACTCGGCCTCATCGAGTCGGTCGCGGCGCGATGCCGAATTGCGGCAGGTCACGGTCGCCATCTTCAATTACGAAGCCGAGGACAGTTCCCTCTCGGACACTTCGGCGACCTCGCATTCGGAACAACTGCACGAGCAAGCTCAGTCCTTTGCGTCGCTCATCAGCGAGCAAGCCGCCAAGTTAGGCGGTGCCACCGTGCTCGGTTCGGGCCAAGAAGTCATCACCTGCTTTGGCTTTCCGCAAGCGTTTGAGGATGCCGCGCAGCGGGCCGTGCGTGTGGCGTTGCAGGTCATGCGCGACTTCGCCGCGAACGAGTGTCGCCCAGGCCCTTGTGGTCTGGATGGTTCGGCAAAGGGAGGCAATCAACCCTCCCACAAGGGGTCGGGCTACAGTCAGCGGAACGCGAACCTACCCTCCGCGAATCAAGCGTGGGTCACGATTCACTCGGGGGAAGCGGTGGCCGAAGTAGTCGGCGATGGGAAAGTCGCGGGGATTTCGCTGGTCGGCGACGCGCGCAACATGGCCGTGAAACTGAACACGATCACCGAACCGGGATCAATCGTCCTCAGCGCGGCGGCGCATCAGCGAGTGGCGTTGTACTTCGAGTGCGAGTCGCTGGGGCCGCAGCGCGTGCGCGGCATGTCTCAGCCGGCCGAGCTGTTCAAAGTCACCAAGGAAGCGGCTTCGCGGAATCGAGTCGATCTGGTCGATCCGGGCAACCTGACACCGTTGGTTGGCCGCGACACGGAATTGACGATCCTCAAAGATCGTTGGGAACAGGCGCTGGACGAACTTGGCCAGATCGTGCTGTTGATCGGCGACGCGGGGCTGGGCAAGTCGCGGCTGATCCGCGAGCTGCGCGAGCACGTCATTCGAGAGGACTCAGAAGGAGCTGCCGTCATCGAACTCCGCTGCTCGCAGTATCATCAAGGGACGAGCTTCTTCCCGATTGTGGAGTTCTTCTCGCGGTTGCTGGACTTTGAAAGTCAGTCCGCCGAAGTACGGCTCGAAACTGTGGTGCGGTATCTGCGCGAATTGAAACTTGAATCGGCCGAGAACGTCGCATTGTTTTGTGGGCTGCTGAGCGTGCCGACGGATGCTCGTTTCCCGGTGCCGGCGTTGTCGCCGCAGAAGCTCAAGGAACGGACCGAAGAGTTGCTGCTGAAGTGGCTGAAGAAGTTGGTCGCCGTCAGCGCGGTGCTTTTCATTGTCGAAGACTTGCACTGGCTCGATCCGTCGACGTTGGAATTGCTCGAAAAGTACGTCTCGGCGTTTGAGAGCGGCCGCGTGCTGAGTCTGCTGACATTCCGCCCGGAGTTCGAGACGCCCTGGAAGAGTAAGCCGCATCAGACTCAAATCGCGCTGAGCCGTCTGACCAAGCGGCAGATCGGCGAGATGATGCGGAAGCGCACGCAGCGCCGCGACATCCCGGAAGCGATCCTGCAACAAGTCATCGACCGCACGGACGGCATTCCGCTGTTCATCGAGGAATTCACCGTCGTCATCGTCGAGTCGGGCATTTTGGATCGCGCGGATGCCGGAGCCGATGCCGCGTCGCTGCTGAATGTCATCCCGGCGACATTGCACGATCTGCTGCTGGCTCGGCTCGATCGCATGGCCGCCGACCGCGAAGTCATTCAGCTTGCTGCAACCATCGGCCGCGAGTTCAGCTTCGAACTGCTGGCCGCATCCTGCACGCTGCCCGCAGCCGATCTGCAACACGAACTCGACAAGCTGGTCAAAGCGGAGATCCTCTTTCACAAAGGACAAGCCGCCGAGGCGAGCTACATCTTCAAACATGCGCTGCTGCAAGATGCGGCCTATCGGTCGATGCTCACCAAGAAGCGTCAGGCGTGTCATCAACGCATCGGCGAAGTTTTGGAGACACAATTCGCAGACGTCGTCAACTCGCAACCGGCTCTGCTGGCGCATCACTTCACCGAGGCCGGGGTGACCGACAAGGCGATTCAATACTGGCTGAAGGCCGGACAGAAGTCGCAGGAGCAGTCGGCGAACGTCGAAGCGATTCGGCACTTCGAGCGTGGTCTGGCCCTGACGATGACGCTGCCTCCGTCACCGCAGCGCGACATGCTGGAGCTGGGCTTAAAGCTGCCGATCAGTGGCGTGCTGATGGCGCTGCAAGGCTATGCGGCTCCGGAAGTCGAACCGGTGCAGAATCGGTGCATCGAGATTTGCCGGAATCTGGGCGACGGGGCTCCGCTGTTTCCGGTGCTGTGCGCGAACTGGGAATGGCTCTTCATCCGTGGCCGATTTGCGGACTGCTACCAGCGCTGTCCCGAAGTCATCGCTCTGGCTGAGGCCGCTCAAGGGCCGGGGATGCTGGCCGAAGCGCATTGGGCTCAGAACTGCACGTCGTTTTACGCGGGAGACTTCCCGACGGCGTGCATCCATGCGGAGATCGGCTCGCAGCACCATCACCGCGAAGCCAGCATCGAATTCGCGAAGATTACGCAGCAAAACAGCGGGCCGCTCAACTTGGCGTATCTGGGCATGTCGCTCTGGCAGTTGGGCTATGCCGATCAAGCCTTCGCTCGGCTGCAAGAGGCTCTTGATTTAGCGGCCGACCTCAAGCACGTCTTTACGCTACAGATGACCGAATGGAAGGTGGGGCAAACCTACGAATTCGCCGGGCTCGGTGACAAGGCGATCGAATACGGCGAACGCTGCCGCCGCATCGCGGACGAACAAGGGTTTGCGTTCTGGGTGGCGCTCGGGATCGGCTGCAAGGGTGTCGGCCTGAAACATCTCGGTCGCTTCGACGAAGCCATCGAGGCGTTGCGCCAGGCTCTCACGCAGTTGGAAGCCACCGGCTCGTTCATTTTGTTTCCGAAGTACCGAGGCCATCTCGCCGACGCGCTGTGGCAAACTGGACAACGTGACGCGGCAGTCAAGCAGCTCGACCAAGCCTTCGCCGATCAAAGCGGCGGCGAGTACCTCATGCACGCCGAACTGCTCCGCTGGCGCGGCGACTTTGCCTTCGATCGGGGCGACCTGGACCAAGCCGAGGTGGCGTACCGCGAAGCGCTCGCGGTCGCCATTCGGCAAGGGGCGAGGATGTACGAACTGCGGACCATGCTGCATCTCTGCAAAGTCTGGCAGAAGCGAGGTCAGCTCGCAGAGGTCCGCCAGCATTTGGAACCGCTCTACAACTGGTTTACGGAAGGCTTCGACATGCCCGACGTGAAAGCGGCCAAGGCACTCCTCGCGGGGCTTGAAGAGGCGAACGGCAAATGAAAGTCGACCGGTCTTTCCGTGACTCGAAGTCGAGTCGTTGAGTGACCCGTCTACTTTGTTCACAGAAGTGATCGCTCCCGCTTGAAGATGACGTGGCTCTGCCAGATAATCCCGACCGAGTTGCTGGCTGGTTTTCCGACTCCTGAGGTCGCGGGTGTGATGCCGAACGATTTTCCTCCCAATGGAGTAGTCTCTCCGGACGAATCCGAGTTTTCGTTGGCAAACGAATACTCGTCGAGGTGGAGCGCCGGAGATGAGCCTCCCGATTTGGCCGAGTTTTTGCGGAAACACCCCGAGATCACCTCTTCCCAGCGGGCGCGGTTGCTTTTGATTGACCAGGCTCGCGGCTGGTCGAGCGGGATCAATCGCACTTTGGAGGAATACCTCCGCATCTGCCCAGAGATCGCCGTCGACCGGCAATTGATGGTCAAACTGCTGTCCCGCGAATACTGCTTGCAAGAGAACACGCAGACGGTGTCTGAGTTCGTTTCTCGGTTCCCGCTCCTGCGGAACGATCTGCTGAGAAAGCTGTACGGCGACTACGACGGGCCGGGCACCTCTGGCAATCAATACGAGCAGAACCTCGACGACTATCTCCCCGACGGCACGTATGCCTCGGAGAAATCCGAGGCGCAGGAGACCGCGGTCGAAGCGAGCGTGGTCGACCGGCCGCTCCCCGAAAGTGTGTCAGCGGCTGAAGCCACGCTGTCCCGAATCGGAATCCGCCGGCCAGCTCCCGTCGAGAAGAAGCCGATCAGCGAGCAGTGCCAACTGCATGAGTGCTTTCCCTTCAATACTCTGCCAATCGAAATGGTGGATGAAATTGAATCGCACATGCAGGAGCGGACCTTCTCCAGCACGGAATATCTCACGCGACAAGGCGATCCGGGAACGTGCCTGTTTCTAATCCGTAAAGGGACGGTGGGGATCATCGTCACCGACGAGCACGGTGTCGCTCACGAGATTGACCGCAGCGGCCCCGGCGACATCCTGGGCGAGATGGCCTTGCTGACCGAGGAGCCGCGCAGCGCCAGTCTGATCGCTCACGATCATGTCACCGCGAAATTGCTGTCGGCCGAAGCCTTTCACGAGGCCGCTCTCACCCATCCCGAAATCAGCCAGGTGCTGACGAAGCTGCTGGCTCAGCGTTTGGGCGGACAGCGTCGCGACGTCCTGGCGGGCAAGACGCTCGGTCAATATCGCATCGTGCGTCGCTTGGGCCGCGGCGGCATGGCGATCGTCTACGAAGGGACACACCAAGAAACCGAGCAGCGCGTCGCGCTGAAAATGCTCAGCCATCGACTGGTCTACGACAAGGCGTCGCTGGCCTGGTTCCAACGCGAAGCGGACATCATTGAATCGTTCGAGAGTCCCAACATCGTCCGCATGTTCGGCCGATTCCAATCGTTTCATTCGTTCTTCATCGTGATGGAGTTCTGCGACGGCATCACCCTGGAGCGTCTGGTACGGCTGAATGGTCCGCTCGGTCAGGATGATTTTCGCAAGGCGTTCGGGCAGGTGGCTTCAGCCGTGCTGTATGCGCACCAACGCAAGGTCGTGCATCGCGACATCAAGCCGGTCAACGTGATGCTCAACTTCGATGGCATGTTGAAGCTGATGGACTTCGGGCTCGCCAAGCCGCTGCGCGATCGGCATGCGGGGGCCGAGTTGGAGACGGATACGCATATTGTCGGCACCCCCCGCTACATGGCTCCCGAACAGCTCAAAGGCCGCGAGGTCACCGAGGTCGCCGATTATTTTGCTCTGGGCTGCATGGCCTACAAGATGCTGACGGGCGATTCGCTGTTCGTCGAACACGACGTCACCAAGTTGCGCATCCTGCACGATCGCTGGCGAGTTCCCGACTTCGTGACTCAGCGTCCGGATTTCGCTCCCGACATTTGCGAACTGCTCACCGGCTGCCTGCAACGCCGGCGATCAAAGCGCGTCTGCGATCTCGCCAAGTACGCGGCCTGGGCCGCGCCCTTGGAAGTCACTCGCATGTTGTGACATCAGACATGCTGGCGAGCGGGGTGGCGTCAGTCCCCCGGTGCATTCACCGAACAACCGGGGGGCTGACGCCGCCCCGCTCGCCTGTCTTATTCATGGAGAGTCGACATGTTTCGGAATCCCCGCCGAGTTTTCGAGATCACTGCAGTTGTCCTGTTGACGCTGACGGGCAGCTTGCCGGTCTGGGCGGGTTCTTCCAACAGCCTGCTCGACATTTCCTCCGACGGAAAGTTGCTCGCGTGCTCGAACCGAGACAGCGGCACGGTCACGATCGTGGATCCGCAGACGTTCGCGAAGCTGCGCGAAATCCCCGTGGGACACAAACCGGAAGGGGTGACGTTTCTGGGGCAGACCCACCAGCTCGCCGTCGCGATCTATGCCGACGATCAAGTGGTTTTCGTCGATGCCGACAAAGGGGACGTGCTTGGTCGCTGTGACGTGTTCGACGAACCCTATGGTGTCGTCTCGACACGCGACGGTTCGCGCGTGTGGGTGACGCTGGAGTATCCCGGCCAGCTTGTGGAGATCGACGCGAGCTTGCGAAAGATTGTGCGAACGCTCAACGCTGGATCGTTTCCGCGCGGACTCGCACTGTCGGCGGATGAGCGAACCGCGGTCGTGACCGAGTACTACACCGCGACTGTGCGGTTCCTTGAACTCTCTTCCGGCAAGGAGTTCGCTGCTGTGCCGGCTTCCGCGACCGACAATCTCGCGCGGCAGGTCGTCGTGCATCCGACTCGGCCAAAGGTGTATGTGCCGCATCAACGCTCGAAGACCTCGGCGGCACATGGCGAAGGCTCGATCTTTCCGTATGTCAGCGTGGTCGACTGGCCCACCGCCACCAATCAGACCGCGGAGAATCTCAAACGCAAACGCATCCCGATGGACTCGTTTATCGGCAACCTCGTGACGGCCAGCCCGTGGGAGATTGCGATTCATCCCGATGGCGATCAGTCGGTCGTGGTCTTCGGCGCGACGGACGATTTGTTTGTGATGAATGTGCTCGATGACAACTACCGCGAGCTGACTCCGATCCAGCACATGAACATCGGCCACAACCCGCGAGCGGTGAAGTACTCGCACGATGGCAAATGGTTCTGGCTCTACAACGCACTCGATTTTGAGGTCGTGGCCTACGACGCAAAGACGCTCAGCCGCGTCGGCCTCGTGCGCGTCACCGAGAATCCACTGAGCGACGAAATCCTGCGCGGCAAGCGATTGTTCTACTCCGCGCTGATGCCAATGGCCTCGCGGCGCTGGATTGCGTGCTCAAGCTGTCATCCCGACAGCGACCCCGACGGTCGCACGTGGCAGAACCCGGAAGGGCTCCGCAACACGCCGCCGCTCGTCGGCCTGGCATGGACGCACCCGCAACACTGGTCCGCCGACCGCGACGAGACGCAAGACTTCGAGCACACGATTCGCGGCTTGCTGATGCAGGGCAGGGGACTGATCGCCGGCCCGGTCGCCGAATCGCTCGGCCCGCCGAACAAGGGTCGCTCACGCGATCTCGACGCGCTCGCCGCATACACGAACTCGCACTCCGTGCCGCTCAGCCCGCACGCCAAGAACGGTCTCAGCGACGCTGCGAAGCGCGGCCGAGAAATCTTTCTCTCGAAGGAGACTGCTTGCGCGACGTGCCACTCAGGCCCGTACTACACGGACTCGAATCCGGCGACAAAACCGACTCTGCATGACATCGGCACCGGTCGCTCGGACCCGTCCGAAAAGATGCCACGAAAATACGACACACCGACGCTGCTCGGCGTTTATCGCTCCGCGCCGTACCTGCACGACGGCTCCGCCAAAACGCTGCGTGACTTGCTGACGACCAACAACGCTGGCGACAAGCACGCGAAGACAAGTCATCTCACCCGGAACCAGATCGACGATCTCGTTGAGTTTCTGAATGCTCTGCCCTACGAAGACCCTCAACCGGCCGCGATCGCCGCCGGCCTCAAAAAGGTTGACCGCTGAGGCCGCCTCCACAACGAAACACCGAAGCCACGGATTCACACGGAAAGGTGTCCGATCCGCATCGCCCGTGTTCTGACTGTTCACCGATCGTTTTCCGAATCGCCCGTGTTCTGACTGTTCACCGATCGTTTTCCGAAGGACCACCATGACTCGATTCTGTTTTACAGTTCTGCTGGCCGGATTGTTGACCTCGCTGGGCTGTGGAGTCAGTTCGCCTCTACCGCCGAGTCCTCCGTCTGCGGGCACAGTCCCAGCAGGACCGACACCTGCGGAGATTGCGGCGGCGACAACCGCAATTGAAATAGCGCCGGCGGTGACGCTCGACATCAAGAACTGGGATGAAACGCTGGCGCTCGTCGCCCAGCACAAAGGCAAGGTCGTGGTCCTCGATCTGTGGTCCACCTCCTGCGAACCGTGCATGGTCGAGTTCCCGCATCTGGTCAAATTGCACAAGCAGCAAGGCGGCAAGTTCGTCTGCATGTCAGCAAGCTGCGACTACGCCGGCATCAAGAGCAAGCCGCCGGAAACCTATCACGCTCGCGTCCTCGAATTCCTGACGAAGCAAGATGCGGCTTTCGCCAATGTGCTGCTCAATGTCGAATCGGACGTGCTGTTCGAGAAGATCGAATTGGCTTCGATTCCGGCGGTGTATGTCTTTGGCACGGACGGCAAAATCGCGAAGCGCTTCGACAACGACAACGCGAAGACCGGCGAAGACTTCACCTACGCCAAGGACATCGTGCCGTTCGTCGAAGGTCTGCTCGCAAAGTAAACCGCCGACAGCTTTCGGCCGTATGCCAAGAGCCGAAAGCCGTTATCACACTTCTCACTTGGCAATCAAGCAGTCTCCATGCTCGACGTCCTGTGCTTCGGCATCATTGTCTCCGACCATCTTTGCTTGCCGATCTCGCACCTGCCGCGAGCGGGGGAGTTGGTCTTATCGCCACGGTTTGAGCTGGCGATCGGCGGCAACGCGGCGAACGTCTCGACCGATTTGTCGAAACTCGGCGTGAACGTCGGAGTCGTGGGGTTGGTCGGCAAAGATGTCTTCGGCCGGCATGTGCGCGAATCGTTGGAAGCAGCCGGCGTCGATTGCTGCCTGCTGTGCGAATCGGCGACCAGTCAGACCTCTCAGTCGCTGATCGTCAACGTGCAGGGGGAGGACCGGCGATTCATTCATGTGCTCGGAGCCAACGCCGATTTCGACGCGAGCCAAGTCACTCCAGAGATGGTCCGCGATTGTCGCGTGCTGTTCCTTGGCGGTTATCTGCTGGCGGAAAATCCGCCGGTGTCCAGCATCCTGCCGCTGTTTCAAGCGGCACGCGACGCGGGCATCCCCACGCTGTTGGATGTCGTCGTCCCCGGTCCCGGCGACTATTGGCCACGGCTGCGGCCGGTGCTCGCGCTGACGGATGTGTTCATGCCCAATGCAGACGAGAGTGTGCTGCTCACCGGCGAGACCGATCCCTGGCGACAGGCCGAAGCATTCCGCTCGGCCGGAGTCCGCACGGCGATCATCACGCGCGGCGGAGACGGCTGCGTGATCCTCTCAGACGAAGGCCGCTTTCAGGCGGAGGCTCATCGTGTCCCATTTGTCGATGGGACCGGCAGCGGCGATGCGTTCGTGTCGGGTTACATTCTGGGTTTACTGCGCGGCGCGAGTACGCTCGACAGCGTGCGGCTCGGCAGCGCCATGGGGGCGAGTTGCGTTCGCTCGACGGGCGCGACCACCGGCGTCTTCAATGCGGCGGAATTGAACGAGTTCATGGCCGCTCATCCCTTGAAGATCACCAACAGATGAAAAACGAGAAGCACTGTTTTATCCGTGGTCTCGCCATGCCATCCGTGGGGATCATCGATCTCAACTTCACGTTTTGATCGGCAGGCAGCCAGCGATGGTTCTGGTGGAAGGTTAATTCAGATCTGTGGCACTAGCCGACCCGTTCCCAAATCAGCACGCCGACGAGCTCTGTGCCGGCCATCAGAAATGGTGGCGTGCGGAAGGTGAGCCGGTTTCCTTCAAATTCGTAGAAGCGCAGGTTGGTGTGACCGACCCAGTTGGGAAACAGGCTGCCGTCGATGACGTAGGTCAGTTCTCGCTTCGCTTCGTCGAACTTGTACTTCGCCCAGAACGAGACATAGCCCTGATACGCTGCCTTGATCTCGTCGTCGGTGCCTCGAACGATGTCGCCGCTGGAAAACTTTGGGCGGTCGGGACGCATCAGTTGCGCGGACAGAACACCAGTCGAATCGAACAAGATGCTCCCGGCGCAATCCGGTCCCAGCGGGTACAGCACCTCGCCTGTGGACGTCCGCATTTCCGAGCTCAGAAGTTTCCAGGCGCCGACAAATGGATTGGTGGGCATGTGCGATTCCTTAACTGGCGGTGGTGAGAATCAGCGAGGTTCGTTGAGGTGGGCCACGATGTCGTTGAGCGTCTTCAACTGGCGTGCCACGTCGTTCGGTAATTCGACGTTGTATTTCTCTTCCAATTCCGTGAGCAGCGACATGCGGTCGTACGAGTCGAGTCCTTGCTGATCGAGTGATTGATCGGCCGCGAGCGTATCGGCTTTGCCGCGCGCGATGCCGGTGGCCTTCATGAGCTGAATGATGTCGTTGGTCGTGGTCATGTGCCGGGCCTTGTTCGTTGCAGAAGGTTATTTCCCCAGGTGAATCCGACGCCGAATCCACTGAGCGCGATGCGATCCAGGACTCCCGCATCGACGTGCTTTTGTAGCATCAGCGGGATCGACGACGAAACGGTGTTGCCATAGTCGGCCGCTTCAAACGGAGCCTTCTCGGCGGGGACACGCATTTTACGGGCGACGTATTCGACCAGATACTTCGAGCCTTGGTGCAGCAAAAACAGATCGACGTCCCCCGCCGCGAGGCCGTTTCTTTGCAGCAATTCGCCGAGGCTCGGCGGAACTTCTTGAACCGCGTGTTTGAAGACCGCGCCGCCGTCCATCTCCAGGCAGTCGCGAAACAACAGGCAACGATAACTGTCCGGCAGCGTGCCGAAGTTTGAGTCGACCAGTTCGTAGCCCGGGCCGGTGCGTGTGAAGTACGTCGCGGTCGCCGCGTCGCCGAAGAGCAGGGCGGTGTCTTTGTTTTGCGGATCGACCTTGTCCGAGTACGGATCGCACGTAATCAACACGGCATGATCCAGCCGAGCGGTCTCCATCACACCGGTGACGATCGTCACTCCGTGCGTAAAGCCGGCGCAGCCGTGTGAGACATCGAACGTCATGCAGTGCTTCGCCAATCCCAGCCGGTTATGAACGACCGCGGCGGCGTGCGGGACTTTGAACTCCGGGTGCTGAGTCACCACGACCAAGAGCTGAATCTGATCAAGGGGCAGGTTTGTTCTCTGCCGCAGATCGTCGAACGCGAGGACGCAAAGGTCCGAGTTCGATTCGTCCGGTTCCTTGATCGACCGCTGGACGACGCCGAGTTTGTGTTCGAGAAAGTCGCGAGCGAATCCCAATTGTTCTGCCTTCTCCCAATTCGATTCGCGACGCGTCGGCATGTAGATGCCGATTGACTGCATGCGTGGGGGGGACGTGCTGTTGCTCATTGTAGTTCGTTGGACCGTAACGTCAGGCGTTGACTGCAAAGATCGGAAAGTAACTCGCGACGTTGCCGCGTGCATACTCATCGATCAGGGTCGGAATTTCCTCCCAGCTCCAGACGCGATCGTCGTGCGGCGGCATCCAGTCCTGTTCGACGGCGAATCGTACTGCGTCGAGTCCTTCGGAGTAGCGTGCGTAATGCGTGTGGACATGAATGTGTCGCTGCAAGCATTCGATGGCCCGGGCGACCATGGTCCGCATTCCCGCCTTCCAACCACAAGTGGCGACGACCCCTTGCCGAGCGAGGGCCTTGAGAGTGATTCGATGCACGGGGCCGCCGATGTTGTCGACGAAAATCGAGACGCCTCGTCCGCCCGTCCGTTCCGCAATCGCGTCGAGCACCCCTTGTTCGAATCCCTCCGCGTCAAATTGACTCCGATTAATCGCCTCGATGCCCGCTTGTCTCAGCAGTTCGAAACGATCTGTGTTTGAGCAAATCATGATTGCCGGGCAACCGAGTTGGCGAGCCAACGTGAGCTGCGCGAAGCTCACGCCGCCCCCCCAGGCGCACACGATTGTTTCCTCCGGCGGCACGCCGAGCATTTGCGATTGCCAGCAGGCATACGCGACTCGCCAGTTCGCCCAAGCGGAAATATAGCGCAGCGAAAAGGCCGCCCATTGCGGCAACGTGTAGGGGCTGCCGGCCGGAATCGGTATCAATTGCCGCTGGTTGAGTTTCATGGTCCGCGCCAGGACGCCCATCGTGCCGGGTGCATCGTAGGCCATGATCTTGATGGGGTATCCGTGCTCGTCCCACACCGCGTTGCCGAAGACGAGGCACAGATCCCCTTCACGGACGAGGTCCACCTCCCCGCCGATCCGTTCGACACGCACGACGCCGGCATTCCCCAGGACGACCGCGTCCTCGCCGCGCAACGCGCAAATGTCGATCGGATCGCGTTCGATCGCGTGGAGCATGTTCCCTTCCAGGCAGCCATAAATCGGCGTCGCCAACACTTCCTGCGCGGTGATCTCTCCGAAACGGAATTCCTCGCGGATCAAGGTTCCGCGACCCGGCTGCCGTACCGTGGAGGGCAAGACCCAAGCTTCGGTGGTGATGGTTGTCATGGTCGCGTTCTCATGATCGAATGGAATGGCGGGGGATTGTAGAGACCGACCCCGGTCTAAATCGCTGGGAGTTAATTGCTAATGGAATCGTCATTGAATGCCCGGTCGCCGGATGAGTTGGTTCGGCTACTCGCCGAGACATCGCTATTTCGTGACGTGGACCGGACACAATTGAATGGAATCAAGGACCAACTGGAGTGGGTGTCTCTGGCGGACGGCGAGGATCTATTTCGCGAAGGGGACGCTGTCGATGCCCTGTACGTTGTTGCCGAAGGATGGCTCGAAGTCACAAAGATGCAAGAGAATCTGGACGGCGATGCGACCAATGATCGGCTGGTCCTCGCGCGGATTGCTCCCCCTTCGACGATTGGTGAAATGCAGATCCTCACGGGGGGGGTGCGGTCAGCGACGATCACAGCGTCGCTGCCCAGCAGTCTCGTCAAATTTCCGAAGCCGGCGTTCGACCGGCTGCTCGCGCAGGACGACAGGATCGTCGAGGAACTCTCGAAGACCATCATGCCGCGGTTGTTTCGCGACCAAATGGTGAGCGTGTTACCGAAGCTGTTCGGGGAACTCGATAAAGCGATGCTGCGCGATCTGGAATCGAAAATGACGTGGCTGTGTCTGCCGCGCGGCCAGGTGCTTTGCAAGCAGGGCGATTTGTCCGACAGCTTCTACATCGTGGTCAGCGGACGCTTGCAGGTGGTCATTCAAGATGCCTTCGGAAAGTCACGTCAGGTGGCGGAGGTCTCGCAGGGGGAATCGGTCGGGGAAATGGGAGTCTGCACGGGCGATCCACGTTCGGCCACGATTATCGCGTCGCGGGATTCGGAACTGGTGCAATTCTCGAAAGAGGAATACGACGAATTCGCCATTCGCTATCCGGAACTCATGCGGCATCTCATGCAGTTGTTGATCCGGCGTCTGCAACACCTCAATCGCGGGACTAAGTCGACCAACTTGAGCACGAACATCCTGGTGGCCCCGGCCAGCGACGGTGCCCCGATGGATGAATTCGCGCAACGTTTGTTTGCGGCGCTTTGCGAAATGCACTCCAGCAGTGGGGCTGGCATGGAGCCCTGTTTGCTGCTGACCAGTCGTGAGGTGGAAGGACTCATGAGCGTCCCTGGGATTGCTCAGGCGGGTGGCAGCGAACCGAATGATCTGCGTCTGCGGTCCTGGCTCAGTCAGCAAGAGCAGCGCTACAAGGTCATCCTCTTTCAGGCCGATCCGACCGTGACGAATTGGACGAAGCGCTGCATTCGCAGTACGGACGAGATCATCTATGTCGCCCAGCCCGAACATGCCTCACCGGGCACGGCCGTCGCGAGCGAGATTCAACACCAAGAGTCGCTCCATCAGACGCGTCGCCGCCGCGCGTTGATGCTCCTGCACCCCGATGAGACGGTCCGGCCGTCGAACACCAGTCGCTGGCTGAAGGCCCTCCAGTTGGAGGCCGTTGGCGCGGATCGCCAGACCGGCGCGCGGCACTTTCATTTGCGACGCAGCAGCGACAGCGATTATCAACGCATCGCGCGGTATGTGTCGGGGCGAGAAGTCGGCTTGGCCCTGAGCGGCGGCGGAGCGCGTGGGTTTGCCCATGTGGGCTGCATTCACGCCATGCACGAACTGAATATCCCCATCGACATGATCGGCGGCGTCAGCATGGGGAGCCTGGTGTCGGCCGCCTACGCGTTCGACCCGGCACTGTTTGACGACACGATAAAAACGATTAAGTCACAGTTAAAAGGGGTGTTGTTCGATCTGACTCCGCCGATGGTTTCCTTTGCCCGCGGCCGTCGCTTCGATCAACGTTTGCAGGGCTGGTTCGGCGACGTGCGCATCGAAGACCTGTGGGTTCCGTACTTCTGCGTCGCGAGCAATCTGACGAAAGCCAACATCGAAGTGTTCGACACCGATGCGCTGTGGTGGGCGGTGCGTGCCAGCGGCACGTTGCCCGGCTTGACCGCGCCCATGATCCGCGACGGTTGCTTGCTGTTTGACGGCTGCCTGCTGGACAACCTGCCGATGGACGTCATGCGAGAACGGATGGGAACATCGAAAGTCATCGCGGTTGACGTCGTTCCGCCGCATGACCTGAAAGTGGAAGTCACCGAACTTCAGAGTCCGTCGGGATGGTGGCTATTGTGGAAGAAGCTGACGCGTCTGGGCCCGAAAGTCGAACTGCCAAATATCATCTCAATCATGCAGCGCGCCGCCGAGTTGGGGAGCGTGTATGGCCGGCACAAACTGATCGAGAGCCGGCTGGCGGACATTTACCTGCAACCGCCGGTCGACGACATTTTCGTCGCCGACTTCAAGAAGGTGGACGAAGCCGCCCGGATCGGCTACGAGCACAGCAAAGTACGGCTGGCCGAATGGTGGGCCAAGGGTTAGTCCTCAAAAACAATCACCCCACCGAGCTTGTCTCGGTGGAAGCGGGCCTTTGCACTACGAGTGAAGAGGTTCGTAGTGCAAAAGCCTTGAACCACCGAGGCAAGCTCGGTGGGGCTGACATTGCTTCTTTGAGGGCAAGTGCTCAAGGAATACGAACTCCAGGACGGAGCGAATCTGTTGATTCTTCAGCCACTGACATCCACGCACGCCACCTCGGAGCGTTCGGACTTTCGAGCGGATCGTTGGCGCTTGATCGTGGCCATCCTGTTGGTGGTGGCCATCGCCGTCATTGCCACCGTCTATCGGAACGAGTTGAGTCTGGCCAACCTCGTGCAGTACGAGGACTCGCTGCGGAAACTAAACACCGAACGGCCCGTACTGGTCTTTGCCTGTGTGTTTGCCGTTTTCGTGGCAGTGACCGCCTTGTCGCTGCCGCTCTCCACGGCGTTGACGCTGTTTTGCGGATGGTACTTTCCGTTTTGGCGCGCGCTGTTGCTGGTCAGCTTTGCGTCGACGGCCGGTGCCACCTTGGCGTTTTGGCTTTCACGGTATTTGTTGCGCGACGCCGTGCGGCATCGGTTCGGAGAGCGGCTGACGCGAGTCATCGAATCGCTGGAACGGGATGGCGCGTTTTACTTATTCACGCTGCGTCTGGTGCCGGTGATCCCGTTCTTTGTCCTCAACGCGGTGATGGGGCTGACGCCGATTCGCACACGCACGTTTTGGTGGGTGAGTCAGCTCGGCATTTTGCCGGTGAACTTGATCTGGGTGTTTGTCGGCGCGTCGGCTCCGAGCTTGCGCTTGCTCGATGAACAAGGTCTGTCCGGTTTACCGACCACTCAAATCGCAATCGCTTTCGCGCTGCTGGGACTGCTGCTGTTGGTGATCAAGAAGTTGTCTTGAGCAGAGTGTTCCATCGGATCGCGTTTCGAGCCCCGGCAACGTCAGAGTTGTTCGCAGGTCAGTTCAGTCACGTTACGCGGGCCGATGTCGGGCAATGGCTTTTGCATTCCGAAGAGTTTATAGGCGAGCAGACGGCACTTCTTGGCGAGGTCCACGCTGGCTCGGATGTAGTTCAGCGAGTTGTCGTCGTGGATCGACGTCGCCTCGATCAGGCTGACCGAGCTGGGGTGATGGTTCAGCGTGAAGTACATCAACATGCATTCTTCGTAGGTCAGCCACAGCACCATCGCGGCCCAGTGCAGCGTCGAGGCCAGATTCATGAACCGGGCTTTCGCCGCTTGCCGGGCGGAACCAGATGCGCCAACTCGGTCTGTTGGATCGCCGAGCGTGTCTGACCGACCTGCGTTTGGAACTCGGCAAACCGCTCGTCGCCACCGACCACCGACCACCGATCACCGATCACCGACTTCAGCACGTTGGCCTCTTTGTGTTTGAAGTCCCCCAGTACGATCGTGTCGGCACGCTGAGATTTCAGGGTTTCCGCACCGTCGCGTAATTCTGAGGCCCCATCCACCAACACGGCGCGAGGAGCGCCGAACCGCTGAGCCAGCTCTTCGTAAGCACGAGCCATGTCTTCACGTTTCCAAGCCGTGTCGGGGTCCACCGCGAGCACGCGCACGTTCGCGTGAGTCAACGGCGTTCTCCGGCCTGACCAAACTCGAAGAGTTGGGCACTGACGGAATCCAAGTCAGCGATGCTGGCTTGGCCAAGCTCACCGCGTTGACCAATCTGCGATCGCTCTCGTTCTTTCATCCGTCGTTTGGGATGAAGAGTTTTGATGGATCGGGGTTCGCGGCATTGAAAGCTCTGCCCAAGTTGGAACGACTGACGATTGCTGGCACGCCGTTCGACAACAAAGGGATGGCCGCCGTCGCCGAGATCAAACAACTGCGCGACTTCCGAACTTGGCATACCTATCAAACGTCTGCCGGGAACGAGTCGCTCACGAAGCTGCCGGAACTCAAATCGCTGTGGCTGGGGCAACGTCTGCGGCGATACGACGGCGGCTCGAACTCGGTCAGCTTGGGTGACGCGACCTTTGACGTGCTGGCGAAGCTCAAGACGCTGGAATCGCTGACGCTGGATGAGGCTCGGGTGTCGCTCGCTGCTCTACAGCGTCTGAAGGAATTGCCGCGGTTCAAGAAGCTCGAACTCCGCCGCATCGACATCCCGGCGGCGGATATCGAGTCTTTGCGTGCGGCTCTGCCGTCCGTCGCCATCGACTGGAAACCGCTGACGGATGACGAACGCACGAAACTGGAAGCGTTTCTGAAGTAGGACACCATTCGTTACCGGAGATACTCGATGCTCTGCTGCGAGGCGAGTTCCGCTTGAAGCGTTCCCAAGGGGATCAAGTCGCGGGTGTCGAGGATTTCTTCGCCGACGATCGGCCATTGTGGCTCGACGCTCCGCGTCGAGAATGTCGGTGTTTGTCACTGACTGTGTTTGTCGCGAATGGCTGAACTTGTTGAAATCTGCTTGATGGTTCCTTCGGTCGTGATTTTCAGATCGACTCCAACGCTTCCATCCGCGCCGCCACGTTCACCACGCGGATTTCACGATCTCGAATCCGACCAAGAAAATTCCCCCATCCACCAGCGCGTGGCTGAGCCACGGGCCGAAGAGGGAACAACTTCGGTGATAGAGCCACGCCCAAGCGACTCCGCCGACCGCCACGCCCAACGAGAAGAACAGACTCAGGAACGAACCCCAACCGAAAAAGACCGACAGCACGATCACATGGTGAGCCATGAAGCCAAGGGCGGAAATCGCGATCGCCGGGCCGAGCGCCGCCACGCGGCGAAGTTGGGCGAAGACGAACCAGCGCCAGTAATACTCCTCCAACAGCGAGTGCAGCACCGCATAGAACGCCGACAACGCGGCGAACTTCGCGGTCGAGTCGATGCCCAGGCCTTTGACCTTCTCGATAATCGACGGGGCGGCGACATCGAACACGCCGCTCGGTTTTAGCCAGAGGTGATACGCTCCGAACATCACGGCCACGATGGCGAGGCCGAGCAATCCGCCGATGAGCAGGCCATCCCGTTTGGGCCGCGACCAACTCAATCGCTGCTTCTGCACACAGACAAACCAGAACAGCGGGAAACCAATTTGAATCACCATGCCAATCGACTTAGCAGTGAGTTGCAGTCCCGCCGCTGACTCCGCCAACAGAATGAAATAGACCCATGTCACTAACGATGGAAACGTCAGAGCAAAGACGATGGCCGCGATGTCTCGGCGAGGCGGTGGCGAGGCAGGCATGAAATGTTTCCGGATGTGATTGTGCTGGGCTACTCGCGCGGTCGGGGCGACGGAGAAGTCTGAAATCCTCTTGGCGAGCGGGGCGGCGTCAGCCTCCGGTGTGTTCGTCACTGCACCGGGGGGCTGACGCCGCCCCGCTCGCCTGTTTCATTTGTGGCATCGCGACCTTTAACTCGCCAGCTTGCCGCTGAGGTTGAGGAAGAGTTGTTCCAGCAGCAATCGTTCGGAGGTGCGTAAGCCGCCTTTGAGGTTGAGGTCCGTTTCGAGCAGCCAGCGGGAAATGTGTTCGGCGTTCGGACGACCGATGCGTCGCAGATAGCTTTCGGCGGCGGCGGTATCTTTCGGGAAGACGCCGGCTTGCTTGAGCGCGGCCGGCAGCGGCAATCCTTGTCGAGAGAGTTCGGTCGCCAGCGCCAGCTTGCGAAAGGTGTAAGCGATGCCTCCCAGCAGTTTGAGCGGCGGCTCACCGGACGTCAGCAGTTTGTCCAAGTTGGTCAGCGCGAAACCGAGATTGCCGTCGCGAAGGGCATCGAGCATGACCCACGTCGTCTCGGCCTTCCAGCCACCGACGACTTTGCGGACATCCTCGCTGTCGATCTGCGGTCGTTCGGCGGCATAGGCCGCGACCTTTTCGATCTCTTGATCGAGCAGGCCGAGATGCGTCCCCGCCAACTCCGGCAGCAGCATCGCGGCGTCGCGAGTGATCTGCTTGCCGAATCGTTCTTTGACGGTCGCTTGAATCCAGCGAGTGAGGTCGGCCCCTTTCAGTTCGGTGCATTCAATCAGCAGGCCGACCCTGTCGACGGCTTTGAACAACTTCGTGGTCTTGGGGAACGAGCCGACAGCCAACAGCAGCAGCGACTTCTTGGCGGGCTTTTCGAGATATTTTTCCAATGCCGAACGGTTCTCCGAAACGAAGTCATCGGCGTCTTCGATCAGCACGAGCCGGCGGTCGCCAAACATCGACACGGTGAGGAGTTCATCGCGGACGCTTTTCCAATCGGTCTCTTCGCCTTTGAACTTCGTGGCCGCGGAGTCGTCTGAACCGTCGCCGCAAACCAGCGGAATCAATGCGGCCAGCGCGTCGAGCTTTAACGATCGCTCGTCACCGGACAGCACCACGATTACGCCGGGCGAGCTGCTTTGCGGAGCTTTCAAAAATGCGGTCGCGTGCATGAGTGATGAGGGGCGAGGGATGAGGGGCGAGGGAAGAGCAACGCAATCGTTCTTGACCGACTTCGCCCAAGTGGCCTACGGTCGGAAGTGTGAGGAGTTGGTTTTGAAATCTCAAATGCCGCTCTTCGGACTCGCCCCTCGCCCCTCGCCCCTCGCCCCTCGCCCCAAATGCTTTCGCTCCTGCCCACGCTTGAACCGCAATACGTCTGCCCCGGTGAGTCGCATGCGATCTCGCGTGCGGTGCATCTGTCGCGGTTGGCGGCGTTTTATCCGAAGTGCCGCGAATGCTCGCATCGGCAGGAGACTGGGCAGCTTCCACAACCGCAATTCGCGGAAGATGACTCTGCTCGACCGAGTTTGTCGGAGCGTTCGTTATTCACGCTGGAGGGCGTGCGCGGCGTGTATCTGAATGACCTGACTCGGCAAAAGGCTGGCGAACTGGCGGCTGCGTTTGCGAGTCTGTTGTGGGAGTCGCTGCCGTTGACGGGGCGCAGCGACCTGCGTGACGCGAATTCAAAACGTCCGATTCGCCGCAGCGGGCCGGTGGTGGTGGTCGGCTTTGATGAGCGGCCGTCGTCTCCCGACATTGTCACGGGAGTCGCGGCGGCGTTGCGGCGTATGAGCTGCCAAGTGGTCGATATCAGTCAAACCTCGGCCCCTTGTTTTCGATTCGCGGTTGCGCATCTTCAGGCGGCGGGAGGGGTGCTGATCTCCGGGCATGGTTGCGAGCCGTCGTGGACCGGGCTGGATTTTGTTGGCAAACAGGGCCGGCCGATCTCGGCGGCGGGGCGTCGCGCTGCGAACAGCGAAGTGGGGCACGTTTTCAACGTGCCAGAACGAAACGGGCACGTTGAAAACGTGCCCCACGATGACGGCCGCGCACCGCGCACGATCACCTTGGACGACATTCACGATCGCTGTGAGCAAGGAGCCGCTCGGCCGTTGCGGCAAGGGGGAATGCAGCGAGTGTTTCCCGCGTCCGTGCCGTATTTGGCGGGATTGTGGCAACACTTCCACGCGCTGCGTCCGTTGCGAGTCGCCATCGCCTGTTCCGTGCGATTTGTGCGTGAGACGCTCGATTCGCTGTTCGCGAAGCTGCCGGTGACTCTGGATTGGGTCGAGATCCCGCAGCGCTGTCGCGACTTGTTGAATGTGGACGACTCAGACGTGGGGCGGTTGCGAAACGCGGTCCTTGCGCGGTCGGCCGATTTTGGTTTTCTGATTGACGATGACGGAGCCAACGTCGCCGTGTTGGATGAGATCGGGGCCTTACTCGCTCCGGACGATCTCCTGAGCTTGCTGGCGGAAGTCTTGGGGGCCGAACAACCTGGCGGAGCGATCGTGATCGACAACGCGGCTCGCGAGCGGTTGCAACCTCGCATCGCCGCACGGAATCGACGCTGCTGGCTGGGAGGCTGGACGCAATCGGACCTGTGGCAGGCGATGCGCTCCGACGCGGCAATCTGCGGCGGGGGAGCGACCGGTCGCGTCTGGCTGCGCGAGAGCGTGCCGGCGACCGATGCGATTCTCACGCTGGCCCAACTGCTGCGCTGCCTCAGCCGCAATGACTCGCCGCTTTCGCAGTTGCTGACAGAGTAGACGAGTCACTCTGTGACTCGAAGTCGAGTCACGGAGAGGCTGTGAAGTTTTGGGTAGCTGAAGTCGCCAGACTTCAGAATTCGCCGAGAAAACTGAACTCTGGCGAGTTCAGCTACCAATTCTTTCACAGCCTCGGAGTGACTCGTCGCCTTTGGTCTCCGCGATCCCATGCCTGCCCCGCGACACACCGCTGAGTTTGAAAAAATCACTTGTTTCGGGATTGCAAAAAACTCGCCGGTCAACGCGTCGCCGCTGGCGAAAGTTGCAACCGTCGTGATTATCATGCTCCACCGCGGTCGCCAGCCGTTGGCAGAGATCCTGATGCCAGCGGCACGTGCGAGCTTTCAGGCTGCGGCAGTCCCTGGAACACAACATGACATCGCCTTCGCACTCCATGCACTTGAGTGAACAGGATCAACGCCGTATTGCCGTTGCCAAAGACGCGTTTCAGTCTTCGTGGCAGTGCGGTCGGCAACAACGGATTGAAGAGTTTTGGCAGGTCTTCCCTGAGTCGCTGCGTTTGGCGGCGCTGTCCGAGTTATTGCCGTTGGAAGTCAGCCTTCGTCGAGCCGTCGGCGACACCTTCACGCCTGCGGAATATGCCGAGCGGTTTCCTGAACACGCGGAGTTGGTTGCCGAGTTATTCGATCAACCGGCCCTCGCCGATCGAACGCCGCCGGGAAACTTACCGAAAGTCGAGACGTTGGATGCCGGCCAGACGCTGCTGGTGGCACGCGAACAGGAACGCCCCAATTCGGCGGCGAAAGGGGGCGCTGCCAAGCAAGTTCCAGAGCAAATGGGCCGCTACCGTATCGAACGAGAACTCGGCCGCGGCGGCATGGGTGCCGTTTACCTGGCGCACGACGGGCAATTGGACCGCAAGGTCGCGCTGAAGATTCCGTTCTTCCGAGAGAAAGACGATGCGGAAGCGATCGAGCGGTTCTATCGCGAGGCCCGCGCGATGGCGACCTTGCAACACGCCAACCTGTGTCCGGTCTACGATGTTGGCCAGTTCGAAAAGTGGCACTTTCTGACGATGGCTTACATCGACGGCCAGGCGTTGTCCAAAAAACTGAAAGTGTCGGGCGCGTTCCCCATGCTTCAGGCAGTGGCGTTGTTGAGGACGGTGACCACGGCCGTCCAGAAAGCTCACGAGGCGGGGATCGTGCATCGCGACCTCAAGCCGGCCAACATCATGCTGACCAGCGATTTTGAGCCGATCATCATGGACTTCGGTTTGGCTCGGCGGAGGAAAGAAGGCGAAGCGGAATTGACTCAAAAGGGAGCGATCTTGGGCAGTCCCGCGTACATGTCTCCCGAACAAATCCAAGCGCGGCATGACGAAATTGGACCGGCGACCGACGTGTGGGCCCTGGGCGTGATTCTGTATCAAATGGTGACGGGACACCGACCGTTTGAAGGCGCGATCACTTCGCTCTACGGACAAATCGTGTCGCGCGACCCCGACCCGCCGTCGAGGTTGTGCCGTGAACTGCCGCCGGAGTTTGACGCCTTATGTCTGAAGGCTCTCGCGAAATCGCCGTCGCAACGGCACGCTTCGGCCACGGATTTTGCCGAAGACTTGTCGCAGATTCTCGCCAAATTCGGCGACATGTCACCGACGATTCAATTTGGTTCCAGCCAGATTCTCGGTTCCCCGTCCAGCTCTGTGTCGGACAGCCGGCCGCGTCGCGAAGCCGAGTTGCGACAGGTCACCGTCGCCATCTTTGACTATGACGCCGGAGACAGTGTCAACTCGGGCAATCCTGCATCGCCATCAGAGTTGTTCCAGGACCAGTCGCAGTCGTTCCAGTCGTTCGTCAGCGAACAGGTTGCACGACTCGGTGGCGTGACGGTGGTAGGTTCGGGGCAAGAGGTCATTGCCTGCTTTGGCTTCCCGCAGGCGTTTGAAGATGCGCCGCAGCGTGCCGTGCGTGTGGCGCTGCAAGTCATGCGCGATCTGGCGACAGCGGCTCAAACCAACGCGGGCTTGCCATCACCGAACCAAGCGTGGGTCGTGGTGCATTCGGGAGAAGCTGTCGCCGAGCAACTCGGTGGCTCTCAGAACTTGGAAGTGTCATTAGTCGGCGAGGCTCGCAACACGGTCACGCGGCTGAATACGATTGTGGAACCGGGGACCATCGCCCTCAGTGCGGCGACTCATCAGCGAGTCGCGTTGTACTTCGAGTGCGAGTCGCTGGGGACTCAGCAAGTCCGCGGCATGCTTCAGCCCATCGAGCTGTTCCGGGTCAACAAGGAAGCCGCGTCACGGAATCGGGTCGAGCTCGTCGATCCCGGCAATCTGACTCCGCTGGTCGGCCGCGACACGGAACTCAGCGTGCTGAAAGATCGCTGGGAACAGGCTCGGGAAGAGCTGGGCCAGATCGTCCTGTTGATCGGCGACGCGGGACTGGGAAAGTCCCGGTTGATTCGCGAACTGCGCGAGCATGTCCTTCACGACGATTCAGAACGTGTGGCGGTCATTGAATTGCGTTGCTCTCAGTATCACCAAGGGACCAGCTATTTCCCGATCGTGGAGTTCGTCTCGCGGTTACTGGACTTTGAAGATCACTCCGCCGCCGAGCGGCTGGAGTCGTTGATCCGTTATCTGCGTGAGCTGAAACTCGATTCGGCGGAGAACGTCTCGCTGCTCTGCGGAGTCCTGAGCGTGCCGACGGACGCGCGATTCCCGGCGTTGTCGTTGTCCCCACAGAAGCTGAAGGAAGTGACCGAAGACTTGTTGTTGTCGTGGCTCAGAAACTTGGCAAACGTCAGCCCCGTACTCTTCATCGTTGAAGACTTGCACTGGGTCGATGCCTCGACCTTGGAACTGCTCGAAAAGCATGTCTCGCAATTTGAAAGCGGCCACATGCTGAGCCTGCTGACGTTCCGGCCTGAGTTCGAGACGCCGTGGAAGAGCAAGCCACATCAAACTCAGATCGCGCTGAATCGTCTGACCAAGCGGCAGGTTGGTGAGATGATGCAGAAGCGGACGCACCGCCGCGACATTCCGGAGGCGATCCTGCAACAGGTCATCGAACGCACGGACGGCATCCCGCTGTTCATCGAGGAGTTCACCGCCGTCATCGTCGAGTCGGGCATCCTGGATCGCGCGGATTCAGGCACTGATGCCGCGACGTTGCTGAGTGTCATTCCGGCGACGTTGCAGGATCTGCTGCTGTCTCGGCTCGATCGAATGGCCGCGAACCGCGAAGTTATCCAGCTTGCCGCGACGATCGGCCGCGAGTTTGGATTCCGTCTACTGGCGGCCGCTTGCACGCTGCCGGCGGACCAACTGCAACAAGAACTCGACAAACTGGTCAAAGCCGAAATCCTGTTTCAAAAAGGGCAAGGGACGTCGGCGGCCTACATCTTCAAACACGCGCTGTTGCAGGACGCCGCGTATCGTTCCATGCTCAAGAAGAAGCGTCAGGCATGTCGTCTCCGCATCGCCGAAGTACTCGAACAACAATTCCCGGAGACGGCGGAAGCGCAGCCCGAGTTGCTCGCGCAGCACCTGACCGAAGCGGGCGCGACGCGCCGGGCCGTCGACTATTGGTTGAAGGCGGGGCAAAAGGCTCAAGCTGGCTTTGCTCCTCTCGGAGCGATCGAACATTTTCGCAAAGGACTTCAGGCGGTCGCGGCTCTGCCGGAATCTCCGGAGCGCGACGGCTGCGAACTCGGTCTTCAAGGACCGCTGGCAACGGTACTGCTCGCGGCACGCGGCTACGCCCACGACGAACCGGGGCAAGTCCTGGAACGCGCACGCGAACTGGCGATCCGACTCAACAATGTGGGCGCGCTGTTCTTTATCTCGTGGGGCATGTGGGCCAGAAGCCTGATCCTCGATCAATTGGACACCGCCGTCACCTTGGGTCAGCAGTTGCTCGATTTGGCAGAGCAGACCGGCGATCCGGGACTGCTGATGGAGGCTCATTACGCACCGATTTGCACCCAGGTGCATCGCGGAAACTTCGCGGAGTCCTGGAAGCACTTCGAGCTGGCTCGTCCGTACGAGGATCTCGATCGCTGCAAAGCCCTGGCTCCGCATACCGGCCAGAATTCGGCGATCACGCATCGCGTGTGTGCGGCTCATGCGCGCTGGGCCATGGGTTATCCCGACCAGGCCCGCCGGCTCACACGCGAGGCTGTTCGGATCGCCGAGGGACTCAACGATCCGTTTTCGCTCGCCCACGGCACAAATCACGCCTCGTGGGTCATTGGCTTCTGCGGCGATGCCGCCGAGATGGAACCGCTGGTGCAACGGACTTTGACAATCACCGTCGAACAGTCCTTTGTGTTTTGGGCCGCCACGGGCCATGTGGCACAGTCGCACCTGTGGAATCTCCAGGGCCGCTACAAGGAATCGATCGAAAACTGCCGGCTGGGCATGCAAGCCTTCCGCGCCACCGGTGCCGAACTCCACATGTGCTACGGCCAAGCGAGTCTCGCGGAGGCGTATCTGCAACTGAACGACTTCGATCTAGCACTCGCGGAAGCCGAGACCGGCTTGCGCATCTCGCGCGAGCACAATGAACTCTACTTGGAGGCGGAGCTACTCCGGCTCTGCGGAGAAATCTACTCACGCCGGCCTGATGCCAACCTGACCTCGGCCGAAAAATGCTTCCGCGAGGCCATCGACTTAGCCCGCAGCCGCAACTCGAAGTCTTGGGAATTGAAAGCACTCACTAGTGCCGCGTCACGACTAAAACTTCGGGTTGGAGTTTATCGAGAATTCGACGACTCTGCGTGTACCACAAGGAGGTGGTCTATGCACAAGAAATATGTAGTTCGATTGACGGACGAGGAACGGGGAGAGCTTCAGCTTGTGATC
>CAMDPX010000007.1 GCA_945905295.1 Planctomyces sp. SH-PL62 | reverse complement strand
ACATCGAGACCCTGCGTGACGAAACCGCCGCCTGGTCAACCGACGTGAACTCGACCCAACGCGGCGTCGACTGGCAAATGAAAATCGACGACGCCCGCTGTAAGCTCACCTCCGTCTACCCGAAGATTAAGCTTTGACGCGGCACTAGGTTTCTGTTGTCTGTTGAGCCCGTGAATCCCTTCCGGTGCTGGGACGGACGACACCGACTTTACGGGCGCGGCATGGGAAGCTGGGAGCTTCGAGGGGACCATGCCGCGCCTTTTTCTATGCGCTGCCGTTGAAACGGAGCGGAGATCGTGACGACTGCCGGCGAAGTTTGTGGTCCGTATGCGCGACGCATGCTCGCACCGAGCGGCCGTCTGCGCCGAGGTTTCACGTATGCCGAGTCCATGATCGCTCTGGCAGTGATGTCTCTGGCTGGCGCGGCCTTGCTGACCTCGGTCGCCGGTGCGGTCCAATCCAGCAACGACTCGATTTATCGTTCAGTCGGGCAAGGCTTGGCTGAGCAATTGATCGACGAAATCGCCGCCTCGAAGTTTCCCACCGGAACGGCCAGCATGCCGAACCCGATTCCGCTGCGGAGCTGGTTCTCGACGATTGATGACTATGACAAGTTCAGCGAATGCCCGCCGCGCACTAAGGCGGGAGAAGTCTTGGGCAATGATGACGCCGCGACCGCCGCAGTGGCGTACATGGACATGATGCTGGGCAAGTCCGGCGAACGGACGGCCGAACTCGCGGCGGCCCCAAGCTTCGTCGGTCGCTTCACGCGGTCGGTCCTGGTCGAGCGCGTGCAACCGGGTGCGAGCGGCTGGTCCGTGGTCACGCAACACACGTCGCATCGCCGAGTCACCGTGTCTGTGGCTTACACCGCGAATAAGTCCACGCGAACGGTCGCTCAAATCGTGCGTGTCTTCTCTTCCGTGTCACCGGCACCCTGAAGGAGCGGGAGATCATGCGAAGACCTCATCTCAGTGAATCGCGCCGCGGTATGACGCTGGCCGAGCTGCTGATCTCCATGACGATTCTGAGCATGATGTCGGTCGTGCTCGCGGGGATGTCGAACGCGGTGAACTCGGCCTGGTCCTACACGAAGGGGGTCGAGGATTCCGACCTGCAAGCCCGAGCGGCGATCGAACGGATCGAGTACATGATTTCGCAGACCGGGGTGTATGACCTGGCCGAGCAACCGACTCGCGTGGGGTTGACCGTTGTGTCTCGGCCCGTGGGAATGAATCAGGTTCCGGATGTGCTGGTGCTGTGGACTGGTGGGCGATCGGGGGGCATGTCGGCGAACGGCGTGCTGAAACGATTGCCGATGGTCGGCGAGTTGTTGATCTATACCTGGGACGCCAAAACACCCAGCCAATTGATTGAGGTCGCGTTTCCCGGTCAGACGGCGTCGTTCGATTTCGCGGCCAGTGATCTGGCGACGACCGTCGCCAACCTGCTGACCTCCACCGCCGCCGAGAAGATTCCGTTGTGCGATCGGCTACGCCAGTCTTCGTTGAGCACATCCAGCAGCACTGTTTCTGCGCCGGTCGTGTCCCCCATGAGCGCAATGGATTCGATGTATTCCATGTATGGAGCTTCGGTGCCGTCCTTGCCGTCGAGCCCCACAAGCTCCCCCCCATCGTCAGCCAGCGGCACGCAGTCGATTGGCAATGCGCGGTTCACGCTCACGCTGACTCCCACCGACGGCGAGTTGGTATCGGTCTCGCCGCAGACCACGGCATGGACGCAGTTGAGTTGGCCACAAGGCAACTACGGCAACCGCTCGGGAATGCGACAGGCGACGTTGCAGATCGAATTGCAAGTCGAGCCGGATGGCATCGTCCGCGTTTCCGACACGGTCTCGGCGATTCCTTTTTTTGGCTCGGCGAGCCTGAGGTACGTCTATGAGCCGTAATTGTTCCACGAAGAAACTGGCGAGCGGGGCGGCGTCAGCCCCCCGGTTTTCAGTGTCGATCGTGACCACCGGGGGGCTGACGCCGCCCCGCTCGCCGAAGTGTCGAAGCGCCGGTTTCACGCTGGTTGAAATGCTGATCGTGGTGACGATCGTCGGCATCTTGGCCTCCGTGATTGTTCCAACGCTGAGTTCAACGAGCGGAGCGGTCACGTTAGAGGCGATGGCGCGCTGTCTGGCTGCGGACATTCGCGGCGCGCGGCAATCGGCGGTGCAATACAACGGCAACTTCGCGGTCACGTTCGACTTGGCGAACAATTCGTATCAAACCAAGCCGATCGGCAGCAGTGCTCCGGAAATGGTCAACGTTCTGGCACACAGCGGCAGTGGCAGCACGATTGATCTCGACACGTTCGGCGCGGGGCGGATGAAACAATCGCATGTCGTCCTCGGCGGTGCGGCGTTGAAGACGTCGAAGGGGGCGGTCGTCGATCTGACATTCACACCGTCGGGAGGCACCGGTCCCACGCGCACGCAAGACACCGTCATCTGGCTGGCCGAGAACTCCGGAACGAATCGCCGCAGCATCCTGATTACGGTGTCGTGGATCACAGGGGCCGTCAGCGTCGGCGATGTGCTGTCCTATCCCGCCAATCTCACGATGCCCAACTTCTGAGAGGACCGCATGAGACGCAACTTGCGATTTCGTAGCCTGACTCTCCGAGTCGGGACAAAAGTGCCGGACACCCGACTCGGAGAGGCTGTGAAGTTTTCGTGGAGCACGTTTTCAACGTGCTCGAAAATAAGCCGATTGGGCACGTTGAAAACGTGCCCCACGCCATTTACTCACAGCCTCGGAGAGTCAGGCTACGGAGTGTGTTCACGGCGAGGTGTGTCGCTGGTGGTCGTGATGATCGCCATCAGCATGAGCATGGCGCTGACGTATGCCGCACTCAGTTCGCAAGCGCGTGGCGTGCAGGTACGGCAGAACGTCAATCGCCAGGAGATGGCTCGGCAGGCGGCGGAGTCCGGAGCGTCGATCACTCTCAACCAGTTGCAGTCCTCCGCGTGGAGCGGCGTGACGACAGCGCTTTCCGGAACGCTCAGCAGCGACAAGCTGGGAACCACCAGTTACACGATCGAGTTCCGTACCATCGACGGCCAGACGTCGCCGTCGGCCTATCCAACCGGCAAAGGTCAAACGTCGCTGAGCGGCAGTTCGGCATTCTTCAATTCGACGTCGAACGGTCTGTCGTCCAGCAGCGCGGACACGGCGGCGATCGCCACGCGGCAGGCGTTTCAATTGCTGATCCGCTCGACCGGCAAATGGGCCTCGCTCACCGATCCGCTCGACTTCGTCACCGAGATCGTGGAAGTCGGGATCGAACTGCAACCGCGCGTCCCCGGCCGGCAGATCCTCGCTCCGGACATCACGCAAGCCACCGATGTCCTCGCCAGCAATGCCGGCTACGACACGATTCAGAACTATGCGTTTTTCGCCTCCGACGGAAGCAGCAGCAGCCCCTCGCTGACGCTGGAACCCGGCCAGCGCTTCGACGGGCCCATTTGGCTGAAGCAAGGGGTCTCAGTTTACAAAGGCCCCAAGTGGAACAGTTCCATTCGCGATGTGTTTCTGCAATCGACCGGCACGCTGTACTCCACCGGAAGCGGCGGCACCGTCTCGTTTCTGCATCCGCATCCATTCGGCGGTTCGATCACGATGGCCGCCAGCTTCACGGCGGCCGAACTGGCAGACCTGACCAATCTCAACGTCCCGCGGGTTACGGCCACCAGCACGCCGACAACTCCCACGATCAACTTTGACGGTTGGAAAACGTACCAGCTTTACCAAGGGGGCTTCACCTATTCGGCCGAAGTGATCAACAGTAGCTCGCTCAGCAAGGTTGTGCTGCGTCCATCGCTGCGCAATCCGCTGGGAGTGTTCTATCGCGACAGCGCGTTGCAGCTTGACGACAACGTCTTCATCCAAGGGACGCTGGTCTGTTCCGGCAAGCTCACGTTCAGCGGCACCAACTTGAACATCGCCAGCGTGAATTGGCGCGACTCGTCGGGAGGTTCCATCGTCGCCAACGGCAGTCTGTTTCCACGCCTGCCGGCAGTGGTGGCTCAGAGCATCCAGTTGAATAACGACAACAGGGCGTCGGTGGACGGAGCCGTGCTGCTGACCAGCACGATTAGCAAAACGGATGGCAGCTACGAACTGGTTTCCGGCACCGAGTTGACTCTGGCGGGGACGCAAGCCACGAGCGTTCCGATCCGGCAGCCGTATAGCCAGGTGCAACTCCCCGCCACCACGGACCTGTCCAGCGTCAGCGAGACCGGCACGCACGCCATCTGGCTGGCGGAAGGGAACAGCGGCAACTGGTTCTCGATCATCGACGTCGATACGGTCAACCGCCGCCTGATCGTCTTGGGGGAAGCGAGTCGTCCCAACCCCGTCAGCTACCGCATCCGCCGAAGACGACTTCGCAGCTTCGACGTGCGTGGACCGCTGATGGCCACACGCTCGCTGATTTCGGTCTCCAGTTCGTGGAAGCTCAGTTCGGGCTTGTGGACCAATCAATACTCGCTGTGGCAACTGATCACGCAGATTCAAGCCAACAACAATCAGCCGATCACGCCGTTCGTGACCTGGGTCGCGGACCCGTTGAACTACAACGGCTGGGGCAGTCCGTGGGAGAGCGTCGGCCTGCCGCTGGAACCGGTCACCCACATCCGACCTCAAACCGGCGTCAAGTTCCGCGACAGCCTGCCGCTGTTTAAGGGCTACGTTCCGCCGTCAAACCTCATCACGTCGATCAACGATCCGTCCGGCTATCGCTGGAGAGTCCTCTTCTGGCGCGACGTGCCGTAATCGTTGGGGAGGGGTCGTGCGTTCAAAATTTCTACGAACGAATTCCAGGTGTGAGTTCGCCACCGTCGGGCCTGCCCCGGCGGAGCGCTGACTAGCCAGCTACATGAGCCGCTCGCGACATTTTCGCCCCCGTGGGGCTTGTCCCCACGGAGCGAATGACTGTTGGGCTCACAGTCGTTGCTCCCGTGGGGACAAGCCCCACGGGGAGCCAGAGATCCAGGTCATTTCTGTAGCAGCTCAGTCATGGCCCCGCCGGGACAGGCCCGACGGTGGCCGCATCTGGAATCCGTTCGTGACAGGAACGACCGGCACAATCGCGCTCACCGTCAAAGTTCCGTTCCGATTGAGCCGCTCCCAAACCACATGCCGATTCCGTCCCTGCGGGAGGCTCGGCCATGCGGAAAACCGTTGCGGATTTGATGTCGGTGGACTTCGTGACGGTGACGGCTCGCATGTCGCTGGAGGACGCGCTGAACCTGCTGGTCGAGTCCGATCTCACCGAGCTTTGCGTCGTCGATGACGCGGGACGACTGGCCGGAATCGTCACCGACTTCGATCTGCTGAAGGCCAGACTCAATGCCGAGATACTCGGTCGCTCCGTCAGTTCAATGATCAGCCGCGCCGTCACGCTGCTGCCAGCGGACGCCCTCATGGACCAAGCCGTGCCGCTGTTCCGCGAAGGAAGTTGCTCGCGAGCCTACGTCTGCCGCGACGGCCAACTGCTGGGCCGCCTCTCGCGATCCGCCGTGCTCAAGTACCTCGCACAAAAGAATTCGACGGCCGCCGATCTGCCAGCGGTTCGCACATTGCCAGCCGCCCCGGTTTCCGGTCAGAACGCGACTCTCCAATCTCGTGAAGCCACACCCCGTGCTCCGCAGTTCTTGTCAGGCTCAGTCCTCGGCGGCATATGCGTCGAACGATCGCGGTCGCCGGTTAGATAAACCGCTCACCGGTGAAGTTGGCACAATCCCCACCGAGCTTGCCTCGGTGGAAATGGGCCTTTGCACTACGAGTGAAGGCCCTTGGGGCAACATGCCGCGTAGTGCAAAAGCCCAAAAACCACCGAGACAATCTCGGTGGGGTTTGCGTCATTTTCACCCGCGCGGCAGTTTCAGTTCTGGGCATCACGAACTGACCCACAACCGACGACTCCGCTACGATGCCCCCCACGGAGGTGTCGAATGAATCTGCCATTGTTCCCGCGATCGGTTCTGTTCGCGTGCTGTTTCTGCTTGATGTTTCTCCCCGCCTGCCGCAAGTCCGCGACGGGGAAGATCGAAGTTCCTCTCGAACTTGATCCCATCGTCGAACCAGACGTCCCGGCCACGCCACTGCGCAATGCCAGCGACGACTTCTTCGACAACGGTGTCATCCCGCAGATCAAAATCGAGATCAAAGAATCGCAGGCCAAAAAGCTCCGCGAGGACGCGCGGCATTACGTGAAGTGCAAACTGATCGAGAACGGCGAAACCACCTACGCCGATGTCGCCATCAAGCTCAAAGGAGCCGCCGGCAGCTTTCGCGAACTCGACGATCGCCCCGCCTTCACGCTCAACATGAATAAGCACGTCAAAGGACAGACCTTTCACGACGTCGATAAGTTTCATCTCAACAACTCGGTGCAGGATGAGTCGTATCTCTGCGAGTGGCTTTGCTCGGAGTTGTCACGCGACGCGAAGGTGCCCACCCCGCGAGCCACTCATGCTCGCGTCTGGTTGAACGACCGCGACCTGGGACTGTATGTGCTCAAGGAGGGCTTCGACGCCACGTTCCTGAAACGGCACTTCGCCGACGGAACCGGCAACCTCTACGACGGCGGCTTCGTTCAGGACATCGATGTCGATCTCGAAAAAGACTGCGGCAAAGGCCCCGACGATCACAGCGATCTGCACAGTCTCAAAGACGCCTGCTTGATCCCCGATCCCGAACAACGCTGGGCCGCCATCGAAGAGCATTTGGACGTCGATGCTTTCCTCTGCTTCATGGCCATCGAGCTGATGACCGCTCACTGGGACGGCTACACGCAGAACAAAAACAACTACCGCATCTACTTTGATCCCGCGAACGGCAAAGCCCGATTCCTGCCGCACGGCATGGACCAGATGTTCGGCGACCCCGGCTTCCCGATCTTGGATTATCCGGAACCGATCGTCGCCAACGCCGTGATGCACAATCCCGAATGGCGAAAACGCTACCGCGACCGAGTCACCGAATTGCTCCCGCTTTTCGAGACAAAGCGATTGCATGAGAAACTCGACACGGTGGTCGCTCGCATGCAACCGGTCGTCAAGGAATTCGGTGACGAGTTCGCGAACACTCACGCCGACCGAGTCCGTGAACTCAAAGAACGGATCGCCGCCCGCGAACCGAACCTGCGTGAGCAACTGCAACAGGGAGACCCGTCACCATTGGAATTCAACGCCGAAGGCATCGCCGAAGTCGCCGATTGGTTCCCCGCTCAAGAGACCGACGATACGAAAGTCGAAGAACTCGAGATCGACGGCCAGAAGCGATACTCGATCCAAGTCGGCGAGTCCGGCCAATGTGTGGCCTCATGGCGTTGCAAAGTCCTCCTCGCGAAAGGCCGCTACCGACTGGAAGCTCGACTGCGCACCGAGTCCGTCGTCGCTCGCGAGGACGAACAAGGGACCGGAGCTGGACTTCGCCTCTCCGGAGAAAAGCGTGACAACAAGCTCGCGGGGGACTCCGATTGGCAAGCGGTCACTTACGACTTCGAAGTGCTCGAAGACGTGCGCGACATCACGCTCGTCGCCGAACTCCGAGCCACCGCCGGACGAATGTGGTTGGAACCTGCCGCTCGGTTGATGAAACGCGAATGAGACATCGACAACCAAAACAGAAAGATCCCGACGAATCGAAGGAGACGACGAATGCTGCCATTTGTCTCATTCGTCGTCTCCTTCGATTCGTCGGGTTCCTTCCTTGAATTACTGGCATGCAACAGATGAACCCAAATCGAATCAACCACGAACACCGATCTGCTATCCGACATCTATTCCTCGCGCTACCGATCGTGTTGGCGACGATCCCCAGCCGCGCACAAGAACGCTCGCCGAATCCCACCGATCAAGCGGGCTTTGACAAGATCGTCGCCCCATTCGTGAAAACCCATTGCGTGCGGTGTCACGGCCCGGCGAAGCAACAGGGCACCTTCCGCGTCGACAAGCATCTGAAGAACGAGTTTGTCGATCCGGCCTCGAAAGAAAAATGGGGCGAAGTCGTCAACGTCCTCAACAGCCACGAGATGCCCCCCGAAGGAGAGCCGCAGCCAAAACCGGACGAGGTCGCGAAGGTCGTCGATTGGATCATCGACCAAATGGTGCGTGCCGAACTGATCCGCCGCGATGGTCAGATCGTTTTGCGTCGGCTCAATCGCGACGAATACCGCAACACGATCCGCGACTTGATCGGCATCGACTTCGACGTCGCTCCGTTCCCGCTCGACCCAGCCTCCGGCGGATTCGACAACAACGGCAAAGCGCTGACGATGTCGCCGCTACTCACGGAACTCTACCTCGATGCCGCTCGGAAGATTTTGGATCGAGTCCTCGTCGAAGGAGACCAACCACCGGCCATTAAATGGCGATTCGAAATCGACAGCGGCGACAACGACTCGAACCGCAAGATCTACGACAAGCAGAACGTGATCGTGAACGGCGGCAACAACCCTGTCAAAGACGGCTTCAAAGTGCTGCACCACGACAACTGGGACAAGCACCTGAACGCTCGCGGTTACGCCCTCAAGCACGAGGGTGACTACATCATCCGCATCCGCGCGGCCGGCAAAGTTCCGAAGCGAGAAGAAGTCGTCGAGTCCGCTCGCAAGGCGTTGCAGAACCGCTTCGACAACCAGATGAAAGAGAATCCCAAAGGAGAGAAGTATCACCGTGAGGGACTCGAACGCGACCTGAAACACTTTCAGACCGACCGCATGTACGACTACGGCTCACCCCGTCTGAAGTTGATCCAGACGCTCGGCGGCCAACCGAAAGTGCTCGCCGAGTTCGACGTCGACGCGCCGCTCGACAAGCCGCGCGAATACGAAGTCAAAGCCCGCTTCACGACCGAACAAGCCGGACTGACAATCGAGTACGCCTACGCAATCCCACGAGTGCTCGAAAACTTCTGGTTCCAAGGTCACGACGTATTCGCTCGGCCGGAGTTGTACGTCGATTGGTTCGAGATCGAAGGCCCCGTCTACGAATCATGGCCGCCGCCGAGTCATCGCCGATTGCTCGGCGACACGTTGCCGTCGAAGGAGAAAGAACGCGAGACCGCGAAGACATTGATCGCCCGCTTCCTGCGTTCGGCGTATCGGCGACCAGTCAGCGATGCGGAGATTTCGGACAAGCTGAAGTTGTTCGATCTCGTGCGTCCTGACTCACCGTCGTTCGTGCAAGCGATGAAGACGCCGCTCATCGCCGCGATGGCCTCGCCGCATTTCCTGTATTTGGCCGAAGTGGGGCACGTTTCCAACGTGCCCGTCCAGAAAGCCAAACAAAGCCAAAAGGCCGGGCACGTTGAAAACGTGCCCCACGTTCTGACCGATCATGAACTCGCCGCGCGATTGAGTTACTTCCTCTGGTCCTCAACGCCCGACGAAGAACTCAACAAGCTCGCCGATGCCGGCAAGCTGCGAGACTCGAAGACGCTGACCGTTCAAGTCAACCGAATGCTCGCCAACGAAAAGTCCGAAGCCTTCGTCCGCAACTTCGCCGGCCAATGGCTGGGACTGCGAGAGGTCGGCGCAAACCCGCCCGCTTCTGACTTGTACCCGCAGTACGACCGGCATCTCGAAACGTCGATCACCGACGAGTCGCGAGCCTTCTTCGCCGAAATCCTCAAGCACGATCTGAGCGTGCTGAATTTCGTCGGCTCAGACTTCGTCGTCATCAACGAACGGCTCGCGCGGTTCTACGGCATCCCCGACGTGCGGGGCGACGAGTTCCGCCGAGTTCCCGTCCCCGAAGGCGTGCATCGCGGCGGTATCGTCACGCAAGCGTCAATGCTGACGATCACCTCGAACGGCACGCGCACCTCGCCGGTCAAACGAGGAACGTGGGTCTTGAAGAACGTGCTCGGCATCGACCCCGGCCTGCCGGTCGCGAATGCGGGAGATATCGCTCCGAAAGTCCCCGGCATCGACAAAGCGACCGTGCGGCAACGGCTGGAGATTCATCGCACGCTGCCGCAGTGTGCTCGCTGCCACAACAAGATCGACCCGCTCGGCTTCGCCTTGGAAAACTTCAACGCCTCCGGCGAATGGCGCGACCAAGAAGGCTTCGGCTACAAAGGCCGCATCGAACGCAACGATCCGAAAATCGACGCCGCGTCGAAACTTCCCGATGGCACCGCCATCAACGGTGTCGATGAACTGCGAACGGTGCTGCGTCAGAAGGAAGACCTGTTCCTCAATTGCCTCGCCAGCAAACTCCTGACCTACGCCCTTGGCCGAGAACTTGGCATCGCCGATCAACCGACCGTGAAAGCCGCCGTCGCCGAGACGAAAAAGAATGGCTACACATTGCGTTCGCTGATTCAATTCATCGTCACCTCCAGTTCATTCGGTTCGAAATAGGAGATGTCTCCGGGAATGTCATGGCCCGATTTTCAGGCCGGGGTTTTCATTCATGAGCAAACATCAGAAACTGATCCAGCAGATCCTGAGTGGCCGGGCCGATGCGAACATCCGCTTTGACGATCTGCGCGGCCTGCTCATCCACCTTGGTTTTTCCGAAAGAACTCGTGGAAGTCATCACCACTTTCGCAAAGCGGGCCTCGAAGAAAAACTGAACCTGCAATGCGATGGCAACAAGGCCAAAGCATATCAAGTGAAGCAGGTTCGCGCCGTCATTTTGAAGTACCAGCTAGGAGCCGATGAATGAGCTACAAATATGAAGTGATCGTCTATTGGAGCGACGAAGATGCGGTCTTCGTCGCCGAGGTTCCTGAGTTGCCCGGTTGCATGGCACACGGTGATCGGCCTGAGTCGGCAGTGCGCAGCGCTCAGCAGGCCATTCGATTATGGATCGACACAGCGAAAGAATTCGGCGATCCCATCCCAGAGCCAAAAGGTCGTCGCTTGGTCCTCGCTTGATTGTGAGAGGCTCTCTGAGAAGTCCGTGGCCTGACTCTCCGAGTCGGTAATCTTTCGAGAAAACTCCCGACTCAGAGAGTCAGGCTACACGGAGATTTGAATCCGCTATGGAAAGTGAGTTGGCCATGTTGCCTCGGACAGTTTCTCGCCGACACGTTCTCAGAGGAATCGGAACCTGCCTCGCTCTGCCGTTGCTCGATGCGATGCTCCCGCGCGGGTGGGCCGCTCCGTCGCAGTACAAGCCGCTTGAGAAATCGATGGGGACGCATCCGCGGATGATTTGTTGCTACGTCCCCAACGGCGTCAACATTCTGGAATGGATGCCCAGCGACAAAGGACGCGACTACACGCTGTCGCCGACGCTCGAAGTCTTGAAAGAACATCGCGCCGACTTCTCGGTGGTGACCGGTCTTGGACATCCCGCCTCGCAAGGCGGACACAGCGGAGCGGATACCTGGCTGACCGGTGCCGATCTCAAGGCGACTCCCGGAGCAGACTACACGAATCAAGTTTCCGCCGACCAAGTCGTCGCCGAGTTACACGGCAAGCAGACGCGGTTTCCGTCGTTGCAATTGTCGGACGCCAGCGGCACCGGCTCGGCCGGGCATTCGCACACGCTGTCGTTCGATCGCAGCGGCACACCGATGCCTTCCGAGAATTCACCGAAGCGGCTCTTTGAAAGATTGTTCGTTCCCGATAGTGCCGCCGATCGCGCGGCGACGTTGCGACGCTACGCCGAACGGAAGTCGATCCTCGACAGCGTGCGCGGCGAGGCGAAGTCGCTCAACGACAAGCTCGGCAAGCAGGATCAAAAGAAGCTCGACGAGTATTTGACGTCCGTGCGCGAGACCGAACAACGAGTTGGGCGTCTCGAAGCGTGGGTCGATGTCCCGAAGCCGCAGGTTGATCCCAATAACTTGCAACTCGGCAGTCAGCCAGGGAACGCTCACGACCGGCCGATGTGGTTGGACGTGATGCTCGAAGTGTCGTACCTCGCATTCCTGACCGACACGACGCGGGTCATCACCTTCGAGTGGTCGCGCGAAGCGGGCGGCTACGGCGGCGGTGGCGAGAATCATCACGAACTGTCGCATCACGGCGGCGACAAAGAGATGCTCAAGAAGCTGGGCATCATCGACCGCTTCCATCTTGAACGACTCGGCCGGTTCCTGACGTTCCTCAAGTCCACGAAGGAAGGGGACGGGAACATGCTCGACAACACGCTGGTGATGTTCGGCTCCGGCATGAATTCGGGCGCGGGAGGCGATCACTCGCCCAAGAACCTGCCGTTGCTCGTGGCTGGCGGAAACAAGCTGGGGCTGAAGCACGGCCAGCATCTCGGCTGGGAACCGAACAGTCACCCGCCTCTGTCGAATGTGCTGCTGACGCTGATCCAGAAAATGGGGGTCGAAGCCGACAAGTTTCGCGACTCAAATGGCACGCTGACGGGACTTGTTTGAGAAAGAGCCCGACGAATGAAAGGAGACGACAAATGGTTTGGCCGAGCCCCTCATTCGTCGTCTCCTTCGATTCGTCGGGCACTTTCCCTTCCATGAAGGCAACGTCACTAAGGTTTCGAATCCACCAACCCCAACGACTTCAAATACGCCAGCAAGTCCGCCAGTGCGGCGGGTGAGACGTCTTTCTCGAACCCCTCGGGCATCAGCGATTTTCCGTTGGAGACGATCGTCTCAATGTTGCTCCGCAGCACGACATCTTCTTTGGCTTCAGCTCGGCGTAGCGTGACGCTGGTCGCGGTATCGCCGACCAACAGGCCGTTGAGCACTTTGCCGTCCTGCGTCTCGACAACGTAGGTCGCGAAGTTTGGCTGAGCCTCTCGATTCGGATCGAGGATCGCGATCAACAGATCGGCAGTCGACTTATTGGCAACGCTCTGCAAGTTTGGCCCGACGACGTGGCCGACTCCGGCGATCTGATGGCAGTTCGCGCACTTCTGCTGGAAGAGCAACTTCCCCCTTGCGATGTCGCCGGGAGTATCCAACGCCGGTTTGTAGTCAGCGATGACCTTTGCTCGATTGGCATCGACGTCGCCAGCCAGCAGCTTCTTCGCACGGTCGCGCAGTTCCGACTTCGGATGATTGAGCAACAAATCTTTCTTGTCCCGTTCGATCTCGCCGCGCAGCACCGTACCGGCTTGCAGAGCGTCAAGCAGTGAGCCGACTCGATCGGTTGAACGGAGCAGCGCATCGACCACCTCGCGACGCAGGCCGGGCGAGTGACTTCGCCAACCAGTCAGCAACAAGCTCGGCACCTCGGCATGTCCCAATTGGCCCAGCGAGTTCGCCGCCGCGATCTGCAATTGCGGATCGACCTGCGGGTTGAGCAGTTCGCCCAACGACTGGCGGCACGAGGCGCAATCGAGAAATGCCAGCACTCGCACAGCGGCGACTCGTTCGGCAATCGGACGCTCGGCATCCTTCGCGGCGGTCAGCGACTTGCTTGTGAAGAGGGTCAACGCTTGCCGGAGCTGGCTGTCGGATTGAGCCGCGTCCAGCAGGCGTTCAATGGTCATCCCGCGACGCCGCAGTCCATCACCCAATGCGATCAAGATCGCCGACCGAGCGGCCGGAGCAAGTTGGTCGTTGACGACGATCTTCAAAACACTCGCACCTGCGGCGGGATTCGCATCGGTGCCCAGCATCCGTGCGAGCTCCGTGTACCAACCAGAAGCGTGTGCCTGCTTCGCGAACTCAGCATCGCCGGCAAGAGCTTCCAGAAACGCCGTCGCTTTACCGCTCAGCGAGGTCATCATCGCCGTGCGAATGTCACCAGTGTTGCGCGGATCGCGAGCCAATCGGCTGAGCGTCGCGACCGCGAGATCATTCGGCATCTCTCCGGCCGAGAACGCCAGTTGCCAGCGGACGAGGTCGCTGTCGTCCGTCGCTCGTTCGGCGGCGGCCTCGGCCAGTTCTCGATCTTGTGCGAACAGCGGCTCGGCCAGTCGCAACACATGTGCTCGCAAGCGCGGTTCGGGATGCTTGAGGTTCACCATCAGCACGTCCGACTTCATCGCATTGAGACCGGCCAACGTGTAGAGACAATGCAATCGCGCGAGCGGCGAACGATTCAGGGCCGCCATGCGACGCAATGACGGGACGACCGATAAGTCGCCTCGTTCGACGAACAGCCGCTGCGCGGTTTCGCGGTTCCACGAGCTTGGCGACCAGAACTGCTTGATGAGCTGCTCCGGCGGCAACTTGCCGATCGGCTCGACTTTCATTCGTTGACCGTCGGGACCGACCAACCGCCAGATACGTCCCCGATCGTGGCCGCTTTCGAGATCGACCATCGCCTTGATGTCTTCGGGAATCGAGGCGGGATGCTCGATCGTCTCGCGGTACATGTCGAGCACATACAGCGTCCCATCCGGCGCGTTGACGAAGTTCACAGGCCGGAACCAGTTGTCGGTCGAGGTCACGAATTCGGTGTTTTCGTCGGCTCGTTTGGCGACGAAGCTGGCTCCGGTCGGCGTCATGATCTTGCGATGAATCAGATTCGCGCCGACATCGCCGATGAAGGCGTTGCCGCGAAACTCTTCGGGGTACGCTCCACCCCGATAGATCGTCACGCCCGTGGCCGACGTGAAGAAGCCGATGGGGACTCGCTCACTTTGCGGTAGACCCGCGAACTTCGGATCGGCCACGCGCCGCGCGGTCCGAACAATCCGCCACGGCTCCGGCGGACTGCGGCGAAAGACCGTTGCGGCAGCTCCCTCAGCCCCAATGCTGCGCACCGTCCCGCCGGCAATGAACGTCGGATTGCGATTCACATATCGGCGCGGCAGGACGACGTGCTCGATGTGATTGCTGTTGTTGCAGACGAAGCGATTGCCCCAGTCGTCCGTCGAATGCCCGAACTGCTCACCGCCGCTGAGGAGTTCGATGCCGTCTACGTAGCCGTCACGCTCCGCGTGACGAGCCGATGAAGAGTTGGCGTCATTCTGTTTCGGCGTCGCAGAAGATGGGGAGTCTTTTGGAGCGTTCGGCTCGTCACGCGGAGCGTGACGGCTACGTAGCAGCACTCGTGGATCGAATGAGAAATCGCTGGTCCCCGACATCACCGGCTTGCCGTCTCGCGTCAGAGCGTTCGGATTGCGACCGCCGGCGACGAGGATGCGATTCTCCAAGCCCCACTTCAAGTTGTTCGCCAACGCTTGCACGTTGTCTTTGCCGAAACCGGTGAGCACGATCTTGCGAACATCCGCCTTGCCGTCGCCATCGGTGTCCTTGAAGTACCACAAATGCGGATGTCCGATGACGAACACGCCGCAGTCAAAGCAGCAGACCGACAACGCCCACTCGAAGTTGTCGGCGAAGACGGTGCTCTTCTCGAACTTGCCGTCGCCGTCGGTGTCTTCCAGCAACCGGATGATGCCGTCGTTCTTCTTGCCACCACCTTTGGGATGCAATTTCGTCGGCTCGGCCGAGTACGGATATCCGTGGAACTCGGCAACGTACATTCGGCCGAACTCATCGAAGCAGGCATCAACCGGATCACCGACCAGCGGCTCGCCCGCGACGAGTTCCAGCTTGAAGCCACGCTCGACTTGGAACGTCTTAATCGCGTCTTTGATCTCGGTCGCCGGAATTCGCGGCATGAGCTCTTTGAGCGACTTGCCTTGTTCGAGCGGTGACGGCTTGTCCTGCGCGATCACGTTGAATCCAACAGCGATCAAGGTCACGCTTGCAAGACACCTTGAGATCGTCTTCCACATCACGGATGCCTTTCCATCAACAGAACTGGCTCGGCCGAGAGCCGAGGGCCGTTTTCAGTTTTTAAGAATTGGGATAACGGCCATCAGCCATCGGCTAACAGCCATCAGCCGGACTCAGAACACAACTTTCGCCGCCGGAAAGACGGGACCTTCGAGGCATGTCCGTCGGTAGTCCCACTCGCCATCGTCTTGCTGAATCTTGGCCACGCAACTGAAACAGATGCCGATACCGCAGGCCATCGGCGTCTCCAGCGAGAGCCAACAGGAGACGTTTGCCGCTGTCGCAATCTTCTGTACCGCGTGCATCATCGGCTCCGGCCCGCAGCAGTAAATCAGGTCCGGAGGACAGTCGGAACTCAGCGATTGCTTGAGCAACTCCGTCACAAATCCGTGATGACCTCGGCTGCCATCGTCGGTCGCCAATCGGACATCGAGTCCGTCGATCGCGAATTGATCCAACCCCGCGAGGTAATCGGCCGAACGAGCGCCGTAGCACAGCGAGACTTTCAGCGGCGCTCGGCGTGGGTCTCCCGACCCCGCCGCATCCGCCGACCGCAGGTCTCCCAAAGCGTCGCCAGATTCTGGAGACCTGCGGTCCAGATCAGCGGCGGGGTCGGGAGACCCGCGCCGAGCGCGCGGTGGCGTTCCATAGCTCCGCGACATCAACAACTCGCGTGCGACCGCCAGGAACGGCGTCTGTCCAATGCCCCCCGCGACGCACATCAAGTGCTTCGTTCCCTCCGGCACCACCGGGAATCCGTTGCCGAGCGGGCCCCAGACAGAGACTTCGTCGCCGACTTTCCAACGGGGCATCAACCCCGTGAGCTTGCCGACTGTCACGTAGCCGAAATCGAAACCGACTGGCTGTCCATGCTCATCATCGTAGGTATCAAACAGAGCGAATGGCCGACCGAGCAACGGGTCGCTTCCACGCGCCGGACGGACCATAAAGAACTGGCCGGGGATGATGCGGCGAGCGATCTCCGGGCAGTGAAGTCGCAGCCGGAACGTGTTGCGAGCCATCTGCTCTTGCTCGACCACGCGAGCGGTCGCTTGCAACGCAGAGCACGGCGGAAAGGCGGGTTGATTCATGCGGTATTGAGTACTGGGAACGACGCGAGATTGCCAGTCTGCTCGTAGCCACGCTCGCCAAGAGCGTGGGGACAAATTGGCTCGACGTTCTGAAACCCACGTTCTTGGCGAGCGTGGCTACGTCGTGCTGGTTACGACTTCGGCACTCGCTCCAGAATCGACCACAGCCGGGCTTCAAGCATCGGAGCGCCACGAACGATCTCCGTTCCAATCTGCACCGCCCATAAGGGTCGGCCACCGAGTTCCGTGCCGGAAATCTTCACGAGGTCTTTGTGAGTCGTCAGCAACAGTTCCGCGTTGCTCGACTTCGCTTGTTCGCCAAGCCGTGCGAGATCCTCCGAAGTGAAATGGTGATGGTCAGGAAACGACTCGAAGCCCACGACCTCCAAACCGAGTTGCCACAGCGTCCACTCAAAGGATTCCGGATTGCCGATGCCGCAGAAGCCGAAGACTCTTTGACCGACGAGTTCGGCCAGCGGCTTCGACTGGCCAGCGCTGTTGATGAGTTGGCTTGGCCGAAACGAAACCTCGATCACGGTGCCGACCTGATTGTACCGCACCAACTCCGCACGGATCGCGGTGAGTTCCTCCGCCGACACCTGGTCCGTGCGCGTGACGATCACCAAATCCGCTCGCTCGATGTTGGCGATCGGTTCGCGCAGCAAACCGCGCGGCAGGCAATGCCCGTATCCCCACGGATTCGTCGCGTCGATCAGCGCGATGTCGAGATCGCGATGCACTCGGCGATGTTGAAAGGCGTCGTCGAGAATCAACAAATTGCAGCCACCAACAACCGCTCGCTTCGCCGACAGGATGCGATCCGGGTTGAGCCACTGCGGCACTCCCGGACAAAGCTGATCCAGCACGAGCTTCTCGTCGTTCGCCTGTGAGTCGAGCGACTTGTACCCCCGGCTCAGCAGACCAACATTCGCACCCGCGTCACGAAACCAATTGGCCAGGAACGCGACGATCGGCGTCTTGCCAGTTCCACCGGTCGTGAGATTGCCGACGCTGATGACCGGCACGCCAACTTCAAACGGTTCGCGCAGCCGGAAATCAAATGCCACGTTCTTGCAGCTAACTCCGACGCGATACGGCCACTGTGCCGACCACAACCCCGCGCGCAACAGACTCGCCGCGAGACCGCGTTTCCGGCCAGACATCACTTCGCGGGCGAACTGCTCCATCGTCGGTCCTTCGTAGCCTGACTCTCCGAGTCGGGGACTTCTGCGGCGTCTTTTAACCGATCAGTCCCGACTCGGAGAGTCAGGCTACTTTGTCAGCGAGACGGCATGGTAAAGACCTCGGCCTAATTGCAGTGTGCTGAAGAGAGCGAAACCGTGAAGCAGATTGAAAGAGCCGCTCAGTCGATAGATCGAAAGAGCGGTCATGAGCATCACCAGCATGGACAGCGAATAAACATACCCAAGGAACCGGTGCAGCGCACCCGCCTTCTTGCGGAGAAAGATCAAGAGGCCAACCAGTAAAGCGAGTACGGCTGCAATCGTATGCACGAGTCCGACAGTGCTGTGGATCCTAAATGCGGTTCCGATCAAGCGAGGATCATCAACCGGTCAGGGTGGTCCGCCCCCGTATTCATCAACAGATCGCATTGCGGCTCAAAGTCACCGATCACAATCTCGGCGATGGCGGACGTAATGGACGACTAACTCAGCGCGGTGCGGGTCCAGCCCATAAATGATGCGATAGTCGCCCACGCGAACGCGATGCAGTTCCTCGGCCCCTTCCAGCTTCAGTGATCCGCGAGGCAACGGCTCGTTCTGAAGTTCTTCGATCTTCCGCCAGACGCGAGCGACCACCGACTGCGGCAAAGCTCGCAGGTCTTTCTCGACGGACGGCTTGAGGATGACCTTAAAGGACGCCATTTTTTTTCAGCCGTCGTTTCATGTCCTCAAGGCTGACCGGCTTCTCAGAGCGCCGTTCCGCGACAACCGCCAAGTCGTGCAAGTCTTCCATCAGCTTTTCGTACTGCTTGAGCGACAAAATCACCCCGGTCTTCTTCCCGCGAGCGTCCACGACGAATTGTTCTTGAACGACCATGACGCACATGCCTGTTCTTTGTAATCGCGATTGGAAACGGACGGATCCCCTTTGCTTCACCCCGCGTGTCCGAACGCTTCGCACAAGGGAATCACCAAGTCGGGCAGAAGCGGAGTCGAATAGAAATCGTGTTCGGTCAGCGTGTGTTCGGCGTATCCGTCGGGTTGCCATGTCAGGACCAGGGCGGAGCGTTTGAAGCGATCGACGATGACGTACTCTTTGATGCCGATGGCGTGGTATTCGTCACGCTTGTGGATGTAGTCTCGTTCCTGGTCGGAGCGTTTCTTGCTGACGAATTCAAAGACCATTGCGGGCACGCGATCAGGAACTCGGCGCTGCGGGTCGTCACCAACCAGATAGATGCAAATGTCCGGCAAGCGATCGTCGTCGGGCGATGTCGCAACCCAGCCCTCGACATCCACATCTTCAATCAGGCTGAGGTGCTCCTCCCAATAAGCACTGAGCTTTCGCCGAAATGGTCGAGAAACAAACCGATGCTCGTGTCCAGCCGGTGACATGACGACCAACCTCCCACGGACTCGTTCGTACTGATACGGCTCGGCGTAATCGGCGTCCGCGTATTCCGCACGAGTCAGTCGTCGCCCTGCGTCTTCGGGACCGAGACTTAATGGGTTGGACATCACGCGGGGGAAGTCGGCAACAGACATGGCTCAACTCCTCGAAATAATCACTCCGCTGTGATCCCCAGTTCTGCCAGCAGTTCCTCATGGGTGATGCACTCGCCGCGGCGCACTTGCTCACGTGCTTCGGCGATCGACGCGATGAATTCCGGCGACCGTTCAATCTGCAACCATTCCAAATCATCGTCCTCAAGGGGCATCACGACAGCGACGGGGCGCCCGTTTTGAACGAGCACCACGTCCTCTGTCCGTGCTTCGTGAACGACTTCGTCACATCGCGTTTCGGCGTTCCAGGTCATCGTTTTCATGGCTCATTTTCCGGAGTCGAATCGGTCGCCTTGGCAATCACATGAAGAATATGAACCGTCTGATGGACCTCGTCTACATCAAAGTAAACACGGAAGTCATCAACTCGCAGCCGGTATTGGCTCCAAAACGGCTGCGTCATTTGCTTTATCCGACTGCGACTGGTGTTCGTCGGCTGATGCCGCAGCAATGACTCAACGGTCGACACGATCCGCTGGCGATCAAAGGCTCGCAACACTTTGATTTCGGCGCGTGCCGCGTTGGAGTAGAGGAGTTGGAAGGCCATCCGTTGATCCATCCACACATAGTCCACCTGCTCTTAGATGACGACAGGCTCACCCCAATTCCGCCATCCGTTTGCAGATTGCGTCGGCCATTTCGCGGGTGCCGACGGCGGTGGGGTCGTTGCGATCCGGCTTCATGTCGTAAGTGACGTACTTGCCTTCTTCGATGATGCTGGCGACCGCTCGTTCGAGCTTCGCGGCGGCGGCGGCTTCGCCCATGTGTTCCAGCATCAGCTTGCCGGAGAGGATCAGCGCGGTCGGGTTGACCTTGTTTTGGCCTTTGTACTTCGGGGCCGAACCATGAGTCGCCTCGAAGATCGCCGAGTCCGGGCCGATGTTCGCGCCGGGAGCGACTCCCAAGCCGCCGACCAAGCCAGCGCACAGATCGCTGAGGATGTCGCCGTACAAGTTGCCCATCACCAAAACGTCGTAGTTCTCTGGCTTCTGGACCAACTGCATGCACATGTTGTCGACGAGCCGTTCGATGTAGGTGATCCCGGCGGCGCTGGGGACTTTGCCCGCGAGCGTCGGATCGGCCTTCACCCCTTCGGCCAGCTTCGAGTCTTCGAACTTCGCGCCGAACGCGGTCGCGACGGCGCGAGTCTCGTCGTACCACAGGCCGTCGGTGAACTTCATGATGTTCGCTTTGCAGATCGACGTGACCGACTTGCGGCCGAACTTCACGGCGTAGTCGAACGCATATTTCGCGATGTTCCGAGTCCCCTCGATCGACATCGGCTTGATGCTGACACCCGTCGTTTGCAATCCGGTGCCGATCTTCTTGCCGGTCGCGATCGAATTGATGAATTGAATCAGCTCAGCCGTCTTCGGCTGCCCGGCTTGGAACTCGACACCAGCGTAGAGGTCTTCGGTGTTCTCGCGGACGATGACCAGATCGACGGGAGTTGTTTCGAAGTAAGACCGGACTCCTTTGTACGTCTTGCAGGGTCGCACGCAGGCATACAGACCCAGCTCTTGCCGCAGCGCGACGTTGACCGAACGGAATCCCTTGCCGATGGGGGTCGTGATCGGAGCCTTCAGTCCGATCTTGTTGGCTCGGATCGACGCGAAGACCGAATCCGGGATCTTCCCTTGAGCCTCAATGACTTCGATGCCGCATTCCTGGACGTCCCAGTTGATCTTAACCCCCGTGGCGTCCACGCACTTGCGTGTCGCTTCGGCGAGGTCCGGACCAGTTCCATCTCCAGGGATCAGCGTGACGTTGTACATGGGAGCCTCGACTTCTTTCTGTATTTGGCGGGTGTTGATTCAACGACGCGACGAGCAATGCCGCGAGCGTGTGTGCTGTCGAAATCTCATCCGCCGCAGCGGATCAAATCTCAAATCTCAGACGGTTTCGAATGCCGGGCGGACACTATCAAACCGATTTCCGACCAGCAAGGACGTGGTGTCGGTCGGCTGTCTCCTGATGACTGATCGCTTGGCAGAACTGTGGATCGCGCGTCGAGCGGGACTGGCGAAGGAATCTCATGGCACCTGTGCGAATTGCCGCAATGCTCGACCTGAAGTTGGGCATTCGCTGGTTCAAATCTCAAGGGATAAACTACATAAAGCTCATCACCACAGGCCGTTTGCGAATGGAAGTCGAGCGATCGCCTTCTCTTGATCCTGATATTTGGTCGCATCGCATGTGCGATGAGCTAGAGTCGAAATGGACCACGAATCGGAGTCATTTCGTGAAACGTTTCAGTTTCCACGTACCACGTCGAAGCCAGCAGTACAGCAGTCGTTCTTGGCGAGTTTTCTCCGCCGTCGAGGTCTTGGAAGCTCGACAGCTTTTGTGTGTGGACGATTTGGCAGAGGATGGCACTGCGGCTGACGCTGATCACGGTGCTGACCACGACGCCGAGGAATCGCACGTCGACGAGCTTGGGCTTGAAATGGGAACGTTTCCGATGATCGACGCGCATCGCCGCGTTCTCGTCACGGCGGGTTCGACCACGGGAACGACGACGACGGTCGCGGCCAGCAGCCCGCTCACCAGCGTTCCGGTTTTGAACAGCCTGCAGGGAGCAGTCGTTTCGCTGTACCTCGATTTCGACGGACACTTCGAATCAAGCTGGGGCTCTTACAGCAACATCACCCAGCCCGCCTTCGATCAAGACGGCGATGCCACGACCTTCAGCGACTCCGAGTTGTCGACGATTCAGAACATTTGGCGGTACATCGCCGAGGATTACTCGCCGTTCAAGGTCAACGTGACGACGGTGCAGCCAGCCAGCTTCGCGAATGGCGCGGCTTTGAGAATCTCGATCGGCGGCGATGGCTCGTGGATCGGGCCGTATGGCGGTGTGGCGTATGTGGACTCGTTCACAAATTCGATTTCCAACGTCGTGTATGTGTTCCCGAAGAATCTGGCCAACGGCAATGCGAAATACACGGCCGAGGCGTCATCGCACGAATCGGGACATGGCTTCGGCCTGCAACATCAGAGCCTTTACAGCGGCACAACCAAGGTCGATGAGTACTACGGCGGTCCCGGGGACGGGCGAGCTCCGATCATGGGCGACAGCTATTCGGCGACGCGCGGGTTGTGGTGGTACGGCACGTCAGCGACCTCATCGACGACGATTCAAGACGACATGGCGGTGATCTCGCGAACCGCGAATGGCTTCGGCTACCGCATTGACGATTACGGCAACACGGCCTCGACGGCGTCGGTTTTGAGTGTGAGCGGCAGTCAACTCAGCGGATCGGGCGTCATCACGACGACGAACGATGTCGATTTCTTCGCGTTCACCACGGATGCGGGGCAGATCGCGATCAACGTCTCGGTTCTGCCGGGGTTCAACGACCTGGATGCCAAGCTGCAATTGTTCGACGCCAACGGCGGACTGATTGCGACCGCTGATCCCAGCACCTCGTTCGGAGCCAGCTTCACGGGCACAGTCGTCGCCGGAAGTTATCGGGTGGCCGTTTCGAGTCACGGCGGCTACGGCGACGTCGGGCAGTACACGATCAGCGGTACGATTGCCGTCCCAACAAACTCGGTGGGAACTCCCGGCAACTTGGTCGCCGCGACGCAGTCCGCCAGTCAGATCAATCTAAGCTGGATCGACAACGCTACCAACGAAACCGGCTTTCGCGTGGATCGGTCGCTCGACGGAGTCACCTGGACCACCATCGCCACGCTTGGCGCGGACAGCACGAGTTTGTCCCTGCTCGATTTGACAGCGGGGACGAATTACGCCTTCCGAGTGTCGGCATTCAATACGACATCTGTTTCGGACTTCTCCAACGTTGTCACGACCGCGACGTTGGCCTTGGCTCCCGCAAATCTGACCGCGACGGTCGTTTCCTCCAGTCGCATCGACTTGGCCTGGTCTGATGTCAGCGGAGAAACCGGTTACAAGATTGAGCGATCGACCAACGGCACAACTTGGACTCAGATCGCGACGACCGGAGCGAACGTCACCAGCTACTCGAACACGGGGCTGAATTCGGCAACGTCGTATTCCTACCGCGTGAAGGCGAACAACGCCGGTGGCGATTCGGCTGCCAGCAACGTCGCCAGCGCGACCACACCGACGGCTCCCACGTTGCCCTCGGCACCGACCTCGCTGTCTGCCGTGGCTGCATCCGCGAGCCGCGTGAATCTGAGTTGGACGGACAACTCCAACAACGAAAACGGTTTTCAGATTTGGCGGACCTCCAACAACGGCCGCAGTTGGACGAACATCGCCAACGTCTCCGCCAATACCACCAGCTTCACCGACACCGGTGTCAACGCACGCAAGACGTACTCCTACGCCGTGCGAGCTTTCAACGACACGGGCTATTCGGCTTACAGCAACACCGCCACGGTGACGACTCCGCGAGCCAGCGGTAGTAGTGGCGGTGGCGGCGAACATGGGCTGTCGCACGCGGGCTCTGTCGTGGCACGGTCCCAGGCGATCGCGTCGCCGAACTCCGCGGCCTCCGCAACGACGGTCGCTACGACGGGCAGGGTGCAGACTTCAACGAACTCCCGCCCCGCAGATCCCGTTCGTGACGCCGCCACCGATCGTCGTGAGTCAACCGATCTCGCATCATCTTCGTCTTCGGGCCAAGAGGAACCGGCGACGCCCACCAATGTTTCCCGATTGGATGACTTTGAAAGCTTGACGGCGGTCTTCAGTCAGTTGACCCTGTTGGGGGAGGGTTTGGTGTGATGACTGCCGTCTCGACGTGCGTTGGTTCTTGAGCAATCGGAAAATTCCTCCTCAGCAAGGAGCGTCCCCCAGCACTTTTCCCGGGAGAGACGATCATGTCCCTGCGAAGCCGATTCCGAAAACTCTTTCGCGCCAGGTCGCGACGGCGATTGGTCAGTTCGTGCGTCGCGGAGTTTCTGGAACAGCGAGTCCTGCTGACGGACATCGCCTACTATGACGTGCTCAAGGGGCAGAACTTCACGCAATCTGGCACGGGCAACCCCACATTGCAGGGAGGCTCGCCCTTTCGCCTGCATTCGAGTGTCCATTCACCAAACGGCTTCATCAGCGGAGCCACGCTGAAACTCCCTAACAACACGACATTGACGGAGGGGGGAACATCGGCTCAATACCGATCGATTGAGCAATCCTTCGCGACCAAGAGTGCTCTCGACACCGCGTTCGCGGCTGGGAACTACACGTTCACGATTGCGCATCCGATGGATCTCAATTTCGATCCTCCGTTGGATGCTTCGGCAGGAGTCAATCTGGAACCCGGTTCGCGGACCTTTAACAGCCAAGTCTTTGAGCCAAATCTGGCGGGTAACTTCCATGAGGTTTGGTCGCCGAGTACTCCGAACACGCTCGACGCCGACGGCACCATCACGGCAAACAGTTTTTCGGCAGACTTAAAAGGACACGTCAACACGTCGGCCACGGGATCGATCAACGCCACTTGGAATACGGCTCAACACCAGTATGTGGGAACCTTCAGCTTCAACGGCCAGACCGGCAACGCCACGATTCCCGAAGGCTTTATCACCACGCTCAATTTGCCGGCGGATGCCTATCCGAACGTGCCGCACATCACCAGCTTCACCGCGGCGCAGACGCTGAACCCCGCGGCAGATTTCAACTTCACCTGGGACGCTTTCGCGGGCGGGACGACGGATGACCTCGTCACGCTGTTCATTTTCGACGGCAATACTCAGGTCTTTCACACGGACGCCATTCCGCTGCCGAGTGAGTCACCGCGCCTCAATGGCACGGCCACTTCGTTCACACTGCCGAAGAACACGTTGCAAGCCAACAAGACCTACCAGGGGCAACTCTGGTTCCAGAACTTCACGCCCCCCTTCGACACCACCAGCTTCCCCGGAGCGACCGGAGCCACGGGCTACTACATCGCCACCAATTTCACGATCAAAACCGGTACTGCGGTGGACACCGGGCCGCCGGATGTCGTGGCCTATTACGTGACGAAGGCTCAAGAGTTCGAGCAGACGAGTGCCGGCGTGCCGGTCCTGGATTCGGACACACCCTTTGTTTTCGCGGCGTTCATCGCCGAGCGAGAGACCGGTGACGCCACCTTGGACAGTGCGACGGTCACGGTTCCGGTCAACACGATCGTCGCGGGGCCACAGTCGATGCAGTCGGATGACGTGGACGAATGGGACTACTTCCGCGAATTCGACACGAAGACGCAGTTGGATGCGGCCTTCAAGGCCGGCAAGTACACATTCACGATCGACGCCGTCAACCAGGGAGTGCGGAGTCCAGCGGTCACTTTGCCCGCCGAAGCCTACCCCGCCGTCGCGCCGCAGATCACGAATTGGTTGGACGCGCAACTGATCGACACGAGCAGTGACTTCACTCTGAATTGGAACGCTTTCACGGGCGGAACGAGCGCGGACTTCATTCAAGTGACGATCGTCGACCAATCCGGAACCGAAGTCTTCGAGACACCCAACTTCTGGGAGCCAAGTCCACTGCCGGGGACGGCGCGATCGGTGTTGATTCCGGCCGGCAGGTTGACGGCCGGCGAGACCTACGATGCCGAGTTACTCTTTGCGAACGCCAGCACGCTCGACCGCACGACGTACACGAACGCGGTTGGGACGCCCGCCTATGCCAAGGTGACGAGCTTCCGCCTTGGGACGATCCCGCCGTCGGGTGTTTTGCAATTCGAGGCGTCCAACTTCCCGATCGCGGAACAGGTCGAGTCTCACAAGGCGACGATCACCGTCACGCGCATCGGCGGATCTCAGGGTGAGGTTCAAGTTCAGTACACGACCAGCAACGGCACCGCCACGAGCGGCGAGGACTACGAGGACAACACTTTACCGACCGGCACGCTGACATTCGGCAACGGAGTCACCAGCCAGGCCTTCGAGGTTCCAATCATCGACGACATGCTCTCGGAGGGGCATGAGACCGTCGCGCTACAACTGCTGACACCGACGAACGGCGCGATCCTGGGTTCGCGCGCGAACGCGACCTTGACGATCCTCGACAACGAATTGACCTTTGGCCCCGGCAACTTCATCGACAGCGACGGCGACAAGTACACGATCAAGCTGACCGGCCCCGGACAGGCTCTTATCGCGATCGACGATCCAGACGGAAACGGCTCCGGTTCCATCGAGTCGATTCTGCTAAGCGACACGACCTCGACCAGTTCGCTGTCAGTCACCGTCACCAAGGTGGCGACCGGTGACGGCGAAGTTTCGATTGGCCGAATCACCGGAGCGGGTTCTCTCGCCTCGTTGCTCGCGGCGAAGTCTGATGTGATCGGCAGCGGAATCAGTCTGGGCGGTTTTGTCGAACAGGTCACCGTCGATGACGTTTTGAACGGAGCCGACCTAACCGTCGGCGGAGTGCTCGCGAATCTCACGAAGTTCACGCTCGGCGACGTCACCGTCGGCACCGAACTTCGCAGCGGTGCGACGATCAGCGCGCTCACCGCGCAATCGTTTCAGGGCGACCTGATTCAAGCACCGGCAGTCACAACATTGACCGTCAACACCGGTTCGTTCCCCGCGCAGTTGAACGTCGCCAACGCGATCAAGACGCTGACCTTGAAAGCCGGCGGCGCGAGCGGCGATTGGTTGGCCGGAAGTTTCGGAACCGTTTCGATCACCGGCGGAGGCTTCAGTGGCAATTTGCGATCAAATGCCGCGATCAGTCAACTCGGCACGACGGCCGCGATTGCCAGCTTGACGATTACAGGCGGTGATTTCACCGGACGACTAAACGCCGACGGTTCGGTGGGAACTTTGAAGGTCGCCAAGAATTCGGCTGGGATCGGTGGGTCAATTCAGAACGCGGCTTTGGCCGCAAGCGGATTCACACAGGTTTCCGTCGGCCGTGATGTGGTGAACTCACTGATCCTCGCCGGAGCACGATTGGGTGCCGATGGCATCATCGGTGGCAGCGGTGCCGATGCCGACACATTCGCCTCTGGCAAGATCAACAAATTCTCTGTCACCGGCCTTGTGCGATCGAGCGTTGTGGGGGCGGGTCTTGATCCTCAAGCGACGTTGTTGAACAACATCCGTGACAACGTCGTGGGCGGCACCGCCAGCGCTATTCCCGCGATGTCCATCGGCGGGACAGCCAGCGAGGATAGTTACTTCGCGGCCGGAGCTTTTCCGGCCTCCGTCAAGATTGCCGGCATCAATGTGAATCCCCGAACGGATGCCCGATTTTTCACGGGCGATCCGGCCAAGCTCCAGATCATCGACGATGGAACAACAGGGTTTGTTTTGGCCGGTCAATGGACGACGACAGCCGCAGGCTTCCAAAACGACTCGCGTTCCAGCGCGTCGGGAAGCGGAGCTGACACAGCGACTTGGACATTCCGTGTCACGCCTGGCGTGTATCGAGTCTCAGCCACTTGGCTTCCGGGACTGGGGCGGGCCACGAATTCGACCTTCACGATTTCCGACCGAACCAGTCCGTTGGGAAGCGCGATGGTTGACCAATCGCAGGCACCGTCTGGATTCAATGATTCAGGATCTTCGTGGGCCGATTTGGGGGGAGCTTATCAGGTCTTCGGCAACACGTTGGTGGTGAAGCTCACTGACCAAGCCAACGGCACCGTCATCGCGGATGCAATCCGAGTGGAGTTGATTGGCGATTTGACGAACTTGCCCGGTCCGGCGTCGGACTTGGCGATCAATCAACTTCCGGATTTGAGCGTCCCTGTTCCCAAGCCAATCGACTTAATGATCGACGATCGTCCCGATGGAAGCGGCCTCGAGACGTCGCGCACTCGCATCGGGTTCTCGCCGACGGCCACTGCGACGGTGAGTCAAATCAACGCAGTGCTTCAGTCTCTTCAAGCGACGATCGTTGGCACGATTCCGGAACTGGCGTTGGTAATCGTCAAGATTCCCGATTCCGGTGACTGGACGGGACTCGAAAACGCTTTGGAGATTTTGAATTCCAGTCCAGCGATCGCTCTGGCGGCTGCCGACGTCTCAATCTCGCCGGCCCAGATCACGGCGCTGAGTTCAGCGTCGGACCCGCAGGTGCCCGCCATTTACAGTTCCGAGGCCGCGTTGGGACGCGATCCGAACCCGTGGCTCTGGGAATATCCATCACCGCTTCCAAACAATCTGGATGGAAACTGGGGATTGGAAGCGATCCGCGCACCGGAACTGTGGAACTTGAACGATGCGGCGCAAGCCCAAACTCACAGCGTGCGTACTGCGGTCTTCGATGTGGGATTCAACGTGTCGAGCAGCGGCCGGAACAGTCATCCGGATGGTGACCTTTCGAACTTGGAGGGCCGAATATACGACCCCATCAGCAGTTCATTCGTATCTGGCGGAGTCACGGCCACCCACGGCGAGCATGTTGCAGGAATCATCGGCGCGAACTTCAACAATGGCAAAGGGGTTGATGGCTTGAATCCGTTCGTGGAGCGGCATGTGGCAGCTCTTGATGAACACTTCTTGGCCGTCTCGCTGCGCGGCAAGCAAAGCTTTGTCATGCTCTCGGACTTGGCTCGAATGCTGAATCGTTGGCCCGATCTGGAAGTGGTGAATCTCAGTTTGAGTAATGAACTCCCGAAGGCCAATTTGGAAGCTGTGGGTGGCAGTCCGTTTGTGATTCCGTATGGTTGGTGGTTTCGCAGGATCGCCGCGCTGCATCCCGAAACTCTCTTTGTTTCAGCCGCCGGCAACGACAGCGGTGGCTCAACGACTTTCAACGGAGCGACCGAGGTCGATGCGAAACTGGAAAGCCCCTTCAATTGGGCGGCGCTCGCGGGGACTCCGAGCAACGCGGCCCAGTTTCCGTTTTCCGTCGCGGCGGTCAACAACATCATCGTCGTGGAATCGGTCGATGGGATCGTGGCAAACCCGAACGATTCCCCGGAGAGCTGGATCCACACACGTTCGGACTTCTCAAACGTGAACGGGCATGTGGCGGCTCCGGGAGGCCGAATTCTCAGCACGGTGGGGAGCAATCTGCCGTCATCTCCGAATTACGACACCTTCGACGGCACGTCGATGGCCGCGCCGTATGTCACTGCTTTGATCGGCTACTTGGCGACGCTCGCGCCTAGTTTGAACATCGCGCAGATTCGCCAACTGGTGACGGGCAACGATTACACGCGCGAGACCGTGGCACGAGATGGCGAAGTCGTCCCAGCGGGGATTGATCCTTCCGCCCCCATGATCGACGCCTTTTCTGCTGTCATGGGAATTGACGCGCTGCTTGGCAATACAGCAATCCAGAGGGCGCTCGTTGACGTGGACGATGGATCGTTGGATGGCAACGCCCGCATTGACCAAGACGACAACAATCGCAACGGCAAGACCGACGACGAACTCACCGCCATCCTGAATGCCAGTGGTCGACGAGGCGACGGGGCCGTGGACATGAAGGACTTCCGAGCCTTCCGCGATGCTCTGCTGCAGGTGCTGGCCGAAGACGCTAGTCAAACCTCCAAAGTGGCCTTGGATGGCCGCGTCGATCATCCCAAGAAAGACCTCAACGGTGACGGTCGAGTCGTTACCCCTCTGACGACTGGCTCGGTAACGCGTGAGAACGTCTATCCGCGTTTTGACTTCAACGGCAACGGCACGGTCGAGATCGCTGGCAGCCTATACGATCCGGGGTCTCAGGGCGTTGCCGCGTTCAAGATCGACCCCGATACAACCATTGATGAAAGCACTGCCCTGAGCGACGTGGCATCGCTGTCTGGAATCAAACGTGACCTTGATGTCTTGCTGGGAGTCTGGAGTCCCGCTGCGGAAGCCGACGTGCCCCGCGACGAACTCCTGCAAGATTTGGATGGAAACACTTTCGTCGATTTCCTGCATTCGGCTGACCTGCATTTCTCACTGGGGAAGGGGCTTACTCCCGTCGACGAATTCGACATCACGATCGAGTCACTCAAAGACGGCAACGTGATCTGGGATCGAACGATCGAGGTCGATGCCAGTTGGACGAAAACCACCGGAACCGCTGGCGAGACTCTGCGGCGAGTAATCACGGTGCCTCTCTTCGGTCAGCGCGACGTACGTGTGACGGTTTCGACTCTTGAAGGTTCCGCCACCGAAACCTTCACGGCGTTGTCATTCGGTCAGGATCGGCTCGTCAAATTGGTGGCTCCGAAGTTCACCACCGCCGACCTGCGACGCAACGAAGGGTCGACCGATGGTGTGACGAACTTCAAAGTCGGAGTCACCTTAGCATCCGCGATTCCAGGTCCAGTCACATTGAATTATGCAACCAGCGATGGAACGGCCATCCCGGGCGACGATTACACCGCCGTGACGAACGGGGTCTCGCAGTTTGCCAAGAACGCCGTCACGTCTGCGACGCCTCCCACGGTCAGCGTGAAGGCCGACAAGACCATCGAATCCGACGACACATTCCTCCTGTCCTTGCGCAGCGAGAGTGCCGTGAAGGCCGACACCGCGTCTGGACCTGTCCTCTATTTCGTGGTGCCCGTCACAGCCACCGTGACCATCGCCAACGACGATCAACCCGCCCCTGTCACAGGACCGGCGGTGTCGATTGCCTCGATTGGTTCGCAGGTCATCCAATCCACCACAAACTTTACGGATTACCGAGTGACCGTGACTGGTACAGCGGCTGGCCGTGTTGGGACCGAAATTGCAACGACTCAATCTTCCGGCGATTTTCAAAACTTCGAGTGCGATAGCTGGACGGCCTCCGCTTTAACCGCTTCGGCGCGACGTCGCGGTTCCAGCGATCTCGCAACGACAAACTGGACCTACCAGTTTTCGTATCGCAGGTTCAACTCCTCTCCACCTGAGACGATCACGTTTCGAGTGGACGTCGTCGATTTCCTCTTAAACGTTCGGAAGTTTGCGACGACGACGATCACGCTCTGAGCCAACGATCTGATTGTCATTCATGACTGGCGGCCGCTCGGAAACTTGGTCGCAGGTGCGATCACCGGTCTGGACGATTGCCAAGATCGCTTTCGCTGGGGCCGGAGAGGACGTCGAGGCCGAAACGGCGACCGCTTGCCGATTGGATAGCGTTCTCTTCAGAATCTCCGCCTCGCAGACACTGGATCACGGGTGGGAGATCGTCGTGGCGAGCAGCAAAGTTTTGGAAGCCCTCAAAGCCGGGAAGCAGGCGCTCGCTAAGTTTCGGGCGACGAATCCCACGGTCCTGCTCGATCTGACTGAGGCGGATCTCAAGGGGGCCGACCTGCGCGGCATGAATTTGCGGCGAGCATTGTTGGTCGGAGCCAAGCTGGCTCGTGCGGACTTGAGCGGTGCGAACTTGAGCGAGGCGGATCTGACAAGAGCCGGCTTGAAGCTGGCAACGCTCGCGCGGGCTGACTTCCGACGAGCAAACTTGTTCAAAGCCATGCTCGGTGAGTCGGACGCGACCGAGGCGGATTTCGGCCGCGCGAACTTCCACAGCAGCGACCTCTCGAAAGCCAAGCTGACGCGGGCCAGTTTCCTCGAAGCTGACTTCAACAAGGCACAGCTCAGCGATGCGAACGTTTTGGGAACGGATTTCAGTCTGGCACGGTTCTCGGGAACACTTGCGTCGCGACTGACCTGCGGCTGGACGCGATGGAGCAATTGCGATCTCAGCCAAGTCATCGGCCTCGACACCTCGGTGCATCACGGACCCAGCAGCATTGGCTTAGACACATGGCTCAAATCACGCGGCCAGATCCCCGCCGAGTTCCTGCGCGGCAGCGGATTGCCCGATGACTTCGTCGCGGCAATGCAGACGGCTCCACGCGAGGCGGCCGCATGCTTCGTGCGATTCAGCCACGAAGACCTTTCATTCGCCGAAAGGCTCGCCGAGGGACTCCGATCGGTCGGTTTAGTCTGCTGGCTCGACGAGATGCCGGATGCCGGCCGCTCGGAGTCGCCGCTCGAAGCGCAGTTCGATTCGCAGCAGCCGAACAAAGTGATCTTCCTCGCATCGCGTAGCTCGCTCACCTCGCCGTGGGTCGAAGGAGAAGTCGCCCGGTTGCTCGAACGCGAGCAGCAGTGGAAGCGCGACGTCGGCCAAGAGGTGAAGTTGCTGTTGCCGCTGACGCTGGATGGCTTCTTGTTCGGCGGCGACGCCAAAGGAAAGCACGACAAAGCGATCGCCGCGAAAGTCGTCGCCGACTTCAACGGCTGGCGACGCAACGATACGAAGTTCGACGAAGTCTTCCCCAAGGTTCTGGCCGCACTGGGGGCCGAACCTCGGAAGCAAGAAGCCAAAGACGAAGGCAGCCGCTCACCGTTTGCCTGGTTCAATCGAAAGAAAGCTGACGACGACGAATAACCACTGGTGTGTCTTGGCGAGCGGGGCGGCGTCAGCCCCCCGGTCTGCGCGTGAAATCACCGGGGGGCTGACGCCGCCCCGCTCGCCTGAATTGTTCTTGATTAAGGCCGACGGCCGCTTTTGGAGTTGATGATATGGCTGCAGTTCAAGAAGTCGCGGAAGCATTGTCGGTTCACATGCCGGAGGTCTTGCGCTGGGCGGGTGCGATCGCTCGGCAGTTGCGCAAATTCAACATCGCATTGTCCGGCAAGACATCCGGCAGCGCGGCGACGGATGCGCTGACGCTCGCAGACCTGACCGTGCAGGAGTTAGTCATCTCCGCGTTGCGTGATCGCTCGCCGCTGTTCCGGCAATGCCGCATCGAAGCGGAAGAAGAAAACGGCGACATGGGCCGCTTCGCATCTGAGGGTGAGCTGACAATCGCGCTCGACCCGATCGACGGGACCAAGCAGTATCGCGATCACACCGGCAACGGCTACGCGGTCATGCTGCATCTGCGAGATCGGCAGACGCTGCATTACTCGTTGGTCTTCGTTCCAGAAACGGGCGAGCACGGCACTTGGTTCGAGGCGATCGGTTCGCGCATCGTCGTCGGTGCGGATGACCCGAGCCGCCCCGCTCGCGCGGTGCTCGATGGACTAACGCCGATCAGTCCAGTGACGAGGCCAAACTCAAAGCAGATCTATCTCATTGGCTTTCAGCAGCGCGATCGCGAGCGTGCCGAAGCAGTCACCGCGGCCGGCCTGCAAGGAGTCGCTCCGGACGACATGCCGGGTAGCATCTATCCGTTGCTCGCGACCGGTGAGTTCGGAGGCAGCCTGATTCACTCTCCGAATATCTATGACTTCCCGGTCTCGTTGCAAATCGCTCGCATCCTGGGTGGCGATGCCGTCTGGACCGATACCGGCGAGCCTGTCCACTTCCGCGAGATGTGGCTCGACGATCGCGCCAACATGCTGCGTCTACCACGCATCGTCGCCTGCGCCGTCGATCGTTCGACGTTGAAGACGTTGTGCGACGTAGCACAAGGCTGGAGTCCCAATCGCTACGACGATTGACCGCGCTCGTAGTGACCCCATTTATGGGGTCGAACGCGCGATATGGACCCGATAAATCGGGTCACTACGAGCGCCGCCTACTCAGCCAACTCTTCTTTTCGTAGCTCAACGAGAATGCCGCCGAGCTTCAGAAAGCGATGGACTCGCGAGAACCAGAGTTGCCGGTTCCACGCGAGACCCGTCTGAGCGCACGCATGCCGCAGTTCATCGCGATTGAACGTGCGGCAGCGCCACATCCGGCCGTTGAGGAATCCGGTGTAGGTATCCTCGGTCGCCGCGAGCAGCAGGCTGCCTCCCGGCTTGAGCACGCGATGCAGTTCGGTCAGGCCCGGCAACGGCTCAGGTAGATATTCCAAAACGTAGCCGCAGGTGACGCAGTCGAACGAATTGTCGGCGAAGGGGAGATGCGTCATGTCGGCCGCGATATACCACGGCCGCGTCTCGCCGTGCGCTTGGCGTGACTTCATCGACTGTCGTGCTCGGCGAAGCATCTGCGGCGAGAGATCGCACGCGACGATTTGCACTTCTGGATGCGTGTGTTTCAGCAGATGGCCGAGGATCTGGCCGGCTCCGGAACCGACATCCAAGATCGACTGAAAGCGGCCGAGATCAAAGTTTTGCTTCCGCAACATCCGGCCGATCAGTGGCTGATGCAGCGACACCAAGCTGGCGATCATCAACATCGCACCGGCGGGGCCGTCGTACAGCCGACGGACTCGGCTGCGGTACTGCTGCAACGGCACACGCTGGAAACCTCGGAATTCAACCAAGCGACGGAACGCCCGCTTGTGCAACGCGGGACGAGAAACTCGAGGTGGCTCAATGGGTGTCATATCAGTGATCGGCGAACCGAACTCGGCAGGAGAAAACTCTGGGCACCGGACGTTCTACAACGGCTCCCGGAAATTGTCATCTTCACAACTGGCTGCCGACGGAGCTCGCCGCCGAATCGGGCAGCATCAGCATCGCGTCGCCGTAGCTGTAGAAGCGATATCGTTCGCGAATCGCCGCCGCATACGCCGCTTGAATGTGCTCAAGTCCCGCGAACGCCGAGACCAGCACAAACAACGTCGAACGCGGCAAATGAAAATTGGTCAGCAACCCATCGACCGCGCGAAACTGGTACGGAGGGCGAATAAAGATTGAGGTGGTCCCTCGCCACGGACGCAATTGACCGTCCGCTGCCGCCGTTTCGAGCGTGCGAACCGAAGTCGTTCCGACGGCCACGATTCGCCCGCCTCGTTCGCGAGTCTCGAGAATCGTCTGCACCGCCGGTTCGCCGATTTCGCACCACTCCGAGTGCATCAGGTGCTCGCCGAGTGATGTCGCCGAGATTGGCCGAAACGTCCCCAGCCCGACGTGCAGAGTCACGCGCACGATTCGGATGCCTCGAACTTCGATGTCTGCCAACAGCGACTCCGTCAGGTGCAACCCGGCAGTCGGAGCCGCGACCGAGCCTGGCTGGCTGGCGTAGGTCGTCTGATACCGCTGCCTGTCCGAATCGGTCGCCACCTTCCGTTGCATGTACGGCGGCAGCGGCATCGTCCCGAACTGCTGAAGCAACGCGAGCGTGTCACCTACCGGCTCCGGCCGCATTCGCCAAACGCCATCCGGTTCGCGGTCGATCAGCGTCAGGTGCAGCGATTCCGGAGCACTCGGCGGATCGTGTCCGAGCGGAATCAACACGACTTGCTCACCCGGTTTGAGATAGCCGCGCGTCTGGCCAATCAGCCGCCAATCACCGTTCTCCGCCTGTCCGAGATACAGACCTTCCCATTTGCCGCCGGTACTCGCTCGCTGGCCAATCAGCCGAGCGGGCAACACTCGCGTATCATTAAGCACCAAGCAATCACCCGGCCGAAGCAGGTCTGCCAGATCACGAATCCCACGATGCTGGATCGCGCCCGTCTGCCGATCGAGCACTAGCAGCCGAGAAGCATCCCGTTCCGGCAGAGGCTCCTTGGCGATCAACTCTTCCGGCAATTCGTAGTCGTACAAAGACACGTCGTCGAACGAACGGCCTGCGTTTGGTGAGACCGTGGACGATTGGGAAATGGACTCGCTCGACATGCCGTTTTGCTCGTATGGTCTCGAATTGTTGTTCCAGGCGAGCGGGGTCCGCCGCGGCGGATCAGCCCCCCGGTCTTGGTGCTGATATCGGACCACCAGGGGGCTGACGCCACCCCGCTCGCCTGTCTTTCAGGTTGAAGGACATTGCATGACGGACGGGATCGTATTGCCTACGAATGGCTCCGGCGAATGTTCGCCACCGATCCGAATTGCGTTCTGCATCACCGATCTCGACGTCGGTGGTGCCGAGCGAATGTTCGTCGAACTCGTGACCCGATTGGACCGACTCCGCTGGGATCCACGAGTCTATTGCCTGTCCGGTCCCGGAGCGTTGGTCGCACGCCTGCAAGCCGCCGAGATTCCGGTCATCTGCTTCGGTGCGAAGAACGTTCGCCACCTGGGAGTCATTTCGCGGCTGGCTGCGGAGTTGAAGTCGTTCTCGCCCGCTCTGGTGCAGTGCTTTCTGTTTCACGCCAATTTCGTGGGACGCTTGGCGGCTTGGCGGGCCGGAGTACCGCGTGTCGTTTGTGGGATTCGTGTGGCCGAGCGTCGCAGCCGTGTCCCGTTGTGGTTGGATCGGCTGACTCAGGGGCTTGTCGATCACAACGTGTGTGTCAGCCAAGCGGTGGCCGAGTTCTCGATTCGCTTGTCTGGACTTAAACCATCCAAGATCAGCGTCATCCCGAACGCCGTCGACTTCGAACGCTTCGCCAATGCGGTGGCGGTCGATCGCTCCAGCTTGGGTTTATCGGCGGCCCCGTTGGTGCTGTTTGTCGGCCGGCTCGATCCCCAGAAGGCTCCGTTCAACTTGTTGGAAGCGTTCGCTCATCTGCTTGAGCGACATCCCGATTGGCAACTCCTGTTTGTCGGCGACGGCTCGCTGAGGGTGTCGATGGACGATTGGGGCGCGAAGCGAGGAGTCGGGAATCGTATCCGGATCGTTGGTTGGAGACCGGATGTCCCGGAGCTACTCAAGGCCGCCGACCTCCTGGCACTCCCCTCGTTGTGGGAGGGGATGCCCAACATCGTGTTGGAGGCGATGGCCGCGGGGCTACCGGTAGTGGTGAGCCGCGTGGAAGGGACCGAAGAGCTCATTCGAGATGGCGAGACCGGACTGCTCGTCACCCCCGGTTCGGCAACCGAATTAGAGCGGCAAATCGAATCGATCCTCACCTCTCCCGAACTTTCGTCGAGGGTCCGATCAGCGGCGCAACTCGCTGTCCAAAAGCTGTTTACGATGGACCGAATGGTGTCCGCTTACGAGCAACTCTATGCCCGCTTGGTCGAAGTCGATGGTCGCTGACCTCGCTGCGAATGGCTTCAAAAAAAATCTTCTAAATCGGCAATTGATGACCGCGATTGGACCTGCGTCGATGGCCGTGCGCGGAAGTGTGCTCACGTGGGAAATGATGCTTGACGGTTTGAGGCTCGGCGAGGATATTGGGGCCGCGTGGTTGGTTGTGGGGAAAAATGGTGATTAGATGGCCCTCACCGGCACCTACGAACGAACGGTGGACGACAAGAGCCGGATCGCAGTCCCCAAGCAACTTCGCGAAGCGTTCAGTTTAAGAAATGGCAACTCAGGAAATGGCAGTGACGAGAATGGTGTGACCCACCTTTTCGTCGGACCTGGAGACGATCAATCGCTGGTGGTGTATGCCCCAGTCGATTTCGAGAAGCTGGCTCAACGGATGGATTCCAGTTCTTCCACGCGAGCCGAGGTTCTCAAATACGAACGGTTCTTTTTCCCCCGAGCAGAGAAAGTCGAGTTCGATGGTCAGGGACGCATCCGCCTTCCGGAGCGATTGGCCGCCCACGCCAAGTTGCAACGGGAAGTGATACTGCTGGGAGTTCGAGACCACGCGGAGATCTGGGACAAGGCCCTGTGGACGGAGTTCGAGAAACAACACGCCGCCCACTTTGATGAGTTTGCCCAAGCCGCGTTCGCCCGAATCACACCGCCATCAGCTTGATTGAGGATCCACTAGGAAATTCCGCTGGCTAACCGGGCTGCGGAGAATGGCGATCACGGAAGATCGCCTGATTGAGAGCGGGAATGCGAGTGCGTCCGCATTCTCCATGAAAACGCCTGGCCGACAGGATGTCGCGACCAGGTGTTTTTGTTTTTGAGACGTTCGCTTGTAGTGACCCCATTTATGGGGTCGAGAGCGACCCGATAAATCGGGTCACTACGAGCGCGAGCGGTGAAAATCACACCACCCCGCGGCGCTTCAGTTCGGCAACAACCGTCTGCACGATGGCACTCACGTCCTGAGTCTTCAGGTCGCCACCGGACGTCGGGCAACCGCCGATCGGTTCGTCCGTGAAGCCGTGTTGCGACAGCATACATTGCAGCGTCTTGCTCAGGGTGACGAGGTCAGTCACTTGCTGATCCGACTGCGGTTGCCGGCCAATGCCCATGTTGAATCCGCGCAGATCGACAGCCGCTCGGAAGCCGTTGGGGAACTCGGCCGAGTAGATCATCGTGTCAAACAGCGTCACGAGATCGAACTGCACCTGCCGAGCTTCATCGAGCCGGCCGCTGAGCGTCAGGTCGTAGAGCAATCGAGTCACTTCCGGCACGACTCCCGACGACGCATTGGTGCCGCCGTCGCAGCCGATCAGCAGCATCGGCATCAGGGCCGCGTCCCAGCCGGTCATGAAGGCGAACTCGGGGCGGTTCGGGCGGACCGCTTGAATCATGCGGATCATGTGGACGATGTCGCCGGAACTATCCTTGATCGCAACGACCTTCTCGCATTCGTCGGCGAGCCGTCGCACAGTCGGCACGTCGATCGGGCTGGCGAACATCGGGATGTTGTAAAGCGTCACGTCGATCGGCGTGTTCTTGGCGATCTCTTTGAAGTACGCATACACCGACGCGGGGCTGAGCTTGTAGTAGAAGGGGGCCACGATCGCGACCGCTCGGCAGCCGAGTTCGTGGTAGTGCTCGCAGGCTCTGATCGTCTCTTTGACGTTGGCCTCGGCCGCACCAGCTAGGATGGGAACTCGGCCGCGGGTTTGGTCGGCGACGATCTCGATGATCCGCCGCCGTTCCTCGACCGTGAACCGGGTGAATTCGCCGGTCGAGCCGTTCGGATACAGCCCATGCACGCCTTTGGCGATCAGCCAGTCGATGTACCGCCGCAGTTCTGGCTCGTTGATGTCGCCGCGGCAATCGAGCGGAACGAGATTCGGCGTAAAGATCCCTTGCAGTCGAGCGGTCATGAGTCGGTCCTGATTCTGAATTGTCATTGTCCCATCAGCCGGAACGCGCTTTTGCCACAGATCGCAATTGAACTGTCATGGAGCCTGAAACTCTCCACGGAAGGCTATTTCTGATCTGCGGCACTAGCGTCCGGTTGTGTTTGATCGTCCCTAACCGGTCGCAAGCGCGATTCGGCTGATGCGCACTACTCAAAGGATTGATCGGCAAGCGAGTAGTGCAAAGGCCAACGAGCCACCGGCACAAGGCCGGTGGGGGGCGTGAGATCGTCGCGATCTCGCACGACACTCATACGTCTTGGCTCTTGCCTGATCGGCAACGTTGACGCAACCCGGCAACTCAGGCAACCGCAGGCCAGGTGACTCGGAAAGTCGTGCCATTTTCTGCCGACGATTCGCAGTCGATTTGCCCGCCGTGCAGTTCGACGATCCGCCAGCATTTGCAGAGCCCGAAACCCAAGCCGCGTCCAGCTTGTCGGCCGGAAAAGAACGGATCGAAGAGGTGTTCCCGTTCGATGGCTGAGAGCCCGACTCCCCGATCCCGCACGACGAGTGCCGCCGCACGCCGCGAATCAGCTTCAAGACCGGCACACTCGACGGTGATCGAACCACCGGCCACCGAAGCATTCAGGCTATTGAGCAACAGATTGCTGATGACCACTCGCAACTGCACCGGGTCCGCGAATATCGGCACCGATGTCTCGCCGGCCCGAACAACGGTCAGTGATTTCGCTCGCAGGGATTCGTCCAACTTGCGAACGACGTCGTCCACGACTTCCGCCAGATTCAGCGATTTAGGCTCCGGCTTCGGCGGCCTAGCGAAGACCATCAAGTCGCCGATCATGTCGCGAATGCGGAGGGCCTGTGCTCCGATGGTCAGCAGAGCCTGCCGACGCTCCGGATTGCTTTCGCCTTTGAGGAGCAGCTCAGCTCGGCCGACGATCGTAGCGACCGGGTTGTTGATCTCGTGACCGGCACCAGCTGCGAATTCGGCGAGGGCTTCGAGTTTCGCTCGCAGGAAAGCGTCCGAGGTCGAGATGTCGGGGGGCTCGGACACGATACTCGCCTCGGAAAATCCAAAGCGGGGATGAATCCCCGCACTCCAAAAAAGAAAACCCGGCCTCGAAACCGAGGCCGGGTTTGTAATCGCTAATCTCAAATTTCAAATCTCAAATTTCAAATCTATTTCACTGCGACCGGCTCGACGTCCAGCAGCAGGCAGATGCGTTCGATGAGGTTTTCCACCTCGAACGGCTTCTGCATGAACTCGTTCGCGCCGTTGGCTTTCAGGTCTTCGATCTTATCCTGCTCGACCATGCCGCTGATGCAGATGATCTTCACGTCGTCCAATGAGTTGTCGCTGCGGACTCGCTGGCAGACTTCCTTGCCGTTGATGTCCGGCAGCATCACGTCCAACACGATCACGTCGGGGTGATATTCGCGGACCATCATGCCGGCATCGAAGCCGTTGTTGGCCACGCGAATCTCGAAGCGGCCGTCCGCTTCGAGGGCATCGCGGATCAGTTCCACAAGTTCCTCGTCGTCATCGACGATCAGAGCCTTGCGGCGACCGCTTTCGAGGGCATCGGTGGGGATGCCGTTCTCTTTCATAAAGCGATACAGAATGTCGCGCGGGATGCGGCGGAACCGCGAACCGGGGACGCGAAATCCTCGCAACTGGCCGGAGTCGAAGCAGCGAATGATCGTCTGCTGACTCACCTTGCAAATTTTGGCGGCTTCGCCGGTGGTAAACACGGTTTTCATCAGGCATCCATCCTTTTGACTGGCCGATCCGCCTGATGTCTCAGTCCTCTGAGAGCCGGTCGGATGCGGTGAGACTTCCTTGTCCTTCGCAGTGCTGACGATGGCGAACGTTGCTGGCAAACTTTCGCGAGCTTAACTGTCTTATCGATTATCTGGCTTATCGGTTATCTGGGTCGTTCGCATTGAGCCAAGCTACCAGCTTTAGCACGGCGGCGATTGTTGACTATTCTTTGAAATCGTGTCAACAGGCGTTTTCCGACTCAAAACCCCCGGTGTGAGGAAGCCACAAAGTCGCTCAACCCAACGCACTTTGTCGAGTCCAGCAAACCCTGCCGCAGAGCCGCACATTGTAGACGAGTCACTCCGTGACTCGATTCGAGTCACGGAGTGACTCGTCTACTTTAACTACGTCGCCATTCGCGTCGGCTCAGTCAGATACAGCATCAACACCGCGAGATCGGCGGGAGTGATCCCACTGATCCGACTCGCTTGACCGACATGCCGCGGGCGGACGCGAGTGAATTTCTCTTTCGCTTCGGCGCGGAGTTGTGGGCAGGCATGGAAGTCGAAGGCGTCTGGGATGCGGACAGTGTCGACTTGCTCCTGACGTTCGATCGTCGCGGTCTGACGGCGGATGTAACCGGCGTACTTGGCCTCGATCGAGAGTTGCTTCGCGGCGAGCGGCGGCAGATTCAATGACCGTGCTTCTTCACTGAACTCGCAGACGTCGCCCCATTCGGTCAATGGCCGGCGGAGCCATTCTTCGAGGCTGTGTCCTTCGTGAAACTTCTTGACTGCCAACTCGGAAGCCACCGCAATCGCCGCTTCGTGAGCTTCCCAGCGGCGAACCCGCTCGCCCGACGCCAGCCCGACGCGAGCACCAATCGGCGTCAGCCGCCGATCAGCGTTGTCGTGTCGCAGGAGCAAACGATATTCGGCTCGCGAAGTAAACATGCGGTAGGGCTCATCGACCCCCTTCGTGACGAGGTCGTCAATCATCACGCCGAGATACGCTTGGCTGCGGTCGAGAATCAGCGCCGGTTGTTTGGCAATCTTCAACGCCGCATTGGCCCCAGCGAGCAATCCCTGCCCGGCCGCCTCTTCGTAGCCGGTTGTCCCGTTGATCTGGCCCGCGAAATACAGCCCCTCGACCCGCTTCGTTTCGAGCGTCGCGTGCAACTGCGTTGGCGGAGCGAAGTCGTACTCAACTGCGTATCCGTAGCGCATGATCTCCGCCCGTTCGAGGCCGGGAATTAAATGGACCAACTCCTCCTGCACGTCGCGCGGCAAGCTGGTGGAGATTCCGTTGCAGTAGTACTCGCAGGTGTGGCGGCCTTCCGGCTCCAAGAAGATGTGGTGAGCAGTCTTGTCGGCGAATCGCACGACTTTGTCTTCGATGCTCGGACAGTAACGCGGTCCAGTCGATTGAATCTGTCCCGAATACATCGGTGCCCGATGCAAGTTGGCTCGAATGAGGTCGTGAACCCGCTCGTTCGTCTCCGTCAGATGACAAGACATCTGCGGCTGAGTAATCGCCTCCGTCAGAAACGAAAACGGCTGCGGCTCGGCGTCCCCCGGCTGTTCCTGAGTGACCGAGAAATCAATCGTGCGTCCGTTGATCCGGCACGGCGTGCCGGTCTTGAATCGCCGCAGCTCAAAGCCGAGTTCGTTCAGAGTGTGTGACAACCCGGACGTTGTCCCCTCCCCTGCCCTGCCGCCGGACGCTTTCGCTTCGCCGGTGTGCATAATCGCTTGCAGGAACGTGCCCGTCGTAATGACGACGGCTTGGGCGCGGTAGATTGCTCCCCCTTTGACGCGGACGGCTTGAATGTGGTTGAGATAACGGCCATCGGCCATCGGCTCACGGCTTTCGGCCGAGCAGTCCAGGCCCTCGACGACCTCTTGCCGCAGCGTCAAGTTCTCTTGCTGCTCGACGCGCCACTTCATCGCGAACTGGTACGCCTTCTTGTCAGCCTGAGCCCGCGGGCTGTGCATCGCCGGACCTTTGGTCTGATTGAGCATCCGAAACTGGATGCCGGCCTCGTCGATGATCCGCCCCATATCACCGCCGAGTGCGTCGATCTCGCGGACGATCTGTCCTTTTGCGACGCCGCCGATGGCCGGATTGCAGCTCATTGCGGCGACCATGTCGCAGCTCATCGTCAGCAACGCCGTCTTCGCCCCCAGCCGAGCCGCCGCCAACGCCGCTTCGCAACCGGCATGTCCGGCTCCGATCACCACCACATCAAAATCGTAGATCACATCGCTCATTGCTTGCTCTCGCGTTCGGAAATTCGAGGCGGGATCATATCGGCATGAGCGGTCTCAACCAGTTCGCGGCGTACTTGTTCTCCAGCGGAGATGCGTTCTTCGTCGGAGCGGTGTTGATCGCTCTGGGTCGAGCAACCACCTGGCACTTTCGGAGACATCGAACCGCGAAGTGGCTGCGACTGGTGACTGTGCTCGGAGTTATCTTCTTCCTGTTGTCGATGACGCCGCTCCCGTGGTGGCTGTATGGCCTCTGCCTGATTCCGCCACTCGTCAGCTTGAACGTGCCGTTCCGAGCCGACGACAAAGCTCGTTGGCCGCGAATCGTCCGCCGAGCCCAGCCAATCGTCGAACTCCTGTTCCTTACCAGCGTCACCGCCGAACTGATCGAGCGGCACCGCTTACACGTTCCACCGCTGGCAACCTTTCCGGCCGAGGTGCATGTCATCGGCGATTCCCTGAGTGCCGGCATCGCCAGCGAACAGGAGCCTCTCTGGCCGAATTTGCTCGCGAGCGAATGGCAGGTGCCGATGCGGAATCACGCTCAAGCCGGAGCCACCACCGCGTCCGCTTTTCGGCAGGCCGAAGAGATCGAATGCGACGACTGCCTCGTGCTGATCGAGATTGGCGGCAACGACCTGCTCAGCGGCCGAGATTCACAGCAGATCGAAGCGGACTTGGATCGGCTGTTGGCTCAGCTCCGCAGATCGAGGCAGACTCTCGTCCTGTTTGAATTGCCGGTGCCACCGATTCCCGGCGCTTACGAATTCGCTCGCCTGCAACGTCGACTGGCTCACCGACACGCCGTGCGACTGATCCCGCGCCGCGAGTTCGCCAACGTGCTGCTCACTCCCGGTGCCACGACCGACGGCTTGCACCTTTCGCACAGCGGCCACCGCGCTCTGGCCGACTTGCTGCTGCGGGTGATGAGTCCGACACACAAGTAGTCTGCGACGCATCGTTGTTCGAGTAATGTCCGCAGCACCAACTTCTCGTTCTCACGGGGTCGGCATTTGAAGTCCTGATCAAACAAATTTCTCGGACTTGGCCGACAACGCGTTTTGAAGTCGGTAGAACTTTGTTCGGCCAGTTCCGAAGAATTGTTGATCCGCCCCGCGTTCATTCGAGTCCACCCGGAGCACACCATGCCGATCCTTCGCCTTTGCCTCTGGGCCGTTCTCCTGCCCGTTTTGATCACAACGGTTAATCGCTTCGCCTCTGCCGCCGAGCCGTCGCGGCCGAACATCTTGTTGATCCTGTGTGACGATCTCGGCTACGGCGATGTGAAGTGCCTCAACCCTGATGGAAAGATCGCGACGCCGAGCATGGATCGGCTGGCTCGCGAAGGAATGATCTTTACCGACGCTCATACCAGTTCGGCGGTTTGCTCTCCGACTCGATATGGCCTGATGACCGGTCGGTACAACTGGCGGACAAAGCTGCAAAGCGGAGTGCTCGGCGGGCTGAGTCCACGGCTGATCGAACCGGGCCGCATGACGGTCGCCTCGCTGCTGAAGGAGAACGGCTATCACACGTCGTGCGTTGGCAAGTGGCATCTCGGCATGGACTGGGTGAAGAAGGAGGGTAAGGAAGTCTCCGAATTGAGCATCGAGCCGCGCGAGCAGGTCTTCAACGTCGATTACTCACAGCCGATCAAGAACGGCCCGAACAGCGTCGGGTTCGATGAGTACTTCGGCATCAGCGCGTCGCTCGACATGGTGCCGTTCACTTACATCGAGAACGATCGAGTCAAAGTGCTGCCGACCGAAGACCGAGGCTTCGAGTTGATGTTCGGCCGAGGCAAACCGATGACGCGGCTTGGTCCGGCGGCTCCCGGATTCGACGACGCCGACGTACTGCCCGATTTGACCAAGAAGACGATCGAAATCATCGACCGCCGCGCGGCCGACGCGAAGCAGGGGAAACCGTTCTTCATTTACCTGCCATACGCCTCACCGCACACGCCGATCCATCCGAAGGGGAATTGGCTCGGCAAGAGCGGACTGAATCCGTATGCCGACTTCGTCATGCAGCAAGACGCCGCGATCGGCCAGTTGCTCGACACGCTCGATCGCAACGGGCTGACCGATAACACGCTGGTGATCTTCACCAGCGACAACGGCTGTTCGCCGCAAGCGAAGTTCGACGAACTGCTCGCGAAGGGGCACAACCCCAGCTACGTCTTTCGCGGCCACAAGGCGGACATCTACGAAGGCGGGCATCGCGTGCCGTTCCTCGTGCGCTGGCCCGGCAAGGTGAAGGCCGGATCGAAGACCGATCAATTGGCCTGCCTGATCGACGTCACGGCAACAGTCGCCGAGATCGTTGGCGTGAAGCTGCCTCCGAATGCGGCCGAGGACAGCATCAGCTTCCTGCCGACGCTGCTCGGCCAAACCGGCAAGACCGCGCGAACGACGCTCGTCAGTCATTCCATCAACGGCTCGTTCGCGATCCGCGACGGTTCGTGGAAACTCGCGTTGTGCCCCGGTTCCGGCGGTTGGAGCAATCCGCGTCCCGGCATGAAGGACGACGAACAGCCACCGAATCAACTCTTCGATCTCAGCACAGACATCGGCGAGAAAACCAATCTGCAAGACAAACACCCAGAGACCGTCACTCGGCTGACGAAATTGCTTGAGAAATACGTTACCGACGGCCGCAGCACTCCGGGCGAGCCACAGAAGAACGCGGTCGCCGTTCAGATTCGCAAGAAGACAGGCATTCGTTGAGTTTCTTTTTCCAAATCCGAGTTTCCGCTTGTCGCTCTTTCGGCAGGTCATGACACTGATGCCGATGTTGCTCATGGACATTTCGCGACATGAACTGGATTGACGATCCACTCGCCGGAGAAATTCGATGATCGATTCGCTGAGCCTGCGACATCCCTCGATTTCGCGACGCACCGCTGTGCAAGCGGGAGCAGTCGGATTGCTGGGCTTGGGGATGAATCATCTCGATGCGCTGCGTGAGACGCGCGCGGGAGAGCAGCCGCCTAAAGGCGGAACGACCAACTCCGGCAAGGCGAAGTCTTGCATCTACATTTTTTTGTCCGGTGGACTTTCGCAGCATGACAGCTTTGATTTGAAGCCGAACGCGCCGTCGGAAATCCGCGGCGAGTTCAATCCCATCGCGACCAGCACTCCCGGCGTCGAAATCTGTGAGCATCTGCCAGGACTCGCTCAGCAAAGTCAGCGTTGGTCCGTCGTGCGGTCGCTGACGCATCCGTCCAACGAGCACACGCTCGGACATTATTTCATGCTGACGGGCCGCAGCGTCACGTCGCCGGGATTCGTCGGCGACCGCAAGCCGAGGCCCAGCGACTGGCCGAGCATCGCGTCCATCGTCGGCGATCAAGTCCCGCGCCGCAGCAACAACCTGCCTCCCGCCATTGTGCTGCCGGAGCGACTCATCCATTGGTCGGGAGGGACAATCCCCGGAGCTTATGGTGGCTTGATGGGCTCGCATCGCGATCCATTTTTCATCGAAGCTTCGCCGGATGGCATGTCGTTCTGGCGCGGAGCGTATCCCGAATACACCTTCGCCAACGAAACCAAGAAGCCGCCGACAAATCCCGACTCGCGAATCTATCAAGCTCCGAACATCACGTTGTCCCCCGACCTCAGCTTGGGCCGAGTCAACAGCCGCGTCTCGCTGCTGCGCGAGTTGGATCAGCAGCGAAGTGAACTCGAACGCTCCGCCGCGTCGCAGAGCTACGACGATCATCGCCAGTCGGCGATCTCGCTGCTGTCCGCGAACAACGTGCGTCGCGCGTTCGACGTGACGCACGCCGACGAAGCCACGCAGATTCGCTATGGCCGCAACAGCTACGGTTGGTCGCTGCTGATGGCGTTTCGATTGGTCGAGGCGGGAGTCAATCTCGTGCAGGTGAACCTCGGCAACAACGAGACCTGGGACACTCACGGTGACATCTTTCGCCGGCTGAAGAACCATCTGTTGCCGCCGACCGACCGCGCGTTGTGCGCGTTACTCGACGATCTGCAATCGACTGGCCTGCTCGATAGCACAATGGTCGTGATGGCTGGCGAGTTCGGCCGGACTCCGAAACTGTCGCTGTTGACGGCGTCATATCCAGAGCCCGGCCGCGATCACTGGGGAGGCGTGCAAAGCGTCTTCTTCGCCGGCGGCGGAGCCCCCGGCGGCACGGTCATCGGTTCGTCCGACAAGATCGCCGCGTATCCGGCCACGAATCCGCAGAAGCCAGAGAATATGGCCGCGACGATCTATCATGCGCTCGGCATCCCAGAGACCGCTGCGTGGCACGACGAACTCAATCGTCCGCACCACATCTACCACGGTCAACCGATTGCTGGGCTGGTGTAGGTTGGGACTCTGTCCCGACTGCTTTCCGTGACAAAAAGACGGGCAAGAGTGCCCATCCTCCAAGGTTAAGGAGTCGGCGACATGTCTCTTCGATTCTTCGTGATCACGTGCGTCGTGGCGGTCAGCCAATCATTCGCTTCAGCCGCCGAGCCAACCTCGGTCGATGTCTTCATAGCCGGCCAAGACGGCTATTTCGCGTATCGAATTCCGGCGCTGCTCACGACCAAGCCCGGCACGCTGCTCGCCTTTTGCGAAGGCCGCAAGACAACGCTGAGCGATGACGGTGACAACGACCTCGTGTTGCGCCGCAGTACCGATGGCGGCAAAACATGGCAGAAACTGCAACTCGTCCACGAGGAAGGTGGCGATGAAGTGGTCTCGATCGGCAATCCCTGTCCGGTCATCGATCCAGCCACCGGACGAATCTATCTGTCGATGAATCGCAAGAACGGCCGAGTGCTGCTGACTCACAGCGACGATGATGGCGTCACGTGGTCCAAAGTCCGCGACATCACGGACTCGGTGTCGAAACCCGGCTGGGGCTGGTACGCAATGGGACCGGGCATCGGCATCGCGCTGGAACGCGGCCCACATCGCGGCCGGCTCATCCTGCCAGCCAATCATCGTGAGACTCCCGACCGCAGTGGTCCCAGCGCCTCGCACATCGTCTACAGCGACGATCACGGCGAGACCTGGAAGCTCGGCGGCAACGTCGGCCTGCACACCAACGAATGCCAACTCGTGGAGACTGTCGCCGGTGACGGCTCTGAGTTGCTCATCAACATGCGCAACCATTGGGCGCGATCCGGCAAGCGTCCCGAACTGGCCGGCCGCCGCCTGATCAGCCGCAGCCGGGACGATGGCCAGACATGGACTGAACCGACTCGCGACGAAGCTCTCATCGAACCAACCTGTCAGGCAAGTCTGATCCGCTACTCATGGCCGACCGACTCACAGCGCAGCATCCTGTTGTTCGCCAATCCCGACAGCACCTCAAAGCGCGAACGCATGACCGTCCGCGTCAGCCACGACGAAGGCCGCACCTGGCCCACCAGCAAACTGATCGCCCCCGGCCCATCGGGCTATTGCTGCCTCACCCGGTTGAAAGACGGCCGCATTGGCTTGCTCTACGAACGTGACAACTACAAGCGTCTGACGTTCGTGACTTTCACGCTCGATTGGCTCGCTGCGAAGCCCTAAGCTTTGGTCAGTTGCGCCAGTAGAAGTGATTGGAAACTTTGGAATGGCCTACACGATCGAGTTCTCGGAGGACGCGGAACGGCAATTGGCGGATTTATCCGCGCGAGATCGGCGCTCGTTGCTCGATGCGATTGAAACGCAGCTCAGTCACGAACCGATGACTGCCACTAAGCATCGAAAATTGCTCCGGCCGAATCCTGTGGCAGCGTGGGAACTGCGTGTGGGTGAGTTTCGCGTCTTTTACAACGTGAATCAGGAGCGTATTCTGGTGATCGTCGTCGCCGTGGGACACAAGGCACACAATCAACTGACGATCGACGGAAAGGTGATTCCGCTATGAAAAGCGCTACGCTCGATTCTTCACAGGTCTCATTGTCCGAGGTGCTCGGTGCCGCCGAGCAGAATGACGTCGTGTTTGTTCAAACCAACGGTCAAACGCGCTTCGCAGTCGTTCCGGCGGACGAATCGGATGAAGAGATTCTCGCCCTCCAGTCGAGTACCGAGTTCATGTCCTACCTCGCCGACGCCGAACGCCGAGCCAACGCCGGGCCTCGGAAAACGCTCCAGCAGATTCGCGAATCGTTTGGGACGTAGTCGTTCGCCGGCGCATGCCAGGTCGGTGGCATCCGACACGACACACAGAGTCGAGTCGTGCGGAAAATCACACGCATTACGAAAGTACCGGTATTCCATGTCCGAGGGTTTCGAGTTTCCTTCTGACGAAGTCCCGCGATCCGATCGTTCGGCGGACGAGGGCCATCTGATGTTGTTGGTCGGTCAGAATGCCGAATACTTCCGAACTCAGTGGTCGGAGATACTTCGCGGAAACTCGCGGCGCTGTGGCTTCAACAAAGCGGCGTTCATTTTAGCGGGACTCTGGATCGCTTACCGAAAAATGTACGGCCTCGCTTTGATGCTGTGGGTTCTCATTTCCTTGGAGACAGTGATTTCAGACATCGTGTTTGTCGAAGTCTTTGGTCGCGAGGAGTCACCAGCAGTCTATGATCGACTTGTGACGTTTTTGATCGCCTTATGTTGTGGGGCATTCGGCAATCGTTTGTACCTCCGGCACTGCTGCCGAAAGCTTGAACAAGTCCGCCGTCTCAGTCATGGTGACGGCGAGATCGTGGACGACCTCCTGCGCAATATGGGTGGCACGAGCATCGTCGGTTCGATCTTTGTTACGTTGTTAGGTTTCGGGATTGCCTTCGGAATTTGGTTTATCTACGCGTTAGTCATGGATGCCATCAACGGCGTCTGAGTGTGACTGGAGACGGACATGCTTGATCGCTTCATTCCAAACGCGACTCCCTGCGGGCGGACTCGGCGCGAGTTCTTGTGGGAAGTCGGTGGGGGCTTCACAGGTCTCGGATTGATTGATCTCTTGTCGCGAGATCGGTTCTTTGCGAACGACACGCGTGCGAATGAGGCAGCCGGCGGTGAGGCAGGAATGCATCCGCTGGCTCCGAAGGCTCCGCATTTTGGTGGGGCGAAGCATTGCGTGTTTCTGTTTATGAATGGAGCTCCTTCGCAAGTCGACACGTTTGATCCAAAACCGATGCTCGACAAGTTTCATGGGACGGCGTACGCCGGGAAGGCGAAGGTCGGGTCGAACGGGCGGCCGATTGGGTATTTGATGAAGTCGCCGTTTCCGTTTCGGCCACATGGCGAGAGCGGGTTGCCGATCAGCAGTTTGTTTCCTCACACGGCGAAACATGCGGATGACATTTGCGTGATTCGGTCGATGCACGCGGACACGGCGGCGCATGCGTCGGGGTGCTTGCAGATGAATACCGGCAGCGTGTTGATCGGCAAGCCCAGCTTGGGAGCGTGGCTGAGCTACGGCCTCGGCACCGAGAACGCGAACCTGCCGAGCTTCGTGGTGATGACCGATCCACGCGGCGGACCGATCGGCAGTGCGTCGAATTGGACGGGCGGGTTCATGCCGGCGGCCTATCAGGGGACGCTGTTTCGCAGTCAGGGCTCGCCGCTGTTGGACCTCGCGACGCCGGCGGGAGTTTCCGATCGGACGCAACGCAAGTCGCTCGACCTGCTCGGCGAGCTGAACCGCGAGCACCTTGCCCGCCGTAGGTTGGGTCTCCGACCCGACCAGTCTTCTTTATCTCTCAAAGAGGGTCGGGTTGGAAACCCAACCTACGGGGATTCCGAACTCGTCGCACGCATCCTCTCCTACGAGCTGGCGTATCAGATGCAAACGACGGCGGCGGACGTCGTCAATCTCTCGCAAGAGACGCGGCAGACGCAGGAGATGTACGGCCTGGACGACGCTCGCACGGCGGACTTCGGACGCAAATGCCTGATCGCTCGGCGGCTGATCGAGCGGGGCGTGCGGTTCATCCAGTTGTACTCCGGCGGCGGGCACATCGAGGACACTTGGGACGGCCACAACAACTGCATCAGCAACCACACGATCCACGCGGGCGAGACCGATCAACCGATCGGCGCGTTGATGACCGACCTCAAGCAACGCGGCCTGTGGGATGAAACGCTGCTCGTCTGGGGCGGCGAGTTCGGCCGCACTCCGACCAGCGAGGGAGTCAACAAACCGGGCCGCGACCACGACTGGCACGGCTTCTCCATGTGGCTCGCCGGAGCCGGCACTCGCGGCGGCCAAGCCATCGGCGCGACGGATGACTTGGGCTTCGCCGCCGTGGACGAACCGTGCCACGTCTCCGACCTACACGCCACGATCCTGCACCTCATGGGGCTCGACCACGAACGCCTGACGTTCTTCTACAAGGGCTTGGAGGAACGCATCACCGGCACTCGCGGGAACGTCGTGACGAAAGCGATTGCGTGAGATACCTTGTGCATCGAAAGATGCCAACGGTTTCCGTTCTTCAAGGAGAGCAGTCATGCCTGAAGTTTTGGATTCGCACGAAATCGTTCGACAAGCGACCGAGTTCTACGAGCAGGAGTTGCGATCGTCGTTGGAAGCGGAACACCGGGATGAGTTCGTAGCCATCGAACCGGTTTCGCGAACGTACTACCTCGGTCAAGAGATGAGCGATGCCACGCGGCAAGCACGCGCAGCGTTTCCTGACCGTCGTTCCTACTTGATGCGAGTGGGTCACAAGACGGCGGTTCAGATCGGCTGGTTTGAACCATGAACGGCAATGTTGACGTCCAAGGCCGAGCGTTGTTGACGATCCCGATTTGCAACGCACCGAATAGCTCGGAAACGCCGGTGGAGATGTGGGTCGATACCGGCTTCACGGGTGATTTGGTTCTGCCGATCAGTCAAATCAAACAACTCGGCCTACGAGAATCTTCGGTCGTTCAAACGGCGATGGCTGATGGCCGTGAAACGGCACTGGATAGCTTCGTTGCTTGGCTGAATTGGTTTGGCGAACTCAGAGAGGTTGAAGTCATTGCTAGTTCGGGCCAAAACGTCTTGCTTGGAGTTCGGTTGATGCTGGGCCGCCGTCTGACGGTCGATTATCGCACGCTGCGGCTAACGCTGGAGTGAGCATCGTGAAACGAGCCTGGGTCAACGTGAGTGTGGGAGTCGGCTGCGTCGGCTTGCTGCTCACGCTGTTGGTTCCGGCGGTGATGAACGCTCGCGAAAATGCGCGACGCTCGGAGTGCAAGAATAATCTCAGGCAGTGGGGCTTGGCTCTGCACAACTACCATGATGTCTGCAACATGTTCCCGCCGTATGCTGGCGGAACACACGAAAACGGCGAGCGATTATCCGGCCGAGTGATGCTAACGCCACAACTCGGATGGGAAGGAGAGGTATGGCACAGGATTGGTCCCACATCGCAACAAGGTGGCGATCCAATGACGCTGCTGAAGGATCTTGTTGTGGACTACAGAGCAACGGGCGGCGAGCGATTTCTGTATTTGGATCGTGTTCAGAACCTTTTGAATGACTCCAGTTGGGTTTGCCCATCGTCTGTCGTCCCGCCGAAAGTCGATCAGCAGCCGCATGTGAGTTACATGTTTTGCGTTGGCGATCAGCTCGATTTTGGTGACGAGGGCGGAGTCGACGAATTTCCGAATCGCATGAGGACTCGCGGAGTATTTGGTTGGCGAAGCGGTGTGAGCCTTCGCGAGATTACCGACGGTGCCAGTAACACGATCGCGATGGCGGAGCGTGATCTTGGGACACCGAATGACCGTCGAGACCCGCGCGGGCGAGTCGCCAAAGTTCCCGCCACCAGCCCGGCCGATTGCGTCAAGCTGACATCCGGTGGTCGTTACCTCCCCGCGGTCGCTGTGCTCCCCGAATTGATGGGCGAACGATGGGCTAGCGGACATCCGATTTATTCCGTATTCCTGACGGCCGTGCCTCCGAACGGACCGTCATGCGCCGCGTCGGCTCCACCGAGCGGAACGTCTGTCGGAGGATGGTTTACGGCCAGCAGCCGGCATCCGGGTGGTTGTCACGTCTTGATGTGTGATAGCCAAGTTCGTTTCGTCAACGAGACCATTAACACAGGCGACCTGGCAGCCGCAAAGCCGCATGAACCGAAGGAAGTGATGTACGACAACATGGGGATGGGCGTCGGTGCCGAGAGCAGCTATGGAATCTGGGGGTCGTTAGGCTCGATGAACGGGATCGACAAACTCATCTTCGCCGATTAACCGCTCAACCTGATCGGCTTTGGCATCTCGTCAGGGACGTTGGAGAGCACTGAAAGCCGAAATTCGGAGCCGAGAATTGCATGTCCGACTTGGCGGCTGACAAAGCGAATTCCGTGAACCGTGGGCGACGGCGCTGGTTGCAAGCCGGTGCGTTGGGGCTGACCGGGTTGGCGTTGCCGGAATTGTTCACGGCGCGCGCGATGTCTCGTGCCGCAGCGCCGCGTGAAACTTTTGGTCGGGCGAAGCGTTGTGTGATGCTGTTTTTGACCGGTGGTGTTCCTCAACAGGACTCGTGGGATCCAAAACCGGAAGCTCCCGCGAACGTGCGCGGCGAGTTTTCGCCGATCGCGACGAACGTGCCGGGGATCCAAGTCAGCGAGATGTTTCCGCAGTTCGCTCGGCGAGTCGATAGGGTGACGTTGCTGCGGTCGGTGACTCACGACGATACGGTTCACACGTCGGCCGGCTACACGATGCTGACGGGGCGACGGCATTCGCAGGCGAACGCAAAGACGGCGACCGACATCAAGCCGCAGCCGACCGATCATCCGCATGTCGGCTCGATCTTGTCGCTGGTCCGGCCGCAGCTTGGTCCGCCGACGTTTGTATCGCTGCCGGAAATCATCCGTGACGACGCGGTCAATGAGTTCCCCGGCCTGACCGGCGGATTCTTGGGTGAACGGTACTCGCCGTTGTTGATCGAAGGCTCGGCGAAGACGAATCAATTCGCCGCGCCGCCGCTCGCCCTGGCCGAGGGTGTATCGGCCGCGCGATTCGCGGAGCGTCAGCGATTGCTGTCCGATCTCGACCAGCGATTGCGGACGGAGTTCCTTTCGCAACGCGCCACGATTGCCGACTCACAGCGCGAGCGAGCGTTTTCGCTGATGTCTTCGAGCGGCGTGCAGCAGGCGTTCGATCTGGATCGTGAGACACCAACGACTCGTCAGCGATTCGGCTCGCACCTGTTCGGACAAGGCTGCTTGATGGCTCGGCGGTTGTTGGAAGCGGGGGTGTCGCTGGTCACGGTCTACTGGCATTACGAAGGGCCGCGCGACTCGCCCGTGTGGGACACGCACGCGAACAATTTTTCTCACTTGCGAAATCGCCTCGCGCCGCCCACCGACGTCGCGATGTCGGCATTACTGGATGATCTTTCCGAGCGCGGGATGCTCGACGACACGCTGTTCGTCGCGATGGGGGAATTCGGGCGCACGCCGAAGATCAATGCGAACGCCGGCCGAGATCATTGGCCGCAAGTCGCCACGCTGGTCTTGGCCGGAACCGGCGTCCGCGCCGGAGCGATCTACGGCGCATCGGACCGCTTGGGTGCGTACCCGGCCGACCGCGCGGTGACTCCCGCCGATCTGACCGCGACGATGCTGCACTTGCTGGGCGTCGATCCCGAACTCGACCTGCGCGACCAGGCGGGCCGCATTCACCGCGTCTGCGACGGATCACCGGTGTTTGGATTGTTCGGGTAGATGGTTGTGATTGATGATCGTGCTGGTGCCGGTCACTCGGGAGGCGGGGAACGAAAAGAGCGACCGCACTCGAAAGCACGGTCGCTCATGCAGTGGCATGTCTCTCCGGGACGACTCGCGTGTGAGAAGCCCGAACGCATGGTTGCTGACTAGATCACGAACTCGTCCTTCGTGCGGACGAAGCTCGTATCAATGGCATCGAACCCGGCGTACTCGCGCATATCGCGAGGATCCAAATTCGCGGTGGAACGGTAGCGAGAGCGGAAAACCGCCAGCTCATTCACCACGTTGGACCACGAGTCAAAGATGGTATCGAGTCCGCCCTGTCCCTTGATGAAATCGGCGTCACCATCGCCGCCGGAGAGAACATCTCGGCCCGCTCCGCCGTAGAGTTCGTCGTCATCACCATCACCGGACAAGGAATCATCGCCACCTTGGCCGTTGAGGAGGTCGTTTCCATCTCCGCCGGAGATGCTGTCGTTGTTGTCGCCGCCAAAACACTGGTCGTCACCATCTTCACCAGAGATGTTGTCGGTGCCGGACCCACCCATCAGGTTGTCGTTTCCCATCCCTCCGATCAGGATGTCATTGCCGGTGGAGCCGTCAATGATGTCGCTGGCGCTGCCACCCAGGAGCGTATCGTTGCTGCCGCCGCCATTGAGCGACACGGGAAAATCCGTTCCAGAAGCATCAATGAGATCCGGCCCGCCGTTCGCGGTCACCGTGACTTGGAAGGATCCCGACAGCCCATCCGAGGCGCGATTCAAAGCCAGTTGGATGGTGTTCCCCGAACTCGACGAAGAACTCGAACAGGTGATGCGCAGCGAGGTCACCGCACCTTGCGCGCCGCCGAAGGCCACGGCTCCGGCTCCGGTCCCCAGGTCAAAGGTAAGAAACGAACCATTCGCAGCGATTACGAGGTCGTCTCCGTTCGACACGGTCAGGACCGGCGCGGTCGCCGAGCCTGAGACTGTGACCGCCGGGAGACAGCGCACCTCCAAGGACTCCACGCCGCGCGACAGGAATCGCCGGCGTGCGGATGGTTTTTGAGGATTGATGGTTCGCAACCAATGGTGCCAGGCCCGCAGAATCATGGTTGTTTTCCTTTTTGATGTTTTTCCTACGACCGAATCAGTTGACGCGACCGATTCAACTGGCAACAGCCTACCGAACTCAGGCTCGAATTCAATGAAGCAGATTTGACTTCGATCAGAAGTCGATCTCTGGAGTCGATTCGGTACTACATTCCTTAAAACCCTTCCATCCGGCACCTGGAGTCATTCCACAGATGCGACTCGCATTCCTCACTTCGGGGCGTTTTGTGCCCAGCAGCCGCTTTCGGGTGTTGCAGTTCGTGCCGCATCTGCAGCGTCTCGGCCACGAGTGCCTCGTCCTGCCGAGTCGTCCCGACAAGTACAGCTCGCTGCCTCTGTTGGGATTTCGGTGGAGCGGTCTCGTCAAGCGCTGGAATCGCCGGCGCGATCTCGCCGCGCTGGAACGTTGGTCGCCGGACGTCATCGTCCTGGAACGAGAACTCTTCAGCGACGGGAACTGTGACCTCGAACAAGAGCTGCGCGGGATCGCTCGCCGACTGGTGCTGGACATCGACGATGGGCTGTTCGTTCTCGACCGCCACAAGTTCGAGGTGCTCTGTGGGCTGAGCGATCAGGTCATCGCCGGCAACGATTTGTTGGCGACTCGTGTGCGGCCGATCAATCCGCGTGTGACCGTGGTCCCGACGTGCGTCGATGTGGAGAAGTATCAGGGGCGAGGGATGAGGGGCGAGGGGCGAGCGACGAGCCATTTCAACTCGCCCCTCGCCCCTCATTCCTCGCCCCTCATCCTCGGCTGGACGGGCACGGCGGCGAACATTGACTACCTCGAAATCCTGCGTGAGCCGCTCAAGACGCTGTCGCGAGAATTTGATTTCGAATTGCGTGTCATCGCTGAATCGGATCGTCCGCTGCGAACACTAGGCTTTGACCGCGCCGGCATTCGGACACGCTTTGTGCGCTGGTCGGAAGCGACAGAGATCGGCGATCTCTGCGGATTCGATATCGGCCTGATGCCGATGCCCGACACCGATTGGACGCGCTACAAGTGCGGTCTCAAGATCCTGCAATACATGGCCGCCGGAATTCCTGCGGCCGCGTCGCCGGTGGGAGTGAACTCCGAAATCATTCACCACGGCGTCAACGGCTGGCTGGCCACGACGCCCGACGAATGGCTGTTCGTTCTGCGGCAACTCTTGGCTGAACCGGTTCGTCGTGCCTCCGTGGTGGATGCCGCGCGGAACTCGGTTGAGCAACGCTATTCCGTCACGGTCCAACTCCCGCGATTGATCGCCTGCCTGGAAGCTGTGTGTGCCGGACAGTAGCTTGGGTGCATAACAGCATTTGTCCGGGGTCAGGCACCGCAAAACTCAAAATTGGCGGAAGTATCGCGGAATGTGTCCACAGGACTTCAATCCGCCAATTTTGAGTTTTGCGGTGCCTGACCCCTGCCGGTGGAATTGCCGTTTTGCACCCTCCGGTCTGCGTCATGAGTTGCTTGATCTGTCGTTAAGGATGCCTCCCATGATTCGCACCGCTCTGCTGACTTGGTTTCTGACGAGTTGGACACTGCTCGCGAATGCCGAAGACGCGGCCAAGTCGAAGCCCGCCACGAAGAACGTCGTCGTGATTGTGGCGGACGACTTGGGCTGGCAGCTCGGTTGCTACGGCGACAAGCAGGCGAAGACTCCCAACATCGACAAGCTTGCGGCCGAGGGGGTCCGCTTCACACGAGCGTACTGCACGACCGCCAGTTGCAGCGCGAGCCGCTCGGTGCTGATGACCGGCCTCTTCAATCACGCGACTGGGCATTACGGGCACGCTCACGGTGACGGTCATTTCTCGACGTACGATTCGGTGCGAACGCTGCCGGTGATGATGACCGAAGCGGGATATCGCAACTGCTCGATCGGCAAGTATCACCTTGCTCCGGAGGCGACGTATCACTTTGAGACGTACCGTAACGACGGCATTCAAGGATCGCGAAACTCCGTCCGCATGGCTGAGAACGCGAAGTCGTGGATCACCGAAAAGGACGACCGGCCGTTCTTTCTCTACTGGTGCAGCACCGATCCGCATCGAGCGGCTCAGGGGTTTGCGAACTCGCCGAAAGACGATTTCTATCCGGGCGTGACGCCGGTGCGTTTCACTGCCGACAAGATGCGCGTTCCGTCGTGGTTGCCGAACGCTCCCGAAGTGCGCCAAGAGTGGGCCGAGTTTTACGAAGCGATCAACCGGCTCGACCAAGGCGTCGGGACACTGATGCAGGCGTTGAAGGATTCCGGCCACTGGGACGACACGCTCGTGCTGTTCCTGGCTGACAATGGCCCGCCATTCCCCGGAGCGAAGACGACGTTGTATGACCCCGGTGCGCGATTGCCGTTGATCGTTCGCGATCCCACGCAACCTCGTCGAGGCACCACCGACGCGCTCGCCTGTTGGGCCGACATCACGCCGACGATTCTCGACTGGTGCGGAGTCACTCCGAAACCGGCTCCGCCCATTGCCCCGCGTGAGAATGGCGGCTCGCCCGAAGGAGCACGTCCCGCCAAGAACGCGAAGACACAGCCGGTCACGTTTCATGGTCGCTCATTCTTGAAGGCGCTCACCGACGAGCACGCCGCGAAGGACGGCTTCGGCGAAATCTTCGGCTCGCACACGTTCCACGAGGTCACGATGTATTACCCGATGCGTTCCATCATCAGTGGCCAGCACAAGCTGATTTTCAACATCGCTCACGAACTGCCGTATCCGTTTGCCTCCGACTTGTATGCTTCGCCGACGTGGCAGATGGCGTTGAAATCGAAACTGCCGGTCTACGGATTGCGATCGACGTCGGCGTACATTCATCGTCCGCGTTTTGAACTCTACGACCTTGAAGCCGATCCCGACGAACTCAAGAACCTCGCCGATGAACCGGAACACGCGAAACTGATCTCCGAGTTGCAAGGCAAGCTCAAAGCCTGGCAGAAACAGACTCGCGACCCGTGGGTGTCGAAGTGGGAGTACGAATGATTTCAGAAGGAGCCCGACGAATTGAAGGAGACGACGAATGGGTCTCTTCCATTCGTCGTCTCCTTCAATTCGTCGGGCACTTGAAACATTTACGACCCATCTCCCGAAGGACGCCGATTCGCAATGCCCGCCGAAACCACTACCAAGCACATCCTGATCGGCACGGCCGGGCACATCGACCACGGCAAAACGCGACTCGTCGGCAAGCTGACCGGCATCAACACGGACCGGTTGCCGGAGGAGCAGGCGCGCGGGATCTCGATTGATCTGGGCTTCGCGCACTTCGAGCAGGAGGGCATTCAGTTCGGCGTCGTCGATGTGCCGGGGCATGAGCGGTTCGTGAAGAACATGGTCGCGGGAGCGACCGGCGTGAATGTCGCGATGCTGGTGATCGCCGCAGACGACAGCGTCATGCCGCAGACTCGCGAGCATTTGGAGATCATGCAACTGCTCGGCATTCCGACCGGGCTGGTCGCGCTCACGAAGATCGACCTCGTGGACCGCGACTACTTGGAACTGGTCGCGGCCGACATTGAAGACTTTTTGCGTGGCACGTTTCTGGAAGGCTGTCCGATCGTGCCGGTCTCGTCACAGACTGGCGAAGGTCTCGATGAACTCAAGGCGACGCTGGTGAGGGTCGCTCGCGAGGTTGTCCTGCCGGAAGCGAACGACTTATTTCGATTGCCGATCGACCGAGTCTTCAGCGTCGCGGGACACGGCACGGTGGTGACCGGTTCGGTGATGAGCGGCTCGGCCACCGCGGGCGAGACGCTGGAACTGCTGCCGGAAATGCGTGAGGTCCGCGTACGCGGAGTGCAGCATCACGGCCAGCAAGCCGACAGTGCGGCGGCTCGGCAGCGCACGGCGATCAACCTGGCGGGAATCAAAAACGAGGAGGTGGATCGCGGCATGGAGCTCGCCTCGCCCGGTTATTTGCAGCCGACACGGCGAATGCTCGTCGAACTGCGGAATCTGTCGTCGTCGCCGATCGTGCTGCGCGACCGGTTGGTCTTCAACCTGCACCTGGGCACGCGAGAGGTGCTGGCCAGAATCAATCTCAAAGGCCGCACGCTGCCTCCGGGAGAAACCGGCTTCGCAGAACTGCGAACCAAAGAACCGATCGTTGCCGCCCACGGGCAGCGATTCATTCTGCGTCGCGTTTCGCCGAGCATCACGGTCTCCGGTGGCCGAGTGCTCGATCCGTGCCTGCCCGTCGGCAAGCGAATTAAGGATCTCGTATCGCTCGGCACGAGGTGGGCACAGACTTCCGATGTCGCGCGGCTGTCGGCATTGATCTCGCAAAAGGACAGCCTCGACGACTCGCCGTTGGAGGCCGCGCGGCGAGCCGGCATCCAGCCGCCTCGTTATCGGCAACTGCTCGACGAACTGCGTTCGTCCGGCCAACTGATCCGGCTGGGCAGCGCGGAACGAGGTCTGCTCGTTCACAAAGACCGACTCGTGGCGTTGTCGGCGTCGGTGATGAAGACCGTCCGCGAAGTCCTCGCCAAACATCAGCCACGCCGAGCACTGCCGCGTGAACTGTTCTTGTCTGCCTGTCGCGAGATCACACATCCCGCACTGCTCGATGCCGTCTTCAATCATCTGCTCGTGAAAAACGAACTGGTCAAAGTCGGCCCGCAGATCGGCCCCGCCGACGCGCAGATCAAGCTCACGAAGAATCAACAGGCGGCACGAACGAAGTTGCTCGAAACGATCGCCGCTTCCGGACTCATGCCGCCGACCACGAAAGAACTCGCCGCGACCGTCGGACAAACGCTCGACCAAATTGCTCCGCTGCTGCACGTCAGTTGCGAAGACGGCCTGCTCGTGAAGGTCGCCGAGGACTTGTACTTCTCGCCAGAAGCGATCGAACGTGCGAGACAACTCTGCGCCGAATTCCTCGACAAGAATGGCCCGGCGTCGATGGCTCAATTGCGCGACGCCTGGGGAGTCAGCCGCAAGTTCTCTGTTCCGCTTTGCGAGTTCTTCGACGCCAACAGCCTGACCGTTCGCAACGGAGACCTGCGCGTCGTGGGGCCGAGATTGAAGGACTCTTGGTCTTGAAGTTCGCGAGACGGCTCCGAGAATGTACCGCCAAGGAGCTTTCACGATGTTGACGACCACCAAACGAAATGTTCGCCGTGCCAAGCCACGCTCCAAACGCAGCATCTTCGACGAGATCGCCGAGTTTCTGGCGACCTCGCCGTCACGCGATGCGATTTTGGATTACCACCCGTCACCAGCCATCCAGCGGCGCGCCAGCCAACTCCTTGAGAAGAATCGTGAGGGAATTCTGACGGATCAGGACCGCCGAGAGCTGGATGAGTTCTTGCACGCCGAAAGCTTGTTTCGTCGGCTCAAAGCGATGATGCGTGGAGTCAAGCGAGCATGAGCCAGCGAGTCCCTGCTTCGATGCGACGGGAACTCCAAAAACGTGCTGGCTTTCGTTGCGAATACTGTCTCGTGCATGAGCGAGACGCTGTCTTTGCCCATGAGCCAGATCACGTCCTTTCGAGGCGGCACGGCGGTGAAACAACTCTGTTGAATTTGGCTTGGGCATGTTTCACCTGTAATCGACTCAAAAGCTGCGATTTGTCGTCAATTGACTTAGAGACCGGCCGCATCGTTCGCTTGTTCAATCCACGCCGTGACAACTGGCACAAGCATTTTCATTTGAAACGGGGCCGCATCATCCCGCTCACCGCCATTGGTCGAGCCACCGAATACCACCTGCAACTCAACCGCAAAGACGCCTTCGATTCGCGACGGCGTCCAACGAAGTGATCACCGTCACAATGTCCAACTTCTTTCAAGACCTCATCACCGATTACATCCACTCGCGGCCGAATGCTCGGAAGCTGGAGCCGAAGCATGTCGCCAAGCGGCTGGGCATTCGCAAGCGCGACTTCGAGGAATTCCTCATCGCTTGGCGGGCGATTTTTCATCGCGGCGTGGCGAGCCTCGACCAGCAAGGCGAAGGGGTCGGGAGTCTTTTTCCTGCGACGGATGCCGCAGGCCAACGTCCTAAGTCGCTCGACGAGTCGCAGGAAAAAGACTCCCGACCCCGTCCTGGCGACAAACTCAAACCGGGTTCGCTGTCGGGTGTGATCAAGAAGATCGGCGTGCGCGGCGCCGTGTTCATCGCAACGGCTGACGCGGCGGGGCATCGCGCAGGGACGAAACCGCAGGAGGTTTCGATCGCGACGCGCGATTTGAAAGACGCTCAAGTCGGCGACAACGTCATTGTGCAATTGGCCGGAAGGCCACACGAGGGAGAGCGGGCATACGGCAAGGTGGTCGAGGTCACACAGCGAGCGACCAATTCGTTCGTCGGCACCTACGATGAGTTCGACGCTCAGGGCTACGTGAAGATCGACGGCCGCAACTTTGAAGACCCGATCTGGGTCGGCGATCCCGGCGCGAAGGGAGCAGCACCCGGCGACAAAGTCGTCATCGAGATGCTGCGGTTCCCGTCCCACTCGCAGTCTGGCGAAGCAGTCCTGACGCGAGTGCTCGGCCCGAAAGGGGATCCGGGAGTCGATCTGCAGTCGATCGTTCACGAGTTCAATCTGCCCGACGAATTCCCACCCGAAGTGCTGGCGGAAGCGGCTCGGCAAGCGGAGCGATTCGATGAAACCGACCTGCGCGGCCGACTCGATCTGACAAACGAAACGATCCTGACCATCGACCCCTTTGACGCTCGTGACTTTGACGATGCGATCTCGCTGAAGCGCAACGAAGTCGGGCATTGGGTTCTGGGAGTTCACATCGCCGATGTCGGCCACTTCGTCCGTTCCGGCAGCGTGCTGGATCGAGAAGCACGCCGACGCGGCACCAGCGTCTATCTGCCGACGCGCGTGCTGCCCATGCTGCCGGAAGTCATCTCGAACGGCCTCGCCAGTCTGCAACAAGGCCGAGTGCGATACACGAACTCAGCCTTCATCGAGTTCACTCCCGACGGCATCCCCGTCCACACCGAGTTCGCCAAGTCGGCGATCAAAGTCACGCAGCGCTTCGCGTATGAAGAAGTGATGCCGTTGATCGCCCAGCATTCCGGCGAGCGGGGCGGCGTCAGCCCCCCGGTGAGTCGTGACGATTCCGCACAAACCGGG